>DASYWC010000064.1:0-32751 GCA_035936615.1 Allosphingosinicella sp. | reverse complement strand
CGTCCGAGTCGAGGACGCGGAGCTGCGAGACGGGCTGCTGTCGATCGGCCTCGTTCGCGAAATCCCCGAAGCGATGAAGCCGCGGAAGATCGCTATCAACGGCGGCTCCTCACACACCATTGAGAGCCGCAACGAGGATCGCGAAAGCGTCTCGCAGGAGCAGCGGGAAACCCAGGACGCCTAATGTCCCTCCGATCCGGCGCCGGCTCGTCCCGGCGCCGGATTTTCTTTGCCTGGCCGTAGCCGCGTTGTAACAAATCGCCATGGGCGGCGGCGCGATCGATCATTTCACCTGGACCGAGCTTCTTCTTCGGCTCGGCCTCGCCTCCGGCCTGGGGCTGATGCTGGGCTTCGACCGGGAGATGAGGGGCCACGACGCGGGCATCCGGACGCATGCCCTTGTGGCGCTGAGCAGCGCGATGATCATGGTCTCCTCCCTGATCGTCTACCAACAGCTTCGAACGGAGCAATATGCGCCCGATCCCCTCCGCTCGATCCAAGGTCTCGCCCAGGCGATCGGGTTCATCGCTGCAGGCCTGATCTTCGTTCGCCGCGGGACGGTGATAAACATGACGACCGCGGCCAACATCTGGATCGCCGCCGCGATCGGCATCGCGTGCGGGCTTGGCCAGTACCTCGTGGTGGCGGTCGGCGCCGGCCTGGCTTTGCTGCTGTTGACGCTGCTCAAGCTCTTCTCACGCTTCCTGCCTACGGAAAACAAGGAGAAGGGGCAGGACTGACTGCTTGAAAGCGGGGGCGGCCTGTTTATACCGGGGCCATGGTTCCCTTTTCGTTCTGCGGCCACAAATTGATGGCGCTGCCCCAGGGCGCGCTCTTCTGGCCCGCGCGCCAGGCGCTGCTCGTGGCCGATCTCCATCTTGAAAAGGCTAGCTGGTTCGCGCGCCTGGGGCAGATGCTCCCCCCCTACGACAGCATGGCGACTCTAAGAGAGTTGACTCTGCTGACGGAGGCCACCAGCGCGGCGGAAATCTGGTGCCTCGGCGACAGCTTCCACGACCGCCACGGCTGCGACCGCCTGCCCGAGCGGGCTCGGGCGATGCTGATCGCGCTCACTTCCGCCACCCGCTGGACCTGGATCACGGGCAATCACGATCCGGTCTTCGCGGACCGGTGCGGCGGCGATCTTGCGGAGGAGGCGGAGGTGGACGGGCTGGTGCTGAGGCACGAGGCCGATCCTGCGGAGACCCGGCCGGAGCTTTCCGGCCATTTCCACCCGAAGCTTCGGATCACTCGGCGCGGCCGTCAGATCTCGCGCCGCTGCTTCGTCGCAAGCGACACGAAGATCATCCTCCCTGCCTTCGGATCGCTGACCGGCGGCCTCGATGCGGCACATCCCGAGATCGTCCGGGCGGTGGGCGCACGTGCCCAGGCGCTGGTACCGGTGGAGGGCCGCCTCCTCCGGTTCCCGATGCCGACCTAGCGGTAGAGGGCGGGGAAGCGCTGCTTCAACGCCGCCACCTTGGGCACGTCATGCGCCAGGATATAGGGGTGGCGCGGGTTCTTCTTCATGAAGTCCTGATGATAGGCTTCGGCAGGGAAGAAGGGCCCGCTTTCGATCTTCGTCACGACCTTTCGGCTAGCCTTCAGCTGCGCGATCGCCTGCATGGCCGCAGCCCGCTGCTCGGCGTTCTGCGGGAAGATGGCGGACCTGTAGCTGGGCCCGACATCCGGACCCTGCCGGTTGAGCTGCGCCGGATCGTGCGCGACGGTGAAATAGACGCGAAGTAGATCGGCATAGCTGATCTTGCTCGAATCGTAGCTGATCCGGACCGCCTCGGCATGACCGGTCTTTTCGCTGCTGACCTTGTCGTAAGTGGCGTCCTTCGCCGCTCCTCCGGCATAGCCGGAGACGACGCTGTTGACGCCCTTCACATGTTCGAAGACGGCTTCCATTCCCCAGAAGCAGCCGCCGGCGAGAACCGCGGTTTCGGTCTTTGCTGTAGCCGGCGCGGCCGCGGCGAGCGCTGCGAGTGCGATCAAGTATCTCATGCGGGGATGAACCTCATTGCAGCGCCGTTCATGCAGTAGCGAAGGCCCGTCGGCTTGGGACCGTCGTCGAAGACGTGGCCGAGGTGACCGCCGCAGCGGCGGCAATGGACCTCGGTCCGCTTGAAGAGAAGGCTGTTGTCCTCGCGAGTGCCGATGGCGTTCGGCAAGGGTTTCCAGAAGCTCGGCCAGCCGGTGCCGCTCTCGAACTTCGTCGCGGAGGAATAGAGCGGAAGGCCGCAGCCCGCGCAGGCGTACGTGCCCTTGCGCTTCTCCTTGTTGAGCGGGCTCGATCCCGCGCGTTCGGTTTTCTCGCGGCGAAGCACCTCATATTGCTGGGGCGAGAGCCGCTTCTTCCACTGCTCGTCGCTGTAGGCGACTTCGAAGCGGCCCTTGGCCTGGCTCGGCCGGTTGCCGCCGAACAGGGCGTACCCGCCGAAAAGCCCGGCTCCGCCCGCTCCAAGTAACATTCGTCGGTCTATCTTCATGAAACAAAAGGGCCTTTTATTGACAGAGCGCCGCACGCATCAGGCCGCGAAGCACATTGCCTATATAGAAACCCGAAGCCAGATCAGTAGGGGTAAGGTCCTTTTCCTCGGCCTCTCCCTCCTGGATTAGCCGGGCGCGCAGGATTCCGGGAAGCAGGCCGCGGGACAAAGGCGGAGTGAGCAGCCGGCCGCCCCGCTCGACGAATATGTGGGTGAAACTCCCCTCGGTGAGGAAGCCATCCTTGTCCTGGAACAGCACTTCCGCCTTGCCGCTCTTCTTTCGAGCTTCGTCGTAGAAAGCCCGGTCGCTGGTCTTGTGACGAAGGCGGAAGTCGTCGCTGGCGACAGGGAGCGGAACCACAGCCACCTCCACTGGCTTCGGAAGTGGATCAGGGAGCGGCCGCCCCTCCAGGGAAAGCATCCCAGTCCGCGACAGAAGGAGTCGGATCCGGCGCGGCTCCCTTAACCGGAAGGTTGCCGCCTGAAGCTCGTTGCGAGCGCCGTGCCGGTCGAATGTGAAGCCAAGGGCCTGAGCGCTAGCCTTCAACCGGGCGAGGTGGCGCTCGAGCTCCAGAAGGCCCTCGTGCGGGTCGAAGCGCATAGTCTCGATGAGATCGAATTGCCGGTGCGGGTCGGCCACGAACGCTCCTTTTGCCAGGCATTCGCGCCATTCGGAGTCGGCGCTGCTGTCGGCCACTATCCCGGAGCCCAACCCGAGCACGGCACGGTCCGTTCCAGCCTCCATCACCAGGGTTCGTATGGCAACATTGAACGCTGCGTCTCCATCCGGATCGAGCCTCCCGATCGACCCGGTATAAGCCCCGCGCCGGTGGTTCTCGACGTCGGCCACGATCTCCATCGCCCGTATCTTCGGCGCCCCGGTGATGGAGCCGCAGGGGAAGATCGCCTCGATCGCGTCGACCGGACCGACTCCTTCTTCCAGTTCAGCGGTCACCGTGGAGGTCATCTGGTGGACGGTCGGATAGGTTTCGATCTCGAACAGCGCCGGCACATTTACCGTCCCAGGCTTCGACACCTTCGATAGGTCGTTGCGGAGGAGGTCCACGATCATGAGGTTTTCGGCCCGCTGTTTCGGGTCGCCGCGCAAGGCCTCGATGGCAGCCTTGTCATCATGCCCGCGCGCGGCCGTGCCCTTCATCGGCCGGGTGGTGATTCGGCCCTGCTCGATGGTGAAGAAAAGCTCCGGGGAAAAGGAGAGCAGCCAATGCTGGCCGGTGAACACCACCGCTCCAAATCCGGCCCGGGCTCGGGCGCGGACGGAGGCGTAGACGGCCAGCGGGTTCCCGGCCGTGGCGACCTCCGAAGCGAAGGTGAGGTTCGCCTGGTACACATCGCCGGCTTCGATATGCGCCTTCACCCGCGCGACAGCTGCCTCATAGGCGCTCCGATCGATCAGCGGACTGGGAGCTGAAACCCAGGCGGACTCCGGGTCGGGAAGCAGAGCTCCGACTTGTTCGACTTGCTCGTGCCGCTCGAACAGGGCGAACCACAAAAGCGGCGGAGCATGCGGGGGCGCTTGCCCGGCCAGAGGCGCCAGCTTGCGCTCGAGCGCGTGGCCGGCTTCGTAGGAAAGGAACCCGGCAGCGTGGAGGCCGCGCCTTGGGGCTTCCCGAAGCCGATCGAGCGCTTCGCGTACCGCTTCAGGTTCCCGAGCTTCGATGACCTCCATTGGTCGTTGGTATAGCCGAGCCGGCTGCGCTCCCTCGGCTCGGACATCGTCCAGCAGGACGAAGGGAGACGTAAGGTCAATCATCCGCCCGCCGCTTGCCATTGGCCCGCGGCGGGGCCATGTCGGCGCAAAGGAGAATCCGGGTGGTTTCCAGTGTCTTCGATCTCTTCAAGATCGGGGTCGGCCCTTCCAGCTCGCATACGATGGGACCGATGACGGCCGCCTGCGACTTTGTCGAGATGCTGGCCGCGAAAGGGCTGCTCGAAAGCGCACACAAGGTGGAGGTCGATCTCTACGGCTCACTGGCCCTGACCGGGAAAGGCCACGCTACCGACCGTGCCATCCTTCTCGGCCTGTGCGGGCAGCGCCCCCACATGATGAACCCCGACGAAGCGGACCTGATCGTGCATGCGGTTCGCAAAATGGGCTCTCTCCAGCTCGCCGGCAAGCACCCGGTCGCTTTCGACGAGGCTCGCGACATGCGGTTCCTGCAGCGCGAGCGCCTGCCGCACCACTCCAACGGGATGCGCTTTACGGCTCGAGCAGCAGATGGGAACGAGCTCGAAAGCAAGATCTACTATTCGACCGGAGGCGGAGCCGTGGTGGACGAGGCCGCGATCGCGCGCAACGCGCCTCCGGAAGGCGCTTGGGACATTCCGTACAATTACCACTGCGCCGACGAGCTGCTTGCCATCGCGGAGCGGGAGGGGCTCACAATCGCGGAGATCGCGCGGGCCAATGAGCGGGCGGGCCTTTCCGACGCGGAGATCAACCGTCGCCTGACCGCAATCGTCGATGCGATGTCCGGCTGCATCGACCGCGGGATCGCCATAGACGGCATCCTTCCCGGCGGCCTCAAGGTGAAGCGCCGGGCGCCTGCCCTCCACCGGCTTCTGATGGAGCGGGCCGAGCGTAGCCTCTCCGATCCTCTGACCGTCCTCGACTGGGTGAACCTATGGGCGCTCGCGGTGAACGAGGAGAATGCCGCCGGCGGCCGGGTGGTCACCGCGCCCACCAACGGCGCGGCGGGAATCGTACCGGCGGTGCTGCGCTACTATCAGCGGTTCACCCCCCAAGCTTCGGACGAGGGCGTTCAGGTCTTCCTACTCACCGCCGCTGCCGTCGGCTCGCTGTTCAAGGAGAACGCCTCCATCTCCGGCGCGGAGGTAGGTTGCCAGGGCGAGGTCGGAGTTGCCTGCTCGATGGCAGCGGCCGGGTTGACCGCGGCGCTCGGCGGCACTCCGAAGCAGGTCGAGAACGCCGCCGAGATCGGGATGGAGCATAATCTCGGCCTTACCTGCGATCCCGTGGGCGGGCTCGTGCAGGTGCCGTGCATCGAGCGCAACGCGGTTGGCGCGATAAAGGCGCTGGAGGCCTCGCGCCTCGCTCTGGTCGGCGACGGAACGCACCGGGTGAGCCTCGACCAGGTGATCGAAACCATGCGCAAGACCGGCCTCGACATGAACGAGCGCTATAAGGAAACGTCGCAGGGCGGCCTTGCCGTCAACGTCGTCGAGTGCTGAAAGCGGCTAACTTCGAAAGGCGCCTCGAATGAACAACTTCGTCTCCCTGCTGATTCTCTCAACGGCTGCCGCGGCTTCCATGGCCCCGGCTCTCGCGCAGCGATCCGCGCAAGCCCCGGCGCCCGCACGCGCTGTCTGGTCGCCAGCGCAGGTCCAGCAGATCCTCGACAAGACTCAGACGACCCGCCTCGCTCCGGACATCTCGCACCTGAGTGCGGGAGAGCGTCAGGCGGTGGCAAAGCTGATCGAGGTCGGGCGCATCTTCCAGGGCGTCTACGAGGACCAGAAGCACCGGCAGGCGCTCGCCGCAAAGGCCCGGCTGGCGCAGGCGCGCGACCCGCATTCGCGCAACCTCGCAACGCTCTACAGGCTGTTCCAGGGGCCGATCGCCACCACGCTCGACAACAAGCGGGAGCCGTTCCTTGCCGTGGAGGAAGCGCCTCCGGGCAAGAACGTCTACCCGTGGGACCTCACCAAGGCGGAGCTGGAAGCCTTCATGGCCGCCAATCCCGGCGAGCGCGCCTCCCTCACGGACCTTCGCTCCGTCGTCCGCCGGGCGGACGCGGCCAGCCTGCAGCGGGACCTTGCAAGGCTTCGCCAATATCCTGTGCTTGACACCCTCCGTCCGGGCCTCCGTGCCAAGCTGCAGCGGCTCGCCGCCAGGCCGAACCGCGCCACCCTCTACGCGCTTCCCTATTCGGTGAACTGGGCGGATGAGATGATCCGCGCCCACGGGCTGCTCAACCAGGCCGCCGACTCGGTCGAGGCCGACGACTGGGAGTTCGCGCGCTACCTGCGCAACCGGGCCCGCGATCTTCTGTCCGATGATTACGAATCGGGGGACGCCGCCTGGATCACCGGCCGCTTCAAGAATCTGAACGCCCAGATCGGCTCCTACGAGACCTACGACGACGAGCTCCTCGGGACCCGCGCCTTTTACGCTCTGAACGTGCTCGCGGCTCGGCGCGAAGAGGGGGCTGCTTTGCAAAAGGCGCTGGCCGGAATGCAGGCGGTCGAGGACGCGCTCCCCTACGACCGGAAGAAAAAGGTGCGCGAGGAGATCCCGGTCGGGGTTTACGACGTCGTCGCCGATTTCGGCCAGTCGCGCGGCGGCAACACCGCGACGATCCTTCCCAACGAGGCCTATCTCGCCAACCGCTACGGCCGAACCATCCTGCTTCGCGCCAACATCATGCGCGCGCCCGAGATCTTCGGTGCTGCAGGCAACACGTTCGCGGCCGCCGTGGCTCCGCAATTCGCCGGGCACCTCACCGCCGACTCCAACTTCAACCGCACCTTGTGGCACGAGGTAGGCCATTATCTGGGCGTCGACCGCACCCGCGACGGCCGCGACCTGGACGAGGCGCTCGGCGCGGACGCGAACCTGATCGAGGAGATGAAGGCGGACCTCGTCTCCCTCTTCGCCGGGCCGCATCTTCTGCGCAGCGGCTATTTCACCGCCGACCAGCTTCGCTCCCACTATGCCAGCGGCATCTCCCGCGTGCTCCAGAACAACAAGCCGCGCCGCGACCAGGCCTACAACACCATGCAGCTGATGCAGTGGAACTGGTTCCTCGACAAAGGCGTGCTCCGCTTCGATCCGGCCACTTCGAAGCTCAGCATCGATTACGAGCGCTACCCTGCCGCGGTGGAGAGCCTGCTCAAGGAAGTGCTGGCCATCCAGGACTCGGGCGATCAGAAGCGGGCGGATGCGTTCATCACCCGCTGGGCGACGTGGGACGAGAACCTCCACGGCAAGGTCGCCGCCAATATCCGGGAGCAGCAGCGCTACCGCTACCGGCTGATCACCTATGCGGCGCTTGGAGAGTAAAGCCCTTGCCCGCTTATGACGAAAATCTGACGGCCGAGCGGCCCACCTTCGTCACCCATCTCGAATGCTCGATGACCGGCGAGCGTTACGAGGCGGACCGGCTGCAGGGCCTTTCCCGCGCCGGACGCCCGCTGCTCGTTCGCTACGACCTCGAAGGCGTCAAGTCGGCGCTCACGAACGAGGCACTTGCTGAGCGGCCCCTCGACATGTGGCGGTACCGGGAGCTGCTTCCCGTCCGCGCCGCGGAGCATGTGGTGAGCCTGGGCGAAAACGCCACTCCGCTCCTCTCACTGCCGCAAGCGGGCGGCGGCAACGTGCTTGTGAAGGACGAGGGGCGGCTTCCGACCGGCTCTTTCAAGGCCCGCGGAATCGTGATGGCAGTGTCGATGGCCAAGGCGCTGGGAGTCACCCGGATCGCGATGCCGACCAACGGCAATGCGGGCGCCGCGCTCGCCGCCTATGCGAGCCGCGCGGGAATCGAGACGGTCGTCTTCTGTCCCGACGACACGCCCGAGATCAACGTGAGGGAGATCGGGGCTCAGGGCGCGCGGGTCTACCGCGTCAATGGCCTCATCGACGACTGCGGCAAGATCGTGGGCGAGGGCGCTGCGAAGGGCTTCTGGTTCGACATGTCGACCCTGAAGGAGCCGTACCGGATCGAGGGCAAGAAGACGATGGGCCTGGAGCTTGCCGAGCAGCTCGGCTGGACCCTGCCCGACGTGATCTTCTACCCCACCGGCGGAGGCACCGGCCTCATTGGCATGTGGAAGGCCTTTGCCGAGCTGGAGGCGATCGGCTTCATTGGGCCTGAACGGCCGCGCATGGTGGCGGTGCAGGCGGAAGGCTGCGCTCCGATGGTGAAAGCCTGGGAGGCAGGCGAGCGCCACGCCGAGCGCTGGGAGAATGCCCACACCGTCGCTGCCGGCATCCGTGTGCCCAAGGCAGTCGGAGACTTCCTGATCCTGGACGCGGTGCGCGAAAGCGGCGGTTTCGCGATGGCCGTCTCGGACGGGGAGCTGACCCAGGCCGTGCACGATGCCGCCACTCAGGACGGCTTCCTGCTCTGTCCGGAGGGTGGCGCCACTCTGGCTGCTTACAGGAAGGCGCTCGCCGAAGGCCTCGTCACCGCCGACGACCAGGCAGTACTGTTCAACTGCGCGACCGGGCTCAAATATCCGCTTCCGGACCTCTCCCGAACCCTCGACCGCCACATGCCGATTGCCTACGAGGCGCTATGACCGCTTCGACGCTTAAGGCCGCGATTATCCCGGTAACTCCGCTCCAGCAGAACTGCGCCCTCATCTGGTGCACCTCCACCATGAAGGGCACCTTCACCGATCCCGGGGGTGATATCGAGCGCCTGAAGGCCGCGGCCAAGAGCCAGGGAGTGACCATCGAGAAGATCCTGCTCACCCACGGGCATATCGACCATTGCGGATCGGCTAAGATCCTGGCGGACGACCTAGGCGTGAAGATCGAGGGGCCGCACATCGCCGACAAGTTCTGGATCGACCGGCTGGCCGAAGACGGCGCCCGCTACGGAATCGTGGGGCAGCCGTTCGAATCCGACCGCTGGCTGGACGAGGGCGACACGGTCACCGTGGGCGAACTGGTTTTCGACGTCTACCATTGCCCCGGCCACACTCCGGGGCACATCGTCTTCCACCACCCGCCCTCCAAGCTCGCAATCGTGGGCGACGTGCTGTTCCAGGGGTCGATCGGCCGAACCGACTTCCCGAAGGGGAACCATCAGGATCTGATCGACGCCATCACCACCAAGCTCTGGCCGCTCGGCGACGACACTACCTTCCTTCCAGGCCACGGCCCAGTCAGCAACTTCGCGCACGAGCGGCGAAGCAACCCCTTCGTCGCCGACCGGGTGCTGGGTCGAAGCTAGGCCCCTCCGCCGAGCAGCTGTGCATAGGTGACGCGCGGGGGCGTCCGCTCCACATAGGGCAGGGCGATCGCATAGGCGCCGAGCGCCAGAAGCACGAGCCAGGTGACCGCGACCCCGCCCATTCGAAGGGCATTGGGCGCCGGCCGCTCCATTCCGAACGGGTGGGCGAGGCGGGCCAGGATGAACAGGATGGCCGCCAGCCACAGCCAGATGGAGCTTCCCTTCGCGAGCTCGACCACAGCGAGCAGGATCAGGAAGATCGGAGTGGATTCGGCAAAATTGGCGTGGGCCCGCATTCGGGTCCGCACGCTCTCGTGCCCTCCGTCGCCGATCGATACCTTGTGAAGCCGGCGCAGGTGGCTCACCCTGAGGCTCAACCAGATGTGGAGCAGTGCCGCGGCGCCCGCGATGGTGAGGGTGATCGGCAAAATCATGGCTTTGGTTCCTTGGCTGGCGGTCAGCTTAGCGGCCGAGGCTGCGCTTGCAACAGCGCCGGAAATCGCTATAGGCGGCTGCGCTCGGGCTCCCACCCCAGTTCTGCTTGGGAGGGTGGCCTTACGAGCGAGCACCGGCCGCCAGGCCCGCGGCCCCCACAGCCGTTGATACTGGCGCCCGCTCGCCCGAATCATGAACTCGAAGCTATTGGAACAGGTGCCCGGATGGCCGTCCCTAAAAGAAAAACCTCGCCGTCGAAGCGCAATATGCGCCGCAGCCATCACGCGCTGAAGCCGGCCAACTACCAGGAATGCCCGAATTGCGGCGAGCTTCGCTTGCCCCACAATCTGTGCGCAGGCTGCGGCCACTATAACGGCCGCGAGATCCGACCGGTCGACGCCTAAGTAGAAGAGTTCACGGAAAAGGCGGGAGCAAGACGTTGGGCACCACGCCGCGGATCGCCATAGACGCGATGGGTGGCGATTCGGGGCCGGCGGTCATGCTGGCCGGGGCTGCCCAGGCTTACCGCCGCCGCCAGGACCTGAGCTTCCTCGTTTTCGGCGACAAGACGAAGATTCGCGTCGAGATCGAGACTCACTCCGGTCTCGGCGAGGTGACGGAAATCGTCCACTGCGACGACGTCATCGCGCCCACCGACAAACCCAGCCAGGCCCTTCGCCGAGCGAAGACCACCTCCATGGGGCGAGCCATCGCCGCTGTGAAAGCCGGCGAGGCGCATGCGATGGTATCGGGGGGGAATACCGGCGCTCTGATGGCGATGTCGAAGCTCGCGCTTCGAACCATGCCGGGCATCGACCGCCCGGCGCTAGCGGCACTGCTTCCAACGCTGGGCGAGAACGATCTGGTCATGCTCGACCTTGGCGCCAATACCGAGAGCGACACCAAGAACCTGGTTCAGTTCGCCGTCATGGGCGCGGCCTATTCACGCGTGGTGCTTGATCTGGAAAGACCCCGGGTGCGCCTGCTCAACATCGGCACCGAAGAACTCAAAGGTACGGACGAGCTCAAGGAAGCGGCGGCGATCCTTCGGGATGCCGATTATCTGCGTATGCGCTTCGACGGCTTTACCGAAGGCGACAAGCTTTCCACCGGCGACGTGGACGTGATCGTGACCGACGGGTTTTCCGGGAACATCGCGCTCAAGACCGCGGAGGGGACCGCCCGCTTCGTCACCGATCTTCTGAAGCGCGCTTTCACCAGCTCGGTGCGCTCCAAGATCGGCTTCCTGATCTCGCGGCCCGCGACGGAGCTGCTGCGCCATCACCTGGATCCCAACAATCATAATGGCGCGGTGTTTCTCGGCTTGAACGGGCTGATCGTGAAGAGCCATGGCAACGCGAACGCCAAGGGCGTGGCGAACGCGATCCGGGTTGCGGCGCGCATGGTCCGTGAGGACCTCACCCGCAAGATCACCGAGGATCTCGACAATATCCGCGCGCATGGCGAGCGGCCGGTGTCCGCGCAGTGAGCCGCCGTTCCCTGATCGCCGGCACCGGCTCGGCGCTTCCGCCGAACCGCGTCACCAATGCGCAACTTGCCGAGCGAGTCGACACGACCCACGAGTGGATCGTCGAGCGGACGGGAATAGAGGCCCGCCACATCGCCGCCGATGGGGAGACCACGGCGACTCTCGCCACCGAAGCCGCCCGCAACGCCTTGGAATCGGCTGGAGTGTCGGCGGATCAGGTGGGCCTGATCGTTCTGGCGACCGCGACTCCCGATCAGACTTTCCCGGCCAGCGCGACGATCGTCCAGACGGCGCTTGGAATCGACGACTGCATCGCATTCGACGTGGCGGCGGTCTGCACCGGCTTCCTCTACGCCCTCTCGGTCGCCGACAGCATGGTGAAGGGCGGAATGGCGGATTACGCGCTGGTGATCGGTTCGGAGACCTTCAGCCGGATCCTCGACTGGGAGGACCGCACGACCTGTGTATTGTTTGGCGACGGAGCGGGAGCGATTCTCCTCAAGGCTGAGGACACCGAAGACAGCGGAATCCTGGCCACCAAGCTCCACGCCGACGGGCGCCACAACGACCTTCTGTTCGTCGACGGCGGAGTCTCCACGACGGGAACGGTCGGCAAGCTTCGAATGAAGGGCAAGGAGGTGTTCCGCCACGCGGTGGTGAACCTCGCATCGGTCCTCAATGAAGTGATGGTCGCGGCCGGCCACCACACGCACGAGATCGATTGGGTCATTCCGCACCAGGCCAACAAGCGAATCCTCGACGCGACAGCCAAGAAGCTGGGCCTCCCGCCGGAAAAGGTGGTTGTGACGGTCGACCAGCACGCCAACACCTCGGCTGCGTCCGTGCCGCTCGCCCTCGACGTCGCGGTGAGGGACGGCCGTGTGAAGCGCGGCGACCTCCTCGTCCTTGAGGCAATGGGGGGCGGCTTCACCTGGGGGGCGGCGGTCGTCCGTTATTAGGCTCTGCCGGTCGCAGTGATTCGTTGCACTTGCGCTAAAGGTGGATTAGGGTTTTTCCGCTTACCCGGGGAGGGGAACGAAAATGGCCGATGCTGGAACCATAAGGCAGGTAGATGCCGGTACGATGACGCGGGCTGACCTTGCGGATATCGTACATCGCGAGATCGGCCTTTCGCGCGCCGAGTCGGCGAGCCTCGTCGAACGGATTCTCCACCACATGTGCGCCGCTCTTGCGAACGGAGAGAACGTGAAGATCTCCGGATTCGGGAGCTTCATCCTTCGCGACAAGGGCGAGCGGATCGGCCGCAACCCGAAGACCGGAGTCGAAGTGCCGATCGCACCGCGCCGGGTTCTTACCTTCCGCGCGAGCCAGCTGATGCGCGAACGGATCGTCAAGGGCGGCTGACAAACGCATGGCGGATTCGCCCGGCAAGAGCGATCACGCCTTTCGCACGATAAGCGAGCTTGCCGCGGACCTCGGTGTCCCGCAGCACATCCTTCGATACTGGGAAACGCGCTTTCCGCAGCTTCGCCCGCTTCAGCGCGCCGGCAACCGCCGCTACTACCGGCCCGCCGACGTTGCTCTCGCCCACCGGATCCACCGCCTTCTGAACCAGGACGGATATACGATCCGCGGAGTTCAGCAGCTCCTTTCGAGCGGCGAGGGGGGCGGTGAAGCACCCACCCCTCCTCAGAGTGCGCCCAATCAGCAGGCGGAGTTCCCGGCCGCGGAGCTGCGCTCGCTCAGGAACATGCTGACCGAGGCCCTCGACTCGACTGCGCCTCAGTAACTGTCCTCGTCGGGCCCAAGCTCCGGATCGAGATCGCGCGGGCGGATGAAACGGGTGAGGGTGCCGCACCCCTCCGCCACCTCGGCCCACCGCTCCACCGGAAGGCTGATCTCAGCCAGAGTCGCCGTGGGATATTTGATCTCCGCCTGGTCGCGCAATTCGCCTGAGCCGCGCTCGGTAAGGAGAAGCACGAGCCTCTCCAGGCCCGGATTGTGAGCGACGATCAGGAGCCGGTTCACCTGGTCGTCCGTCGCCCGGACGAGGTCGAGAAGGGCGTCGGCAGAGGCGAGGTAGAGACGCTGGTCGTATGCCGGCTGGAGAGCCTCGCCGTAGCCGCGGCCGACCTCCTCGAGAGTCTCGATCACCCGAACTGCCGGGGAGGCGAGCACCTTGTCGAAGCCGAGAGCCTGGGCCCGCATCTCCCTTCCTACCGTTTGCGCCGCCCTGCGCCCGCGTGGGTTGAGCGGGCGGTCGAAATCCCGAGCGACGGGATCGTCCCAGGTGGACTTGGCGTGGCGGAGCAGCGTCAGAGTCTTCATTCCACGCCTTCGGCTGCGGTTATTCCGCCCGCATGCCCTAAAGCGGGGCCGGTGGAAAGGCGCGAACGCACCCGCTCGATTGCAACGTCGAGCGGCACTCGGCTGACCCTTACGCCCGGAGGAAATGCGTTGAGCAGGCGCGACGGGGTTGCGGCTGAGAGGAGCACGAACATCCCGGTATCGCCGCTTCGGCGGATGAGGCGCCCGAACGCTTGGGCGAGGCGCGCCCGAACCACGCCGTCGTCATAGGCCGGGCCTCCGCCGACGGCCCGGCGCGCTGCGTGGAGCACGGTCGGGCGCGGCCAGGGAACGCCCTCCATCACCACCAGCCGAAGCGAGTGGCCGGGAACGTCGACTCCGTCGCGCAAGGCGTCCGTCCCGAGCAGCGAGGCGCGCGGATCGTCGCGAAAGATGTCCACGAGCGTTCCGGTGTCGATCGGGTCGACATGCTGCGCGTAGAGCGGCAGGCCGGCTCTGGCGAGGCGGTCGCCGATCCGGGAATAGACCGCCTTCAGCCGCTGGATCGCGGTGAAAAGGCCGAGCGTTCCGCCCCCGGCGGCCTCGATCAGGCGGGCGTAGGCGCCAGCGAGCTGGGCGGCGTCTCCTCGCTTCAAATCCGTCACGATGAGGACTTCGCTGTTGCCGGCATAGTCGAACGGACTTTCGGTGGAAAACCGCTGGCAGGCATTCGCGAGATGACGGGCGCCGGTGCGGGCTTCGGCGGTCTCCCAGTCCTGTGCCCCGCGAAGGGTAGCGGAGGTGACGACTACGCCGTGGGCGGGCTTCAGCACGGCTTCCGCGAGCGGACGGGTGGGATCGAGCCAGCGGCGGTGAAGGCCAATATCGTACTCGCGGCCGTCCACCCGCTCCACAGCGAGCCAGTCGACGAAGTCGGGATCGGCCGGACCGCCGAGGCGGGCGGCGAGCGCGATCCAGGCGGACAGGGTCTGGCTGCGCCATTGGAGGCCGCCAATCGCCCCCTCGATCCGCGCCCGCGCCTGTGCGTCCAGCCAATCGGGCGCATCCTCGAGCACCGCCTCAAGCCGCTTCCCCAGTGCGACGAGAGGGCGGAGCAGAAGCTCCAGCGCCTCCACCGCGGGCGCCGCGGCTTCGACGATCGCGGGGTCCAGTTCGGCCATTTCCGTCTCAAGGCCGTAGCCGGCATCCTGCGCAGTCGCCCGGGCATAGACGGCTCTGCGCACGGCGCAGAGCAGCTTCTCGACCGGGCCGAACGGCGCGCCTTCGCCGACCCGCTGAAGCCATCCGTCTCCCGGCAGCAGTCCCGCCGCCTGAACTGCGGCGTCCAGGGCCGCGGCGCCGCCTTCGTCGTAGGAGGCGACGTCCATCAGCCGAGCGGAAAGCCCGCGCCTTCGCCCGCGCGACTTGCCCTCAGGGCCGATCAGCCAGCGGCGAAGCTCGATCGTCTCCTGACCCGTGAGAGATGTGGAAAAGGTGGAGTCGGCGGCGTCGAACAGGTGATGGCCCTCGTCGAACACGATCCGGGTCGGCGGGTTGGCGACGTCGCGGCCGCGCGCCGCGTTCACCATCACCAAGGCGTGGTTCGCGATGACGAGGTCGGCGTCGGCGCTTGCCCGTGCGGATCGTTCGATAAAGCATTTTCGGTAGTGCGGGCAGCCTGCATAGACGCACTCCCCGCGCCGGTCGGTGAGCGCTGTCGCTCCGGCGCGGCGGAACAGGGTCGGAAGCCAGCCGGGCATGTCGCCGCCCACCATGTCTCCGTCTTTGGTGTACGCCGCCCAGCGCGCCACCAGCTGCGCTAGGATCGCGGCTCGCCCGGCAAAGCCGCCCTGGAGCGCGTCTTCCAGGTTGAGCAGGCAGAGGTAGTTCTCTCGGCCCTTTCGAACGACGATCTTCTTCTTGCGCTCCGCAGCGTCGGGAAAGATTCGAACGCCCTCCCGGTCGAGTTGCCGCTGCAGGGCCTTGGTGAAGGTCGAGACCCAGACCGCCCCTTGTGCGCGTTCGGCCCAGAGGGTGGCCGGAGCGAGATAGCCCAGGGTCTTGCCGATTCCCGTGCCGGCTTCGGCGAGCACGAGGTTCGGTTGTCCCTCCACGCTGCGCGGCGAAAATGCTTTCGCTGCGGCGGCGGCATAGTCGCGCTGCCCCTGCCGCGCTTCGGCTCCCCGCCCTGTGAGGCGCGACAGCCGCTCGACCGCGTCCTCGGGCTCGATCCGTACCGGCCGCGGCTGCGGGCGTGGCGCGGTTTCTTCCCATTCCGGGAGGCGCGAGAACAGCCAGCGCTCGTCCCGCTCCGGCCGCTTCAGCCGCTCGGCGATGGCCGGAGCCCAGGACCAGCGCAGCCGGTACAAAACCTGGGCCGACGCCCAGGCGCCTTGGCGCTCCGGCCAGTGCGACTGCTCCATCCGCTCAAGCAGAGCAGCCGCGGCCCTCAGCAGGAACTGCGATGCCTCGCCGTCGCCCTGGGGTGGGGCCAGGCCGAGCGCGTGCGCCATGCCCTTGGGCGTCGGAACAGCGAAGCGGGCGGGGTAGACGAATGCGAACAGCTCCAGAAGGTCGAGGCCGGAGAGGTCCGGATAGCCGAGCCGCTGCCCGACCAGCGGGGCGTTCAGCATGATCATCGGAGTCTCGGCCGCCCGGGCGATCGCCTCCCCCCGCCCGACCGCGCGCACCTCGCCTTGCGGCGCCGCGATCCAGATTCCGCCATGGGTTGCGTAGAGCGCGGGATAAGGCAAAGAAGCCGCCATCCGACACTGATGGTGCAGCGGGAACGGAAGGGCAACAATTGTCTGTCGATCAACAGCTTCGCGATGCTGCGATGGTGGCCAAGGCATGGCCCTATGAAGAAGCGCGCAAGCTGCTGAAGCGCTATCCGGACGGGCCGGGCGAGCGCGGAATCATCTTCGAGACCGGCTACGGTCCCTCAGGCTTGCCGCACCTCGGCACCTTCCAGGAGGTGGCTCGCACGCTGATGGTCCGGCACGCCCTTACCGAAATGGTCGATTGGCCGACCCGCCTGATCGCCTTTTCCGACGACATGGACGGAATGCGCAAGGTGCCGCCGGGAGTGCCGCAGCAGGACATGATGCACGCGCATCTCGACCAGCCGCTCTCCAAGGTTCCGGACCCGTTCGGATGCGGCCACCAAAGTTATGCCGACCACAACAACAATTTGCTCCGGCGATTCCTGGACCGGTTCGGCTTCGACTACGAGTTCCTTGCCTCGTCCGACTGCTACGGTTCGGGACGCTTTGACCAGACTCTGAAGAACGTGCTTCGCAATTACGACGCGATCATGGGCGTGATGCTTCCGACTTTGCGGGAGGAGCGGCGAGCGACCTACTCACCAGTGCTGCCGATCAGCCAGGTCAGCGGCAAGGTGCTGCAGGTGCCGATCGAGGTGGTGGACGCGGATGCGGGGACGGTGCGCTACACCGAGCCCCAGACCGGGGAGACGGTCACCCAGTCCATCCTCTCCGGCGGCGCCAAGCTGCAGTGGAAGGTCGACTGGGCGATGCGCTGGGTGGCGCTCGGAGTCGATTACGAGATGTCGGGCAAGGACCTGATCGACTCCGTCACGCAGAGCTCGAAGATCGCGCGCATCTTGGGCGCTCGGCCGCCCGAGGGCTTCAACTTCGAGATGTTCCTCGACGAGAATGGCGAGAAGATCTCCAAATCCAAGGGCAACGGCCTCACCATCGAGGAATGGCTTACCTACGGGCCGCAGGAGAGCCTTGCCTTCTACATCTATCGCGAGCCTAAGCGGGCCAAGCAGCTAAGCTTCGGGATCATCCCCAGGGCCATCGACGAATATCAGCAGTTTCTCGCCGCCTACCCGGATCAGGAGTGGGACAAGCGCCTCGGCAACCCGGTCCATCACGTCCATGCCGGCAAGGTGCCGCCGGCGCGGATGCCCCTCACCTTCGGGCTTCTGCTGAACCTGGTGGGAGTGGCGCTCACCGACGACAAGGACCTGCTCTGGTCCTTCGTGAAGCGCTACGCGCCGGACACATCGCCTGAGACGCATCCCGAACTCGATGCTCTGATCGGCTATGCGGCCGTTTACTTCCGGGACTTCGTGAAGGATTCGCTGGTTCGGCGGGCACCCGACCAGAAGGAAACGGAAGCTCTGCGCGACCTGAACTCCAGGCTTGCGGACATGCCCGCGGACGCGAGCGCCGAGGATCTCCAGAACCTGGTCTTCGAGGTCGGAAAGGCGCACCAGTTCGAGAACCTGCGCGACTGGTTCAAGGCGCTCTACGAAACCCTTCTCGGAACCAGCCAGGGCCCGCGCATGGGAAGCTTCATCGCCCTCTACGGAATCGACAACAGCCGAAAGCTGATCGCGGAGGCGCTCGCCCGGTAGAACGGGCAGCAGCTCTAGGTTTGGCTCCAAGGGAAAGCCCCTCTCCCGTGGGGAGAGGATACGAGGCCTCGGCGACGAAGGAGCCTAGGCGGAGTTGGTGAGGGGGTACGGAGTTCGGAGCTTTTCCACAGAGATCCTAACCCCTCACCCCAACCCTCTCCCTTCGGGAGAGGGGGCTTATGCTTCGGCGCGGGCATCTTGGCGTTGAAGAGCAATCATCCGCGCATCGGGCGGGGCGGAGAGACCAGCCTAAGACAACGCCAGAGGCTCGTCAGCCTATGTCGCCGGCGCCCGCGTGGCCGGTGCCGTCCCCGCGCTTCTTCGCTTCGCTCACCGCTTCGTCGGATGCGTCTTCGAGGCTGTTGCCCCTGTCCGGGCCTCCGGCGCTGCCTTCGGCCATCCCGCCTTCGGCCCCGCCCGCGGCATCGGCGTCTGAGGAATGGTCGTGCTTGTCCCGGTTCATGAGCTTGGCTCCTTTAATCTTCGTGAGCCGCGAAAACGCGCGAAGGCGCCAGTCAGGCCCGCTTGCTCGCGATCCAGTCGTCGATCTTTCGCTCGAGCACGGTCAGCGGCAGTGCGCCGGTCATCAGCACCTGCTCGTGGAACTGGCGGATGTCGAAGCGCGGGCCGAGCGCCTTTTCGGCGCGGTCGCGAAGCTCCAGGATCTTGAGCTGTCCGATCTTGTAGGCCAGCGCCTGGCCCGGAATGGCGATGTAGCGCTCCACTTCGGAGGTCGCGTCGGTTTCGCCCATGCCCGAATTCGCAAGCATGTAGGCAATCGCCTGATCGCGGGTCCAGCCCTTGGAATGTAGGCCGGTGTCGACCACCAGCCGCATCGCGCGGAGCATCTCGTCGTCGAGGCCGCCGAACCGCTGGTACGGGTCGGTCTGCATTCCGAGTTCGTCCCAAAGCGTCTCGGCGTAGAGCGCCCAGCCTTCGACGAACGCGGTGTTTCCGCCGAATCGCATGAAGTTCGGAAGCGCCTCGTTCTCCTGGGCAAGGCTGATCTGGAAGTGGTGCCCTGGCGCGCCCTCGTGAAGGTAGAGCGTTTCCATTCCCGGAGTGGTGCGCGACGGCAGGTCGTAGGTGTTGAAGTAGAAGACTCCGGGGCGCGAGCCGTCGGGGGTGCCGGACTGGTAGGAGCCTCCAGCGTCCGTTTTTTCGCGGTAGGCCGGGACCGGGCGGATCTCGAGCTTGCTCTTGGGAAGGGTCGAGAAGAGGGTGCCGATCCGGGAGTCCACGGTCCTGCCGATCTCGTAATAGCGGTTGGTCAGCCATTCCTTCGACGGCGGCTTGAACTTGGGATCGGTCCGGATGTGCTCGAAGAACTGGGCGAGAGTCCCCTTGAAGCCGACCTTGTTCTTGATTGCCTCCATCTCGGTGCGGATTCGAGCGACCTCGCTGAGCCCCAAATTGTGGACGTGGTCGGCGGTGAGCGGCAGGGTCGTGTTCTGCTCAATGAGGAAATTGTAGAGCCGCGGCCCGCCCTTCATGTGCACCAGGCCCACGCCCTCGCGTGAGACGGGGAGATATTCGTTCTTCAGGAAGTCTCGGAGCCTCACATACGCCGGCCTGATCTCGTCGCGGATCACTGCGGCGTGGGCGGCGCGAAGCCGCTGCTGGTCGGCGGGGGAGATGCCTTCGGGAAAGGACTTCACCGGGCCGTAGAAGGTCGATCCTTCGACGCCCTGTTCAAGCTGCAGGTTCAGCTGGTCGATCACGTTCTGAACCACCAGCCTCGGCTGGACCACGCCCGACGCCATTCCTTCGCGGAATCGCACGATCGCCCGGTCGAGCAACACCGGATACTGGCGGTGGCGGGCGAGATTGTCCTCGTAATCCTTCACCGTCTTGAACGGAGCCGCGCCCTGGCCGGAGGCGAGGTCGGGGTAGAAGGTATGGAAGCCGAAAAAATGGTCGATTGGCCGGACGGCGGTCAGCGGCAGCAGCTCCGGACTCAGGGAAAGAAGGGTCATCTCCTGCTGCCGCTTGAACACGTCGTAGGCCAGCCGCTCCGTCGGCGAGAGGGCGGAGCGGTTGATCGCCGCCAGGGCTGCAAGCTCGCGCTGGGCGGCGGCGCGCTCCGCATTGTAATAAGCATCGGTGATGTTGTCGCCGAGCTGGTCGGCATAGCGCATGTCGCCCCGGAACAGCGCGCTGAGCGGGTTTCGGCGAAGGTTGTCCTCGTCGCTCTGTTTGAAGAGGGCTCGAAGCTGCTCCGACGCAGACTCCTGGGCCTGGGCTTGGGCGGGAGCGGCAACGGTGGCGCCCGCATGAGCGGCGACCGCTGCGGACGGCGCAGCGGCGGGCGGCGGAGCAACGGTGGCGCAGGCGGACAGAAGGACCGCCGCGGCGGAAGCAGTGAGAAGGGTTTTGGTCGACGGCATGTGCGGTCCTTCGAGGAGAAACTGGCGTGTGAGGGTCAGCGGCCGGGAGTCCACGGCCGCTCGCGGTACCATTTGGTAATCACGTATTTGACTCCGGCTTCGACGGGCATCCCCTGGTGAAGCGAATGCATGTTGGGCAGTCCGTGCCGATCGAGGTTGTTCCAGGCGAGCAGGTTGCCCGTGCGGGGCGTGACCCGAATGTTCGCCTCCGGGAAATTGGTCTGTCCGCCTGCCGCGGGCTCGTTGAGGAACATCATGGCGGTCCAGGTGCGCTGCCCGCCTGCCCGCTCCATCTCCTCCCAATAGGGCTGATCGGTATAGAAGAAATCGTGGTGGGGCTTGAACTGCTGGCCGACCGCGTAGCGCTGCCCCTGCATGCCCTCCCCATGAGCCGGATCGATGCCCATAAGATCGTTGATCCTGCGCTCGATCGACTTCACGAGCTTGTCGTTCGGGTCGAGGTTGCAGCTTTCGCTGGTCCGGTAGTCGGGATCGGGAAACTCGCCCAGGACGCTGGAGGGCTGGCGCTGGGCGTCGATCTTTCGGCACAGCTCCTTGCACTCGGCCGCCGAGAGGAAATCGCGGACCACGAAGATGTCGAGGTCGGCCGAAGGCAGCTTAAGCGCGCCCGCCGTCTTTTGCAGGCGGTAGCTGACCCAGGGGCCGAGGGCTTCGCGGTACATCAGCGGCTTATCCCGACCATGCTTATTCGACGGTGCGGCCGCGGATCATGACATAGTCGACCTTTTCCAGGACCCGAACGTTTTGCAGCGGATCGCCGCTCACGGCTATGAGGTCCGCCGAATAGCCGGGCGCGATCCGGCCGACCTCGTTCTCCATTCCGATGAGCTTGGCCGCAGCGGTGGTGGCCGAAGCGATCGCCTCGGCCGGGGTCATCCCGACCAAGCTGACGAGCTGCGCGAACTCCTCCGCGTTCCGGCCATGCTCGTAGACGGCCGAGTCGGTGCCGAACACGACCGGAACCCCGGCTGCCCGGGCAGCGCGCGCCGCCTTGCCGACTTCGCCCAAGGTCTCCCGAACCTTTGCTGCGACGGTGGGAGTGAACGCGTTCCTGGCTAGGCCCTCGCGGATGCCGGTATAGGCCATCAGCGTCGGAACGAGCACCGTTCCGTTGGCTTTCATGGCAGCGATGGCTTTGGCGTCGGCGAAGGTGCCGTGCTCGATCGAGTCCACTCCAGCCCGGGCGGCCGCTTCGATCCCGCGGGCCGCGTGCGCGTGAGCCGCTACCTTGAGTCCGAGGGAGTGGGCGGTGTCGACGATCGACTTCATTTCCGCGTCGGTGAAGTGCTGTCCCAGGCCGCGCGACTGCTGCGAGAGGACTCCGCCGGTGGCGGTGATCTTGATGAGATCGGCTCCGAGGCGCGAGGCTTCCCGTACCCTCGCCGCGCATTGCTCCGCCCCAGTGCAGGTATTCTCGCCCTGAAGGGCTTTGAGCACTTCAGGTCGGAAGCCCGTCACGTCCGCATGGCCGCCGATAATCGAGATGCCCGCTCCCGCGGAAAGGATCCGGGGGCCGGGCAGCATGTTCTCCGCGGTGGCCTTGCGAAGGGCATAGCCGACCAGCGGCGGGGCACCGACGTCGCGAACCGTGGTGAAGCCCGCCTTGGCCGTGATCCGGCTGTTTTTGGCTCCTACCAGCGCTGCCCACTCGTCGGTGTCGATGGCGTCGCGCCAGAAGTCGCCGCCGGGGTCGCCCGCCAGGTGGACGTGAGTGTCGATAAGGCCGGGCAGCACGGTCTTGGACGACAGGTCGACCAGCCTTGCGCCGGCCGGGGCCGGATTGAGGCCTGCCGCAACGCCGGTGATCCGGCCGCCTGCGATGGTGATCGTCGCGGGGCCCATCGGGGGCTTGGACGCGTCCGTGATCAGCCGGCCCGCGTGAACGACGACGGTTTGGGCGGCGGCGGGGCTTGCCGGAACGACAAAGGCGAGGGCTATGAGGAGGCGCGACAGCATGGGGCTTTCTGATTCCTTCAACAAAACGGGCGGTTCTATGCTGCTCCAGCGCTGGTGCCCTTTACAAGCGAAAAGCCTCGAGAGCGCTGCGCCCGAGGCTTCCCACTTCAATTGCTCGCTGCTCCTACCAGAAGAAGTTGTAGATCGCGTCCACGACTTCACCGGTGAACAGATCCACCAGAAGCACGTCGTCATAGTAGCGGACCCAGCGAGTGCCGGCGTATGCGGGCGGCAGGCGGTAGCGCCACGGATCCGAGATCCAATAAGGGTGAGAGTAGAAGGATGACCCGAGGCGGACTCCGACCGAGAAGCGCCTGTAGCCGTGCCCTCTATAGGGCGAGTAGTAGGGCGCCAAGTCGAACAGGCTGCGATTGTAGTAGCGGTACGACTGCCAGTCGTAGCGCCGGTCCCTGCGCCAGTTGTGATCCCATTCCCCGTGATAGCGGTTGTGGTCTCGGGTCACTTCGCGGTGGAACTGGCGGTGCTCGCGCCGCGTCGGATTGCTCCGGTGGAGGTCCTGGTGCTCGCGCCGGTAGTCGCGGTGCAGATCCTGGTGCGTGTCGCGATGGGCGTCCCTATGATCACGCTCCACGTCCCGGTGAAACTCGCGATGCTCGCGCCGAGTGGGCTTGCTCCGATGCAGATCCCTGTGTTCCCGGCGGTACTCCCGGTGGAGCCGGTCGTGGCTGGGGGGCCGCTCGTGGGCCCGCCCCGGATCGCCCGAGTGGTGGTTCTCTGCCTGGGGCTCGCTGCGCTGGGCCCGGCGTTCCTGTCGTTCCTGGCGCGGCTCCATCCGTTGCTGGCGGGCCGGCCGCTCCATTTGGACGACATCGGACGGCCGGCGCAGGCTCTCTCGCTCGTCGGCCAGCTCGTCGCCGACCTGCGCCGAAAGCGGCGTCGCCATGACCGTTGCCATGAAAATCCCGATCAATGCCCTATGCATCGACAAACTCCTTTCGCCACGGCCGGCAAACATCGCCGCCGCTGACGACGACTTGTGCGATTCCAAGGATGAGCGGTTGATGAACCTGCCGCACGTCGTCGCAGATTTACCGGCCTGGCTTTCCAGGGGCGGGCACAGCCCTCGCTGCATCCTCCCGGTCTATGCCTGGCGGGGGAGCGGCTGCGATCCGTTCCTGCCCCGCCCTGACCCGGGCGGCGCGGCGAATCGCCTCCCTTACTCTGGGGTAGGTGCCGCAGCGGCAGATGTTGGTGATGGCAGCATCGATATCCGACTCGCTTGGATCCGGATTGCCCTCGAGCAATGCCGCGGCGGCCATGATCATTCCTGGCTGGCAATAGCCGCACTGAGGGACCTGGTCGGCTACCCATGCCTGCTGAACCGGGTGCGACCGATCGCTGGACAGGCCTTCGATCGTGGTGACGAAGCGGCCTTCGAGCTGCGCAAGCGTTATCCGGCAGCTGTGCACGGCCTTGCCGTCGAGGTGAACGGTGCAGGCCCCGCAGTCGCCGGAGCCGCAGCCATATTTGGTGCCAGTGAGGTTCGACGCGTCGCGAAGAGCCCACAAAAGTGGAGTCTGAGGGTCCATCTGGTACTCGACCGGCTGGCCGTTGACGGTGAAGCGCATGGCCCCCAGCCTAGAGGCGAACCGGCCCGCGTGGAAGCTGCACGAAGGCGCATGGCGCTTGAAAGTGGCGGCAATGGCTGGTAACGGCCTCCCCCAACGGCGTGGGATATCTCGCGACGAGCCCGTTTCTATGGTATTTCAAAGCCTCGGCAGGGCGGACCCAAAGGTTTGCCAGCCAAGGCTCTTTCGATCGGAGAGTGACGACCGCTTATGCAAATCATCGTTCGCGACAATAATGTCGACCAAGCGCTGCGAGCGCTTAAGAAGAAGCTCCAGCGCGAAGGCGTCTACCGCGAGATGAAGTTGCGTCGCCACTACGAAAAGCCGTCCGAGAAGCGCGCCCGCGAGCGGGCTGCCGCAATCCGCCGAGCGCGCAAGCTCGAGCGCAAGCGCATGGAGCGCGACGGGGTCCGCTAAGGCGGGCCCGGGTCCAACTTCGGCTTCGGCCACCCTCCACTCGAAGGCTCCACCCATGTCAGTGACGGCTGTTCCTGTCCGCCCGATCAAGAAGGGAGCGCTGGCGAAGTTCTGGATCGCGCTGGCAGTCCTGGTGCTTGCAGCTGTTGGGCTGGCCTGGGCCGGCACCGCGGGGCAGGGGTACACCACCACCGCTTCCGGGCTCCAGTACCGGGTGATCGAGGAAGGCGAGGGGCCGAGCCCGGATCCGAGCGCAATCGCGCTCATCGACTATACCGGCAGGCTCGAGGACGGTACCGTTTTCGACAGCACGGAAGGCAAGCAGCCCGTACCGCTTCCGGTCGCAGGGTCGATCCCCGGCTTTTCCGAAGGCCTCCAGCGGATGAGCAAGGGCGCGACCTACCGCTTCCGGATTCCGCCGGACCTTGCTTATGGCCCAGCGGGTGCGGGCGGAGTCATTCCGCCCAATGCGACTCTGGAATTCGACGTTACCTTGAGGGATTTCAAAGTCCTGACCCCGCAGGAGATGCAGCAGCTCCAGATGATGCAGCAGATGCAGCAGATGCAGCAGATGCAGCAACAAGGCGCGGCCCCCGAGGAAGGACCCCCGGGCCGCTGACCTAGGGCTCGGCTACTCCCGACGCCTTGCCGCCCTCCTCGATCGACTTCTGCTGCAGGCCGGCCTTGGCCAGGGCCACGATCGGGTCGGCCAAAGCGAGGCCGAGGATCCCGAACAGGGCCCCGAACAACAGCTGCGCCCCAAGAACCATCGCCGGCGCGAGGTCCACCGTCTTTCGGGCCACGTAGGGCACGATCAGATAGCCGTCCACGATCTGGACGATAGCGTAGACCGCGATGGCCCAAAGGCCGGTCTCGAAGCTGACGCTGAACCCTACGACGATGATCAGGACGCCCGATATGATGGCGCCGATATTGGGCAGGAAGGCGAGGATTCCGGTCAACAGGCCGAGCAGAGCCGCCATCGGCACTCCCCCCGCCCAAAGAAGGATCCAGGTGCCGATGCCCTCGACGGCCATTCCGATGAGCCGCCCGGCCATCAGCCGGCGCAGCGTAAAGGCCATCCGGTCGGCGGTCCGGTAGAACGGTTCCCGCATCCGGATCGGAAACATCCAGGCTACGCCACGCTCGTAGAGGCGAGGCTCGGCGGCGATGAACAGGCCGATGACCATGATCATGACCAGGCTGGTGAGCGCTCCGAGCACGCTCGTGACGGCGTAAGTCAGCCGGCCGAGCGATCCCGTCAGCTGCTGGAGGATCTGCCCGATCTCGAGATCGGCGGGAACGACTCCGAAGCTTCCGACCCATTCGAGGCCCCGGTTGAGCTGCTTGGTCATCACCGCCTGGAAGGTCTCGGCCTGCTGCGCGATCTGAGTTCCGGTCAGCCACACTGTGCCCGCCAGGAAGGCGACGAAGGCGAGGGTCACGATCAGCAGCCTCCAGCCGCGGCCGATCGGAAGCACCCGGCCCAGCAGCCTGGTTCCGCCGTCCAGCATGGAGGCGAATACCAGGCCGCCGATGATCAGCAGGATCGGCTGAGCGAGGACCGCGATCCCGACGATCAGAAGCGCAAGCCCGATCCACACGCTCGCCCGCTTCAGCTCGTGGCGGATGAGCGGGTCCCGCATTTCGGTGGGGCCCCGCTCCTCGATGTGGAGATCGGAGGCTTCGCTCATCGGCGGGCGACCGCCCGCTCGTCCGGGTGGAGGGAAGTTCCGGCGCGATCGCCCCTCAAGGCGGTGAACCAGCTGATCGGGTTCAGATACTGGGACGAGCCATCGAGGGAGAAGGTGATGAACTCCGCCCGGCCGCCGATATTCTCATAGGGCACGGGGCCGCCCAGCCCCTGGTTCTCGAGCGCGACCCGGCTGTCCGCCGACCGGTCGCGGTTGTCGCCCATCAGGAAGACGTGGCCCTCGGGCACCCGAAGCTTGGCGAAGTCGTCCACGTCCGGGTTATAGCCCATGTCGATCGTGTTGTAGGATCGGCCGTTGGGGAGCGTCTCGCGGTACATCGGAAGGCGGCAATAGCCCTTTCCGTCCGCTCCGCGGACCCGGGCGTCCCCGTACTGGTCGGGCGAGCAGGGGACGTTCTCGTCGAGCGGGATCATGGCGGGCTGGATCTGCTGGCGCTGCACCGGCTTGCCGTTGATGAACAACTGTCCTTCGATCATCTCCAGCTCGTCGCCCGGAAGGCCGATGACGCGCTTGATGTAGTCCGCCCGTTGCCCTGGAGGAGTGACGATGACGACGTCGCCGCGCTCCGGCAGCCGCCCCAGCAGGCGCCCTTCCGTCGGAGGCATGACATGGAACGAGGGCGAGACCCACGACCAGCCATAGGGGTATTTGCTGACGACCAGGCGGTCCCCCTTCAGGAGCACCGGCATCATCGATTCCGACGGGATGTAGAACGGCTTTGCGATGAAGCTGTGGAAGGCGAGGACGGCCAGGATCAGCCAGAAGATCGCCTTCAACTCGCCCCACCAGTCGGTGCCTTCCTTTGCTTTTTTCTTGCTGGTCATAGGCACTGCTGGGTCGCTGGCGCTCACCCTGTTGCTCCTTCAGTGGGGCTGGCGGTGATGATGACGAACGCCTGCGCGAACGGGTGATCGTCCGTCATCGTCAGATGAACCTCAACCGCGTGGCCTGAAGGGGTCATGTCGTCAAGCCTCTGTTTGGCTCCGCCGGTGAGGTGAAGCGTGGGTTGTCCCGACGCCTTATTGGCGACGCCTATATCGCGCATGAACACTCCGCTCTTGAAGCCGGTGCCCACGGCCTTGGAAAAGGCCTCCTTGGCCGCGAAGCGCTTGGCGTAGGTGCCCGCCCGGGTGAACGGGCGCTTCTCGGCCCTCGCCCGCTCCACCTCGGTGAAGACCCGGTTGACGAAGCGGTCGCCGAACCGGTCGAGCGAGTTCTGGATCCGCTCGATGTTGCACAGGTCGGAGCCGATCCCGATGATCATCCCCTCGCCTCGTCCATCAGCGACCGCATCCGGGACACGCTGCTTTCGAGGCCGGTGAAGATCGCCTCCCCGACCAGGAAGTGGCCGATGTTGAGCTCGGCAAGCTGGGGGATGGCGGCTATGGGCGCGACATTGTCGAAGGTGAGGCCGTGCCCGGCATGGGCCTCGATCCCGTTCTTCGCCGCGAGGGCTGCGGCGTCGCTGAGGCGCCTCAACTCCGCCGTCTGCTCCTCGCCCTCAAGATGGGCGTAGCGGCCGGTGTGGAACTCGACGACCGGTGCCTTGAGGCGGACCGCCGCGTCGATCTGGCGTGGGTCGGGCTCGATGAACAGGCTGACCCGGATGTTCGCTTCCACGAGCCGGGCGACGAACGGCGCTAAGTGGTTGTCCTGTCCTGCAGCGTCCAGGCCGCCTTCCGTGGTCCGCTCTTCCCGCTTCTCGGGCACGATGCAGGCCGCATGAGGCCGGTGACGGAGTGCGATCTCGAGCATCTCCTCGGTCGCCGCCATCTCAAGGTTCAGCGGGATTGTGAGATTGTCCATCAGCCGGGAGATGTCCTCGTCGGTGATGTGGCGCCGGTCCTCGCGCAGGTGGGCGGTGATTCCGTCAGCGCCCGCTGCGGCCGCTGCAAAGGCGGCGCGGACCGGATCGGGATGGGCGCCGCCGCGCGCGTTGCGGATGGTCGCTACGTGGTCGATGTTGACTCCAAGACGAAGCGACCGGGTCACGCCGCCCGTCGGCTCCCTGGCTTTTGCACCGGAATGGCGGCGAGCGCTTCGGGAAGGTTGCGAGGCTCGTAGACGGGCACGTCGAGGCGGATGAGCGGGAAGAAGGGCACTCCGAGGTCCGCGAGGCCGTTGGACCGGTCGACCAGCGAGGCTGCCGCTATGACCTCGCCGCCCGCCTCCGCCACCGCCTTCATCGCTTCGCGCGACGAGAGGCCGGTGGTGACGACGTCCTCGACCAGCAGGATCTTCGATCCTGGGTCGATTGCGAAACCGCGGCGAAGCTCGAACGTGCCGGTCGGGCGCTCAAGGAATATAGCCGGCAGGCCAAGCGACCTTCCCATTTCATGGCCTATGATGACCCCGCCCATAGCGGGGGATACGACCATTTCCACCTTGGAGCGGACTTCCAGCGGAAGGCTCCGGGCAAGCGCCGAGGCGAGGCGGGAGGCTCGGGACGGGTCCATCAACACTCGGGCGCACTGCAGGTAGCGGGGGCTGTGGAGCCCGGAGGAGAGGACGAAGTGGCCCTCCAGAAGCGCGTCCGCCGTGCGGAACTCCGCCAGGATCTCCTCTTCGGTCATTCACTATCCCAGCGTTTCAGGTCCCGCTCAGATAGGCGGGGAGGCGATTGGCATCAAGCGCGGCTATCGGTCGTCCCATTTCGACGCCCATGGCCCTCTTGAAATCGCCGATTCCTGAACCAAAATTTCTATTGGCCGGGCGCCAGATGGGCCTGGCTTTTCGGAGGGCGTCCGCTCTCTCGGACGCACCTCGTAACACAGTTGCTCATAGGAGGACTTTGATATGAGGACCAATTTCGACCTTACTCCGTTCCGGCGTTCCACGGTCGGCTTCGACCGGCTGTTCGAGATGCTCGAGAACGGCACTTCGCTCCAGAACGGCGAAGGCTATCCACCGTTCGATCTCGAACGCGACGCCGAGGACCGCTTCCGCATAACCATGGCGGTGGCCGGCTTCCGGCAGGACGAGATCGACATCACCGCTCAGCAGAACCTTCTGGTCGTATCCGGCCGCAAGCAGGACAGCGACGAAGGCCGCTACATCCACCGCGGAATCGCGGCCCGTTCGTTCGAGCGGCGCTTCGCCCTTGGCGACTACGTCCAGGTGAAGAACGCCGAGCTTCGCGACGGCCTGCTCTCGATCGAACTGGCGCGCGAAATCCCCGAGGAGATGAAGCCGCGCAAGATCGAGATCGGCGGGTCCGAAAATCGCCAGATCGATGACAAGCGATCGAAAGGCGAAAAGGCGCGGAACGACAACAGCAAGGAGCGTGAAGCGGCGTAATCGCCACTGGCAGGCTCGCTCCGGCGCTCGGGCGCGGGAGCGGGCCAAGCGCAACTGAAACTCAAACCAGCAACAAGGAGGATAATCATGTCCATGCGTGATCTGATACCCTGGGGCCGGCAAGACAACAGCGGCGCCCCAGTGCCTTACAACCGCGACGAGAGCAGCCCCTTCCTCAGCCTTCGGAGGGACGTGGACCGGCTGTTCGACGACTTCTTTCGAGGCACCGTCCCGAGCACGAGCTTCCTTCGAAGCTCCATGGGATGGCCGAGCGTGGAGGTCAGCGACTCCGATCGGGAAGTTCGCGTTACCGCTGAAGTGCCCGGCATGAGCGAGAAGGATGTCGAGCTCCTCATGGAGAACGGCGTCCTCACCCTGCGCGGGGAGAAGAAGAGCGAGAACAAGGACAAGGACAAGGACCGCGGCTATTCGGAGCGCTTCTACGGACGCTTCGAACGGCGGATCGCCCTTCCCGACGGAGTCGAGGAAGAGGGGGCCGATGCTTCGTTCCGAGACGGCGTTCTGACGGTGACTCTGCCTAAGTCTGTCCAGGCGCAGCGCGGGCGGCGGATCCCGATCAACGGCGAGACCAAGCACTAAGGCGAACGGCCCCGCCTGCTCCGGCAGGCGGGGCGTTTCTTGATGGAGGAGGTCATGCTTTCGAACGAACCCCTGTCTCTTGAGGCGGGCGGAGCGCACCCGCCCGGAGCCGGCCCGCCAACGACAACGCGATCGGCAGCCTCGCCTCGCCTGCCTTGGAGCGAGAAGACGCTGAACGCCGCTACAGGCTTGCGGCATTCCCGCCCGGAACGCGTGTTCTGATCCGGCGGCGCGAGCGGCCGGTCAACCAGATCGGCAGAGCTCGGGAGGGCGAATGGCTGCTCCGCTTCGATCCGCAGTCCCGGCTCTTCGTGGACCCGCTCACCGGCTGGACCGGAGGGTCCGATGCATTGCGGCACGTCGAGCTCAGCTTCGCGACCCTGGAACAGGCGATCCGCTACTCCGAGCGGCACGCTCTTCCTTACCGGATCAGCGCGGCGATGCTCGGAGGGCCGGCACTACCGCAAGTGAAGGAGGCATTGCATGAACAGGCTGCATAGTAGCGACTGGTTCGGCCCCGCCTTGCTGGGGATCGGCCTGCTGCTGATCGCTTCGCCCTGGATGCTCGGCTACCACAGCGACTATGCGCCCACGGCAACGGCCTGGGGCATGGGAGCGCTGTTCTTCCTGCTTGGCGGCATCGGCCTGCTCGGCTGGCGCAGCTGGGCGGAGGCCGGAGCGCTCACCGCCGGCGCCTGGGCCGCTCTCGCTCCGGTTATCCTGGGCTTCTTCCACAATGAGGCCGCCGCCGCGGCTCATCTGGCGGCCGGTGTCGCCGCAGTGGCGCTGCTGGCGCTCGAGGCGGACCGGACTCGGCAGGATCCGCCGGAGATGCGGGTATGAGGATAGCGGCAGGAGCGGAGCCGGAGCCTGGTGACGGGCGAGGCCTGCACGCGGCGCCGCCTGGGGGGTGGACGCTCCTTTGCGCACTCGCGACGATCGCGCTCGGCGCCGCGGCCGTCATCCTGCCGCTGAGCCTGGACCGCCCCCTTGCCGAGTCGGCCGGGTGGATCCTGCTGATGGGCGGGGTGGTCGAGGCTCTGCTCGGGGCCACCTGCGCCCGATCGCCGCTCGGCAAGGCGGCGCTACTATCCGGCGCCCTGAGCGCGCTCGCAGGAGCCGCTTTCGTCGCCGCCGGGTGGTCCGAGCTGTTCCCGCTGACGACGATGGTGATGCTCTGGCTGTTCCTTCGAAGCATGGTCCTTCTCGTTCAGGGGCTGCGGGCACGCGCCGATCTGCCCCCGATCGGCAATTGGCTGCTGGTGCGAGGCGTCGCCGATGCTGCCCTGGGCGCGACTCTCCTGCTGAGCCTGCCCATCATCGCCCTTCTGGTATTTGCGTTCGGAGGGACGAAGGAGGCGGTCACCACCTTCGGCGGGCTGCTTTCGATCAGCTTCATTGTGGCCGGGATTTCTCTGCTAGCGACGGCGCTCGCTCAGCGGCGCCTCCGCACAAGCGAACGGCGCTAGTCCCCCTTCCCCTTTGGTTCGGGCGAAAAAGCGGCATGGTGCTTGAGGCGCGCATATCCGCTGCTATAAGGCGCCGCGACTTGCCGCATCCGGGACGAATCCATCCCGCTCCATCCGGAGGGGACCAAGGGGTTTAGATGAAGATTCTGCTGAAAATCGTAGCCGTGGCCGCAGCCTTCGGCCTTATGCCTGCGGCGGCCGTGGCCCAGGGCGCCCCAGCGGCGCAGCCCAACCAGGAGATCGCTCAGCCCGCGCAGCAGGCGGCGCAGCCCGCAGGCGCCCCGATCGACGCCATCAGCGCGCGATCCCAGGCCGCTCCCGCCCAGCCGGACGCGGTTTCCGATCCCGCCCTTGCCGATATCGACGGCGAGGAGCCGAGCGACACGCTGGTTGGCCAGGCCACCATCTTCGACCGGGCCCTGCCCGAGGCCGGGATCGGCCAGCCGGATGGCCGGATGAACCTGCAGGACCAGTTCACCCCCATCGGCGAGGAAGCCGCCTGGTTCCACAACGTGCTGCTCCTTCCGGTGATCACCGCGATCTCGATCTTCGTCCTCGTCCTGATGCTCTACGTGGTCGTTCGCTACCGCCGCAAAGCCAACCCGATCCCGTCCCGGACGACGCACAATACGGTTCTGGAGGTGGTCTGGACCCTGGTTCCGGTCCTGATCCTGGTCGTGATCGCGGTCCCCTCGATCAAGCTTCTCGCCAACCAATATTCGCCTCCCAAGGCGGACCTCACCGTAAAGGCGATCGGCCACCAGTGGTACTGGACCTACGAATATCCGGACAACGGCGAGTTCGCCGTCGATTCGAACATCCTCAAAGACGAGGACGCGAAGAAGCGGGGAGAGCCCCGGATGCTCGCGGTCGACGAGCGCATGGTCGTTCCTGCCGGGGCGACCGTGAAGGTGATCGTCACTTCGGACGACGTCATCCACGCATTCTGGGTGCCCGCCTTCTGGAACAAGATCGACGCGGTGCCGGGGCGGCTGAACGAGACGTGGTTTAAAGTCGATCGGCCGGGCATATATTACGGGCAGTGTACCGAGCTGTGCGGAGCCCGCCATGCCTATATGCCGATCGCAGTCGAGGTGGTCACGCCCGCGCAGTTCGCAGCCTGGGTCGCCTCCAAGGGCGGGACCATGCCGGGCGCGGTCAAGCCAACCTCCTCCGACGCTACCCAGAATTCGCCCATCACCAATCCCGGAGCGCCCGACTTGAGGGCCACCGCGGGTGGCAGCGCGACTGCCACCAGCCCGGAACCAAGCAACGTCGTTGACGCCGTCGCCACTCCTCCCACCTCAAG
>DASYWC010000063.1:0-19111 GCA_035936615.1 Allosphingosinicella sp. | reverse complement strand
TCGGGCCGAGCCACAATTATGCGGGGCTGAGCCTGGGCAATCTCGCCTCCTCTGCCAATGCCAGCAACATCTCGCGTCCGCGCGAGGCGGCGCTTCAGGGCCTGGAGAAGATGCGGCACAATCTGAAGCTCGGCCTCGCCCAGGGCTTCTTCATGCCCCTCGCCCGTCCCGACCACGAATGGCTGAGCGATCTCGGCACCACGGCCGAGGACGCGCCGGACTCGGTGCGCGCCGCCGCATATTCCGCTTCCTCAATGTGGGCCGCCAATGCCGCCACCGTCTCGCCTGGCCCGGACACCCAGGACGGACGTTGTCATCTTACAGTCGCCAACCTTCGCACCATGGCGCATCGAAGCCACGAATGGCCGGACACCCTCACCCAGCTTCGCCTCGCCTTTGCCGATACGGAGCACTTCCGGGTCCACCGTCCGGTGCCTCCGGCCTTCGGCGACGAGGGCGCGGCCAACCACATGCGCCTCTCTTTCTCCCATTCGGAGAAGGGGATCGAGGTCTTCGTTCACGGGGAGCGCGGCGGCCCCTTCCCCGCACGCCAGCATGTCGAGGCCAGCCGTGCAGTCGCAAGGCTTCACCAGCTCGATCCGGAGCGGACCCTGTTCGCGATGCAGTCGGAGGAAGCGATCGCCGCCGGAGCCTTCCACAACGATGTCGTCGCGGTCGCCAACGAGAACGTCCTGCTCGCGCACGAGCAGGCCTTCGCGGACCGACCCGCATTCTACGAGGAGCTTCACCGCCTGCTTCCCGAGCTGGAGATCATCGAAGTTCCGACGAGCGCGGTCAGCCTTGACGATGCGGTCAAAAGCTATCTGTTCAACGGCCAGCTGGTGACTCTGCCCCAAGGAGGCATGGGCCTGATCGTACCCGAAGAGGCGCGCGAGAGCCCGCCGGTGTGGAAGTGGCTCGAGGAAATGGTCGCCGGCAACGGGCCGATCCGCGAGCTGTTCGTCGTCGACGTGCGCCAATCCATGGCCAATGGCGGCGGGCCCGCATGCCTGCGCCTCCGAGTGCTTGCGGACCCTTCCGCCGTCGATCGCAGATTCATTGCCGACGAGGCCAAGCTAGACTCCATAGCCGGGGTCGTCGGCAGATGCTGGCCGGAGGAAATAGCTCCAGCCGATCTCAAAAACCCGGAGCTTTGCAGCGACATCGAGCGGGCGCGCGAGGCCCTGCTCGAAGAACTGGACCTGGAAGAGCTGGACTAGGCGCTCCAGAAGATATCGATGCCGGTGTCTATGTCCGCCAGGACGCGTCCCACCGGCTTGGCCGACAGCGGGCCTTCATTGATCGCCTGCTCGAGCGCCTGACGCTTCTCGGCACCGCTGATGACGATCATCACAGCCCGCGCCGAAGAAAGCGACGCCCCGGTCAGACTCACCCTGTCCAAGGAGGCATCCGCCGGCATCGGATCGGGGCGGACTCCAACTGCCCGCCGTTCCCTGGGTCCGGCGATCGCGGCGTCCAGATCCGGTCCCGGGAAGATGGACGCTACGTGACCGTCCGGCCCCATTCCAAGACAAACCAAATCGAGCGGCCAGGCGAGCATCGAGAGCCGCTCGTTCGCAAGCCGCGCAGCCTCCCGCCGGTCCCCGAGCGCGCTTTCGTCGATCAGGGAGATGACGTGAGCGCCCTTCCCGCCGAAATAGCGTTCGAGCTTGCGGTAATGGCTGAGTTCGTCGTCCAGCGGCACCAGACGGTCGTCGGTCGGAATCAGGGTGACCCTGGACCAGTCGATCGACTTGTTCGCGAGCAGGGCCTTGTAGAGCTCCTCGGGAATGTCGCTCCCCGGCACGGCGACACGGGCGCTGCCGTGGGCTTCCACCGCGCTCTCGATGACGAACCCGATATCGCCCGCAACCTGCTCGGCCATCTCGGCGGGGGTTTCGAACTCCCACCATTCGATCTCGTCCACGGGCAGTCTCCTTCGCGGATGCCCTTAGCGGCTCGGGCGGCTCGGGGTAAAGCCCGCCACCCGTCACGGCGCCTGTCGCGGTGCGGCGGCTCGAAACCGCGAAGCTGTCGAATAGGTGTGGCCGTAAGGACTCACCTGTAAAATAGTTAATGCCGGGCCCGCCGCTCGCGGAACTTCCTGATGCAGATCAAGCGTTGGGCTGTTCAGGGGTTAGTGAGCGGGCCAGGCAATGACGGGCGACATCCTTTCACAGATCGAGCAGACGCAGCAGCAGCTTCGTGCCAGCATCGAGCAGACCAAGCTTCAATCGGCCAAGTCGGACGAGCTGATCAGATCGTGCCGTGGCGGCAAGGCCGAGCCGGAGCTTCCACCGCAGGTCCCCGATTCCGGCTCTGCGCAGGGCTGAACAGGTGCGCCCGCTGAGCTGACCCGCTACGGCGGCTCGCCGTGCCAAGATTCAGCTCCATCCTCCCCTACTGGAAGCACCTCCGGCTCCACTTCCAGCTCGCGCTCGCACCTTTGTTCCTCTGGGGCTTCTTCCTTGGAGGTGGGCGCGCCGGAGCAACTCCGATCCTCGCCTTCGCAAGCCTGCACTTCTTCCTCTACCCGGGGATCACCGCGTTCAACTCCGCCTATGACAGGGACGCCGGACCGGTAAGCGGACTGAGAGAGCCGCCCCCGGTTCCGCCGGGACTTCTTGCCTTTTCGATCCTCCTCCAGCTTGCCGGGGCCGCGATTGCGTTGGCGGCAGGCCCTCGCTTCCTCGTGATCTACGCCGCCATCGCCGTGCTTGCGGCGCTGTACAGCCATCCCGCGGTCCGGCTGAAGGCGAGGCCCTTTGCGAGCGCGGCGACGGTGGCGATCGGACAAGGCGCGCTGGGCTTCGCCGCGGGATGGTTCGCCGCTTCGCCCGCCGAGGAGCTCTGGACCGAACGGGGTGCGCTCGGAGCCGCCGGGGCCGCACTGACTACCCTCGGCCTCTATCCCGCCACCCAGGTTTTTCAGACCGGCGAGGATTCAAGGCGCGGCGACCGCACCTTGGCGGTGGTGCTCGGACCGGCGCGAGCGCTTCGCCTGGGCGGCCTCTGCCTCCTGGCGGCCGGCGCGGTCACCGTCCTGCTGGCGGCGCGGCAGTTCGGCGCAGTGGACACGGCCTTGCTTGCCACAGCCTTTGGGGCGATGCTGTTGAACCAGGAGAGCTTCGCTCGCGCGACGGAGGGAGGCCGCCTTACCGCAGCCGCCATGTACCGGCGGGCGATGCGGTCCTACTATCTCAGTGCGGCCGGCTTGCTCCTCTTCATCGGATACCGCGCCCTGTTCCATTCCTGAGACCCGCTTGTGTTGCGGATGAGACTCACCTCAGCCCAGAAGCGCGGCTGCCGAAATTTTCGGCTGTGCAACGACCGCTTCTGGATTCATCACAGCTCCACAAAAGGGGAGCGAAGCGAATGCGTCAGCTTGCAGGCGACAACTTTTTCGTAAGCGTATTGCTGGTGATGCTGTCGCTCACGCTCACCTGCCTGTCAGGGGCGCTCCTCGCCGTCTGAAGCTCTCACTCCACGGTCACCGACTTGGCAAGGTTGCGCGGCTGGTCGACATCCGTGCCTTTCAGCACCGCCACGTGATAGGCGAGAAGCTGGACCGGAACGGCATAGACCATCGGCGCGATCAGCGGGTGGACCTTGGGCATCTCGATCGCCGCGACAGTTCCTTCGCGTGCCTTGGCAAGGCCTTCGGAATCCGAGATCAGCACCACCTGGCCGCCGCGGGCCTGGACCTCCTGCATGTTGGACACCGTCTTCTCGAACAGGGGCCCTGAAGGCGCGATGACGATAATCGGCACATGCTCGTCGATGAGCGCGATCGGCCCGTGCTTCATCTCGCCGGCGGCATAGCCTTCGGCGTGGATGTAGCTGATCTCCTTGAGCTTCAGAGCGCCCTCGAGCGCCATAGGATAATCGGGGCCGCGGCCAAGATAGAGGACGTCGCGCGCCTTCGCGATCAGGGGGGCTAGCTGCTGGATCTCCTCGTCGTGGTTCAGCGCGGCGTTGATCGCAGCCGGGGCTTCGGAAAGCTGCCCGACGATGTCACGTTCGTCCTCGGCGCCGAGCTGCCCCTTGTCGCGCGCGACCTTGGTCGCGAGCGCCGCCAGCACCGCCAGCTGGCAGGTGAACGCTTTGGTTGAGGCGACCCCGATCTCCGGGCCTGCGCGGGTCGGAAGCAGAAGGTCCGCCTCGCGCGCCATCGAGCTGGTGGGGACGTTGACGACCACAGCGATCTTCTGCCCCTGCTCGCGCGCGTGGCGGAGCGCTGCCAGCGTGTCGGCAGTTTCGCCCGACTGGGAGATGAAGAGCGCCATGCCCCCCTCCTCCAGCACCGGCCGGCGGTAGCGGAACTCGGAGGCGATATCGAGCTCGACCGGAACCCGGGCGAACTGCTCCAGCCAATATTTGGCGACCATGCCCGCGTAATAGCTGGTGCCGCAGGCAACGATCGTGATCCGGGGGACGTCGGCGAAGCTGAACTCCATGTCGGGCAGCGCCACCGTCTGCTCGAACGGGCGCAGATAGGATTGCAGGGTCTGCGCCACCACGATCGGCTGCTCGAAGATCTCCTTCTGCATGTAGTGGCGGTGATTGCCCTTCTCGACCGCCGCGCTCGATGCGCCGGAGGTAACGGTCGGCCGCTCCACCTCGTTGTTCTCGCGGTCGAAGATCTTCGCGCCGTCGCGGGTGATCACCGCCCAGTCGCCTTCGTTCAGATAGGCGATCTTCTGCGTCAGCGGCGCCAGCGCCAGAGCGTCGGAGCCCAGATAGGTCTCCCCGTCCCCGTAGCCGATGGTCAGAGGGGCTCCCATCCGCGCTCCGATCAGCAGGTCCGGATGGTCCCGGAACATGATGCTGATCGCGAACGCGCCTTCCAGACGCGGAAGCACCGCGGCCACCGCTTCCTGCGGGCTTGAGCCCTTCTGGAGCTCGTTCGAGACGAGGTGCGCGACGACTTCGGAGTCCGTCTCGCTCTGGAAGGTCCGCCCGAGGGCCTTCATCTCCTCGCCGAGCGGCTTGAAGTTCTCGATGATCCCGTTGTGGACCAGCGCCACCCCATCGACCAGGTGCGGGTGGGCGTTGCCCTCGGTCGGAGCTCCGTGGGTCGCCCAGCGCGTATGGGCGATTCCGGTGAGTCCGGGAAGCGGCTCCTCCTCCAGCTTGGCAGCGAGATTGTTGAGCTTGCCCTCCGCCCGGCGGCGCTCGAACTGGCCGTCCACCAGAGTGCAGATGCCGGCCGAATCGTAGCCCCGATATTCGAGCCGCCTAAGTCCGCCCATCAGGCGATCGGTCACTTCCTCGCGGCCGACGATTCCGATGATCCCGCACATACTATTCAACTCCGTTCGGGCTGAACCTGCCCTTCGACAAACGCGAGGCCAAGGGGAAGCTCATGACTTCTCCGCTTTCTTCCTGTCGGACATCACGCCCCTGAAGCGGGCCGCGCGCTCTTCCTTGTTGACCTGCGACCCGCGAGCGATGGCGATGGCGTCCCCGGGCACGTCCCTCACCACCACCGAACCCGCACCGACGATGGCGCCGTCGCCGATCCGGACCGGAGCAACCAGAGCGCTGTTCGACCCGATGAAGGCGCCCTTGCCGATGAACGTCTGATACTTGAAGAAGCCGTCATAGTTGCAGGTGATCGTGCCGGCGCCGATATTGGCGTTCGAGCCCACCTCGGCGTCCCCGATATAGGAGAGGTGGTTGGCCTTTGCGCCGGCCCCGAGTCGAGCCTTCTTCACCTCGACGAAATTGCCTATCTTGGCCTTCGCGCCGATCTCCGCGCCCGGCCTCAGGCGGGCATAGGGGCCGATCTCGGCCCCAGCCTCGATCGTCGCGCCTTCGATATGGCTGAACGAGTGGATGCAGACCCGCTCGCCTACCTTCACCCCCGGGCCGAAGACCACGTTCGGCTCGATGACCGTGTCGCGGCCGACTACCGTGTCGTGGGCGAACCAGACCGTGTCCGGCGCCACCAGAGTCACTCCGTCGGCCATGGCTTTCAGCCGCCGCTGCCGCTGCCATTCCGCCTCGACCAGAGCGAGCTCGGCGCGGCTGTTCACCCCCGCCATTTCCCATGGCTCCGCCTCGATCACCGCGGAGCGCCGCCCATCGCGGGCCGCGAGCATGACGATGTCGGGAAGGTAGTATTCGCCGGCCGCATTGTCGTTGCCGACGCGCGCAAGCAGCGGGAACAGGTCCTGCGCCCGGACCGCCATCATGCCCGAATTGCACAGGTTCACCGCCCGCTCTTCTGGGGTGGCGTCCTTGTATTCGACCATCTTCTCGATGGTGCCGTCCTCGCTCGCGAGGATCCGCCCGTAGGTGAGCGGATCCTGGGGCCTGAACCCCACCACGACGGTCGCCGGCTCGTCGGCAGCGTTCAGCCGGTCGAGCATCCGGGCCATCGTCTCGGCTTCCACCAGCGGAGTGTCGCCATACAGGATCAGGACGTCGCCGTTGAACCCACCCAGCTTCGCCTGAGCCTGCTGAACGGCGTGGGCGGTGCCGAGCTGCTGCTCCTGGACGACGATCTCGCCGCTTCGGCTGTCGACAAGATGCTGGACCTGCTCGCGGCCGCTTCCGACCACGACCACCTTCTGAGCCGGAGCCAGAGCATCGACCACCCCCATCAAATGGTCGAGCATCGCCCTCCCGGCGATCGGGTGAAGCACCTTGTGCACGTCCGATTTCATGCGAGTGCCCTTGCCGGCCGCCAGAATCACGGCGGCAAAGGGTTTTGTACGTGTCATTCCGAGTTCCTGAACCTTTGATCGCCCCATCGCACGGAAATCCGGCCATTTCCAGAACTCTAGGCGGAGCAGCGGGGGACGGTGGGAGAAAAATCGTTTCGGCCTCGTTTAGACCCGGCGCCGTCCGGCATGGGCGGCCCCTATTCAGGAGGATGTTTTCCATGAAACTGGTTCTTTTCGCTGTCGCCCTCACCCTTGGCGGCGCCGCCGTAGCGCAGGTAACGAACACCCGAGTCCAGGATGGATCCGCGCCCGAGCTCGACGCGCGCGGGATCCCGGTGATTTCAGCTCCGGCTGTCGTTCCGGCCGGCGCCAATCAGTCCATCACGGTCGAGGCCGGTGCCCGGGTGGTCCCAGCCCCCAATCAGAGCGCCGTCTTCACGACCCAGGCGAGCACCAAGACCTACGTGCCCTGCACCCGCGAAGTGACGGATGGCTGCGTCCAGACCTATGAGGGCCGTGGAGCCCGCAAGGCCACTACGCGCAAGCGCCGCCGCTAGTCGTAGCGATTCATTGCTGCGCTCGTCGCCGGCTGTGCCTATGGCAGGGCGGCCGCGATGAGCGTCGGCATCTTCGGGGGAATCAATGACGATCAGCTTTAAGGACCGAGTCGCCATCGTCACCGGCGCAGGCGGCGGCCTAGGCCGTGCCTACGCTCTCGAGCTTGCCCGCCGCGGCGCCAAGGTGGTGGTGAACGACCTCGGCGGCGCCCGCGACGGCACCGGCGCCTCGGACGCCGCAGCCCAGGTGGTGGAAGAGATCGAGGGGGCGGGCGGAACCGCCCTCGCCAGCGGCGCCAGCGTCACCGATTTCGCCCAGGTGGAGGAGATGGTCAGCCTCGCCAAAGAGCGCTGGGGCGGGGTCCATATCCTCATTAACAACGCCGGGATCCTGCGCGACAAGAGCTTTGCCAAGATGAGCATGGAGGATTTCCGCCTGGTAGTGGACGTCCACCTGGTCGGCTCCGCCAATTGCACCAAAGCGGTCTGGGAGACGATGCGGGAGCAGGCATACGGCCGGATCCTGATGACGTCCTCCTCGACCGGGCTGTTCGGCAATTTCGGCCAGGCCAATTACGGGGCCGCCAAGCTCGGCCTCGCGGGTCTCGCGAAGACGCTCTACCTCGAAGGCGCCAAGTACAATGTTCGGGTGAATACGCTTGCACCGACGGCGGCCACTCGGATGACACAAGACATCTTTCCGCCCGAAATGCTCGCCGCGTTCAATCCGGACAACGTGGTTCCCGCGGCGCTTTTCCTTGTCTCCGAGGACGCGCCCACCAACGCGATCGTCGGCGCGGGCGGAGGCGTGGTTCAGGCCTGCTACGTCACTCTGACTCCCGGCGCGGCTCTGCCGGAAGGCGATCGAACTCCCGAAGCGGTAGCCGCGAACTGGAACAGGATCACCGACCGCACCGGCGAGATCGTTCCGCAGTCAGGTGCCGAGCAGGCGATGCTCATCCTTCGAACGCTGCAGGAGGAGTAGGCTCTCCGCGTGTATTGCGTCGGCAATACACCTGTGATACATCCTCCTACGGCAGGGAGGAGATCAACATGTATTCGGACAGCGATATCGAATCGGCGATTGCGGCGGGGGCGCTCTCGCCTCACGAGGCGCAGCGCTTCAGGGACTATGTTGCGGGCAGCCGCTCCACCCCTGCGGTGGACGAGGAGCACTTCCGGCTCCTGACCGGCTTCAACGACATCTTCGTAGCCGTAGCGGCGGTGATCCTGCTGATCGCGGTGGCCTGGATCGGCAACTCCATCCCGCCTCGGATCGAGTATGGCGGCCCTTCCCCCTGGAGCGGAGTGCTGGTTGCAGGCACAGCCTGGGGCTTGGCGGAATTCTTCACGCGCAAGCGCCGGATGGCCTTGCCGAGCATCCTACTCCTTCTGGCGTTTGTCGGCGGCGTGTTCGCGGCTTCGGCTTTCGTTACGGTGCTCGCGATCGGAGAGCGGACGATCCAGGACAACCAGAGCATCGGAGCGCTGATCGGGGCGGCATCCGCCGCCATCGCGGCCGGCGCGGCATGGCTCCACTGGAGGCGCTTTCGGGTTCCGATCACCATCGCCGCCGGCGCGGCCGCTGCGGTCGGAGTGGCGCTGGGGCTCATCTCCTACATCGTCGGAGAGACCGATTCGCTCCGAACCGTGATCCTGGGCTTCGCGCTTCTGCTGGGGATCGGGGTGTTCCTGTTCGCCATGTGGTGGGATTCGTCCGATCCTCGCCGCGAGACCCGCCGCTCCGACGTCGCCTTCTGGCTGCACCTGCTCGCGGCGCCGCTGATCGTCCACCCGATCTTCTCGCTGCTCGGCCTCACCGACGGCAGCGCGAGCGTCGGCGAAGCGGTGGTCGTGCTTCTGGTCTATGTCGTCCTGGGCGTGACCGCGCTCGCCATCGACCGCCGGGCGCTGCTCGTATCGGCCCTCGCCTACGTGCTTTGGGCGCTCTCCGACCTGTTCGAGCGGTTCGGTGCGGTCGAGCTGAGCTTCGCTTTGACCGCGCTCGTGATCGGATTGGCGCTGCTGCTTCTGTCGGCCTTTTGGCACAATGCCCGGAGGGCTGTGGTGAAGCCGCTCCCGGCCAGGCTGCAATCGAAGCTTCCCGTGGTCGACAGGGTGGCGGTCAGCCCGCAACCAGCTTCATAAGCCGGCGCTCGATCGGGGCGAGAACGGGGCCCAGTTCATGGCCCCGTTTGAGCACCGCCCCGTTCTCGCCGATCAGAGCCCACATGCCCTGCCGGTTGCGCAACGAGGGACGCTTCTCGATCCGGTATTCGGGGCGCTCGGCCGAGCGGCGGAAAGCCCAGAAGACTGCGGCGTCCTTGCCGAACTCGAGCGAATAATCCTTCCAGTGCCCGGCCGCCACCATCCGGCCGTAGAGGTCGGTGATCCGCATCAGCTCGGCCCGCTCGAAGCCGGTCTGCTCGGCGCGCCGCTCAGCCTGGGGGAACGGAGTGACGTTGCTCATCGGGCGCGGCTGCGCTCCTGCTGCTCCGAGTCGCGCTGGCGAAGCTCGAGCGTCAGTTCTTCCAGACGCCGACGAAGCTGCTCCACTTCGCATTTCAGAAGCTCGTGCTTCTGGGTGACCGGGTCCAGGATCTCGCTGCACGGAGTTCCGTAGGGCAGGAAGTCCTTCGAATATTGCTGAGCCTCCATCAGGGTCGAGCGGGCCGGAATGCCGACCATGGTCGCGCCCTCGGGCACGTCCCTTGTGACGACCGCGTTCGCGCCGATCCGCGCCCGTGGCCCAACCGTGATCGGCCCCAGCACCTGCGCTCCCGAACCCACGATCACTCCGTCGCCGATGGTCGGGTGGCGCTTTCCCCCCTCGCCGCTCGTCGGGTTCGTGCCCCCAAGGGTCACGTGCTGGTAGATGGTGACGTCGTCGCCGATCCGGGCGCTCTCCCCGATGACGACGAAGCCATGGTCGATGAAGAAATTGCGGCCGATCTCGGCACCCGGATGGATGTCGATGGCGGTGAAGAAGCGCGACAGGTGATTGACCAGGCGGGCCAGGAAATAGAGCTTCCCGCCGTAGAGCCAGTGGGCCAGCCGATGCAGACCCAGCGCGAGCACCCCGGGGTAGAGCAGGATTTCCCACCTGGACCGAGGCGCGGGGTCTCGCGCCATGATCGAATCCAGATAGGCGGTCAGCCCGGAATTCATTCGCTACCAACCCTCATCGTGCAGGAGCCAAGATAGGCTGATGCTCCGGATATTTCCAGCTTCACTGGACAAGGGGGAACGCCGGCCGGTTTCCTCACCCGATCGGGTGATGCGCCGGGCGCCCCGGTGGCTCATTCCTGCTGCAGGCGGCAACCACAACCAGCCGCTTTGGAACCAGGGGATGAAACCATGTCCAGATCAACTGCCATATGCGCCGCGGCCGTGACTGCCGCTCTCGCACTCCAGGGCTGCTCGTCCAGGCCCAGGGAGTTCAATCCCGTCCTTGCCGCGGCGCCGGCGGACTCTTCAGCGTACGACGCCGCTTACCAGGAGTGCCGCCAGCTCGTCGCTCAAGGCAAGGTCATGTCGGAAGGCCGAGTCGCCTCCGCTGGAGCCGGAGCAGCCGCGGCCGCGGCGACCGGGGCCGCCGGAACCGCGGTAGCGAGCGGAGCCGCGGGCTGGGGCGGCTTCGCCGTCTTGGGAGCCACCGTCATCCTTGCTCCCTTCGCCGTCGCCGGCGGAGCATGGGGCATGGCCAAGGCGAAAAAGGCGAAGAAGGAAAAGCTGGTGAAGACGGCCACCGCCCAGTGCCTCGAACAGCAGGGCTACGAAGTCGAGGAGTGGGAGCCGGCGAAGGGCAACCGCAGCCGCTGAAGAACTGGAGCGGAGCCCGGCCTAAAGCGTGGCGTGAACCGTCGCGACCGCCTTCACCACCGCTGCGATTCGGGCTGCGGACTGGATGGTCTCGGCGCTCACCCCGTGCTGCTGGAGCACGCGTTCGTGGCTGTCGATGCACATGCCGCAGCCGTTCATCGCGCTGACGGCGAGGCTGAACAGCTCGAAATCGTCCTTCTCCACGCCCGGATTGGCGATCACGTTCATCCGAAGCTTTGCCGGGAGCTTTCCGTACTCGGGATTGGAGGCGAGGTGGACGAAGCGGTAATAGACGTTGTTCATCGCCATGACCGCCGCCGCCGCCCGGGCTGCATTGGCCGCCTCGGTCGAAAGCTTGCCTTCCACCTCCGCCTCGGCCGCGGCGACGATCGGACGATAGCCGGTGCCGTGGGCGCAGGCGAGCAGAAGCCCGTACTTGCGCTGGTCGCCAAGCAGCTGGTCGTTCAAAAGCGAGGACAGGTTGAGCCGAAGGTCCTTCGCGTGATCGGGAAGGGTATCGGCAAATTCTTTTAGGGACATGGGAAAGTTCCTTTTGTCCTCCCCCGGCTTTCGGGGAGGGGGACCGCACGAAGTGCGGTGGAGGGGTGCGGCGAGGCCGCTCTCTTTCGTGCCAGGAGAAGCTCGCTTCGCTCGCAGCCCCTCCACCATCCTTCGGATGGTCCCCCTCCCCTGCAAATGAGGGGAGGATAAAGCCTTAAGCCGCCGGCCTAAGCGGCTCCTGGCCTTCCTGCCAGTTGCAGGGGCACAGCTCGTCCGTCTGCAGGGCATCGAGGATCCGAAGCGTCTCCTGCGGGTTGCGGCCGACGTTGAGGCCGTTCACCGTGACGTGCTGGATGACGTTGTCGGGATCGACGATGAAGGTGGCGCGGTAGGCGACGCCCGCGTCCGGAGCGACGATCCCGAGCGCCTCGGCAAGCTCCTTCTTGTTGTCGGCGATCCAGGGGAAATCCGCCGCGGCCAGCCGCTCGTCGGCCTTGCGCCAGGCATGGTGGACGAAGTCGGTGTCGGTCGAAGCGCCGATCAGCTGCGCGTCGCGATCCTCGAAGTCGCGCTGCAGCTCGCCATAGCCGATGATCTCGGTCGGGCAGACGAAGGTGAAGTCCTTGGGCCAGTAGAACAGCACCTTCCACTTGCCGTTGGTCTGGCCGAGGTCGAGCGTCTCGCCCGCTGGAAGGGCGCTGCCCTGCTGGACCGGAACGGTGATCGAGGGGAGCTTGTCGCCGACGGTGAGCATGGGATTTTCTCCTGTTTTGCATTGAGACGGGTGAACCGGATGGCGCGGATATAGGTACTCGCTTCGATCGATCAAATTGATTAGATCGCTCCTATTGATCGAGTGAGGCGATGAGCACCTTCCTGCCGACTCTGAAGCAGCTGCAATATCTGGTGGCTCTGAAGGAGCACGGCCATTTCGGCCGCGCCGCCGACGCCTGCTTCGTCACCCAGTCCACCTTGTCCGCCGGTTTGCGGGAGCTGGAATCGCTGATCGGAATCATGCTGGTCGAGCGCACTCGCCGAGTCGTGCGCTTCACGCCCCTGGGCCTGCGCATCGTCGAAAAGGCGCAGCACATCCTTCGCCAGGCCGAAGAGCTCGCCGATATGGCCCGGGCGGCCGGCAAGCCGCTGGCCGGAGAGCTTCGGATGGGGGCCATCCCCACGATCGCTCCGTTCCTTCTGCCCCGGCTGCTTCCAAAGCTTCGAAAGCAATGGCCGGAGCTCAAGCTCTACCTTCGGGAGGAGACGAGCCAGGCGGCATGCGACTCCCTCCATCGCGGCCAGGTGGATTGCGTGCTCCTCGCCCTTCCCTATGGCTGCGGGGACGTCGACACGGCCGAGTTGTTCGACGACCGGCTGTTCGTTGCCTTCCCGGCCGGCGAGAAGGTCCCGAAGCGAGTCACTCCCTCGGCGATCGACGAGGACAGGCTGCTTCTGCTGGAGGACGGCCACTGCCTCAAGGATCATGCGCTCAGCGCCTGCAACCGGCCGGAGCTTCGGGCCGGAGCGGCGATGCTGGGAACCTCGCTCCACACCCTGGTGCAGATGGTCGATAACGGCCTCGGGATCACGATGGTGCCGCAGATGGCGGTCGACGCTGGAATCCTGAACGGCACCGGAGTGGTCGCCCGGCCGCTGGAGGCGGATCACCCAGCCCGCCAGATCGCGCTCATCTGGCGCAAGAACAGCCCGCGCGCGAAGGAATTCCAGCTGCTGGCGGACGCTTTAAAAGCCGCAGCCTGAGCTTCAATCCATGTGCTTGAGGCCCACCCGCAGATAGTCCCAGCCGGTAACCAGCGTCAGAAGCGCCGCCGCCCAGAGGCTGACGATGCCGACCGCATGGACCCACGGCCATTGCGGGAGAGCCCCTGCAAGAATCAGCGCTCCGAGCGCCACCAGCTGGAAGGTCGTCTTCCATTTGGCGAGCTTGCTGACCGGCACCGACACCTGCAGCCCGGCGAGGAACTCGCGAAGGCCCGACACCGTGATCTCGCGAAGCAGGATGATCAGCGCCGCGATGATGTGCAGGCCGTGGATGATCGGCTCGCCGCTCGACGCCCGAGTGGAGACCAGCATCACGATCACCGCCACGACCATGATCTTGTCGGCGATGGGGTCCAGGAACACTCCGAGCCTCGACACCGCGCCCTGGGCGCGGGCGAGGTAGCCGTCGAAATAATCGGTGATCCCGACCAGGCAATAAAGGACGAAGGTGATCGCATAGTCGAACCAGCTCGGCTTCCACAGCAGGAAGACGAGGATCGGAACCGCAAGAATGCGCGACAGGGTAAGAAGGTTCGGGAGCGTCAGCATCTACTCACCCCCTTAGCGGCTAAGCGGCGCAAAGGGGAGAGCGCTCGTCAGCGGGCTTGTGCGGGCGGCGAAGCTTCGCCAAGGGTGCAGCCGATTTGCGCAACAAGCCTAAGGTGCCTTCCTTGTCCAAGCGGCCGGAACGATCAGGAGCGGACAGCAAAGCCGGCCGATGAAACCATCCTTAATTCTCCTTAGAAAGCGGCGGTTCCTGCCGTTGTTCGCAACGCAGTTCCTCGGGGCGTTCAACGACAATCTCTACAAGTCCGCGATGGTGATCCTCGTCACCTACGCGGTGTTCAACGATCCGACCAAGGAAGCGACCTTCAACGCGGTGGCGGGCGGACTCTTCATCCTTCCCTTCTTCCTGTTCTCGGCGCTTGCGGGCCAGCTTGCAGATTCGACCGACAAGGCGCGGATCGTCCGGATCGTGAAAACGGCCGAGATCGTCATCATGATCGGCGGCGCGGCGGGCCTGCTGCTTCACAACCTCCCGCTGATGCTCACCGCACTGTTCGCCATGGGCGTCCATTCTAGCTTCTTTGGTCCCATCAAGTATGCGGTCCTGCCCCAGCATCTGAAGAAGGATGAGGTGCTCGGCGGCACGGGCCTGGTGGAGGCAGGCACCTACGGCGCCATCCTGCTCGGGACGATCGCAGGGGGCCTGCTCGGCCGCAACCACGGCGAGATCGCGGCGGCGGGCGTGCTGATCGTGGCGGCCATTGGTCGGGTGGTGGGGGGCTTCGTTCCTCCCGCCCCACCGGAAGCGGATGCTCCGCCGCTGAAGATGGACTGGCACATCATCCGGGCATCCATTCGCCTCGTCAACGCGACCCTGCACATCCCGCGCCTGTTTCTCGCCATCGTGGCGATCAGCTTCTTCTGGGCGATGGGGGCGATCCTCGCCGCCCAGTTCCCGCCCCTCGTCAAGAACGTGCTTCATGCGGACGAGCAGGTCGCGACGCTTTTCCTGGCGATCTTCTCGATCGGAGTGGCCGTCGGGTCGGTTCTGATCAACCGGCTTCTGGCAGGCCGGGTGCTCGCCAAATATTCCCCCGCGGCGGCGCTCGCAATGGGGCTGTTCGTGCTCCACCTCTACTGGAACTGCCTGGGTTGGCCGGTGAACGGGGGTGAACTGATGGACCTCAATACGTTCATCCGGATCGGTCAGGCGGAATGGATCATGTTCGATCTCTTCGGAGTGGCGGTGTTCGGCGGAATGTTCGTGGTTCCGCTCTACGCCTTCCTCACCACCACCGTTCCCAAGTCCGAGACTGCCAGGACAGTGGCCGCGAACAACATCGTCAATTCGGGCGGGATGGTGCTTGCGGCTCTCCTCCTCACGGTGCTGGTTCAGGTCGGAGTGTCGGTGGAAGGAACCTTGCTGATGGTGTCGGTGGCAAGCATCGGCGCCGCATGGATCGCCTGGAAGCTCCACCTCGCCTGCGATTGAGCCTCGTCGTTAGCCCAGGAACGTCAGGAAAAAGACCAGCCCGCCCGAAAAGGTCATCAAGAACAGCTTGAAATCGTCGGCCGGCGCAGGCTGCGCGACGGCGATGCTCTGTCTGGCGAGCGCGGGAACGAGCTTGCGTGCGCGGCGTCCGGCGGAGAGTGGCAGGCTGTTCATGGCGAACATAATTAACGACTTGTTTACCAGTTCCGACAAGGAATGGTTAACCATCCGCCTCTGTCCCGGCCTGGGACAGCAGCTCGCCGACAGGTGAAAAATATGCGGTAATTAGCCGCGGGGCACCCGCGCTACTCCGCCGGGCAGTCCCCTACCCTGCGGCCGTTGAGCTTGCCGCTGAACGTCATCCGGCCGTTGTCTCCGAACGCGGTCGTCGCGAAGTCGATCTCGTAGGCTTCGGCACTGTGGCCGCCGGTCAGCTCGAAGCTGCCGTCCGGGCCCTCGATCTGGTTCGGGCAAGTTCCGACGATCTTGACCTTCCCTCCGGCCGCGCTCGCGCTCTTGATCGTGCAGCCTTCGTCCATGTCCCGGGCGAAGAAGCGCACCGGATCCGCCGCCTCGGCCGGGCTGATGCAGATCTTCTGGGTCTCGATCGGCTCGATCGGGAGCTCGTTCAGCTCGCGCCCGTCCAGGGTAGCGACCCCCGGCGTATTGCGAATCTCCCACAGGCCGCCGCTCAGCGGAACGTCGCCTGCTCCAAGCAGGAGGATCAGCCCCGGCACTGCCGCCACCAGCGCAATTCGTCGCCTTCGGATCATTCGTTGAGCCCCTTCGAGGCAAGTCCGCTCCAGGTGAACGGTAAAGCCGGCCAAGCTTTTGAAGTATCACGACAAGTTGCGCAAGGGCCTAGCTCGCCTGAGCCATCCCGTGAACTGCTCCGTCCGCAACTCCCAGAGCGGCCAGTCCCATCCAGACCGCCATCGCGATCATCATCAGGTTCTCGGTCAGGGAGACGAAGCCGAGCGGCACGTTGCTCGAGCCTCCGACGCATGCGCACTTGAGCTCGCGCTTGTCCACATAGACCGCCTTGAAGACCGAGACCGCTCCGATCGTGCCGATGAAAAGCGCGATCGGCACCGACAGCCAGGTCAAGGCTCCCGCCGCCATCAGCACTCCTGCGAACCCTTCCGCGAACGGGTATATGTAGCTGTACGGCACCCACCTTTTGGCCAGCAGGTCGTAGTTGAGGAACATGGTCGCGAAGCTCTCCACGTTCTGGAGCTTGAGGAGCGCCAGCACGATCATCGAGAAGGCGATGAACCATTCCGCGGCTCTAACGGTGAAAACGCTTCCCGTGACCGCATGGCTGGCAGCCATCGCCATAAGCGCGGTCATGGCGAACAGAACAATCACCGGCGTGTAGCTGGTGGCTTTGGGGTCGGCGACCCGCTTGCCGAGGAACCGGCGCAGGTCGTCATAGCCGCCGACCCGCTCGCCGCCGATGAAGATCTGCGGCGTGGTCGCCACTCCATGCTCCGCCTTGAACGCGTCGGTATCGCGTCGCGTCGTCAGGTAGCGATCCTCCACTTGGTAGCCGGAGCGTTTGAGCAGATCGACCGCCTTCAGTCCGTAGGGGCAAGTGTGTCCCGGCATCACCATCCGGTGCACCACCGCCTTCTTGCCTGACCCCGCATCAGTTGCCGTCACCGACATTCTTCGTCTCCTTGAAACACTGCCGGTGCCTATATAAGGTCCGTACCATGGTACAGAGTCAAGAGGTGCGTTCCCTCTCTATCGGGATGCTCGCGGCGAAGGCAGGCGTCGGCGTCGAAACCGTGCGCTTCTACCAGCGCAAGGGCCTCCTCGCGCAGCCCCCCCGGGCCAGCGGGATCCGGCGCTATGGAAAAGAGGATCTGAGGCGCCTGCGCTTCATCAAGCAGGCCCAGACGGCAGGCTTCACCCTGGCCGAAATCAAGGAACTGCTGGAACTGGATGCCGGCCACGACCGCAAGCGGGCACGCGAGCTTGCACAGGCGAGGATCCAGGTCCTCGACACCCGGATCGCCGAATTGAAGCAGGCACGGGACGGGCTTCGGCGGCTTGCGAAAGACTGCGGCGAGGAGGGCAGCGGCCCCTGCCCCATCCTTGCAAGCTTCGGCATCTGAGCCGCGCATTCCCCAGAGGCGCGGCCTGAGCTCCTTACTGGCGGGCCTTCGGTCCGACTGCTCCAGGAGGAAGGCGCTGCTTTCTTCCAGGACCGGAAGGCGCGATCTGAACGGGCGGGAGATCGCCATGATGAGGTCGTTGTGGCTTGAGCCCGGATATTCGCGGAGCACGGCCGCGTCGAGCGCAGCGGCGAGGTTGCGGCTGTTGCGCACTCGCACCACGCCGTCCGCCGTGCGGTGGCCGAGCCAGAGCGGCGGCGCATCGGCGCCGACGAAGCGGATCGGCTGGGGTCTCGAGCGGCCTGGGGTGGCGGCGAGAAGAAGGAGGATGCCGATGGGCCAGTTCACCCCAACGAAGCGGCAGCGGCCGTCCCGGTCACCAAGGGCTATTGCGGAGCTGCCCGCCCTAGCGCTCAGCAACAACCGCGATTGCGGATGCTTGCGGATCCGTGCGACTTGCCGGACATGACCAGAGCTTCCATCGCCGCCCCCGCCCTCCCCTTCGCCGCAGCCACAGCCCCGAGCGCCTCCTGATGCCCCTCGTCCAGGCCGCCAAGTTCGACAACAGGATGGCCGCCGAGATCGCTCGCGGCCGCCTTGCAAGCGAGGGCCTGCCCGCGATCCTCTTCGACGACGGCCTCGCAAGCCTCGGGATCGGCTCCCTCACGCCCGTCCGTCTGATGGTGGAGGAACGGGACCTGGAGCTGGCACAGGCGCTGCTGGCCGGCGAATGAAGCCTCGCGAGCTGATCGGGACCGCGAAGGTCCCGCAGGGAGAGGAGCTCCGGCTGTTCCGTCGCGGCGACGACTTCATGATCGTGCTGGACCGCAACGAGCTGATGAACAGCCGGATGAGCGGGTCCGAGGAAGCCCTGGCGACCATGACCGTGGAGCGCCTGCACGGCCGGGCGGCGCCTCATCTCCTGGTCGGAGGCTACGGAATGGGCTTCACCCTCCGAGCGGCCCTGGCCATGCTGGGGCCGGAGGCGCGAATCACGGTTGCCGAGCTCGTGCCGGAAATCGTCGACTGGGCCCGCGGCCCGATGGCTGACCTGACCGCGGGCTGCCTCGACGACGATCGAGTGAAGGTCATCGTAACCGACGTTGCCCCAGTCATGAGGAACTCGCCCAGCGCTTTCGACGCAATCCTCCTGGACGTCGACAACGGTCCCGACGGCCTCATCCGCACCGCCAACGACCAGCTCTACTCCCGCCGAGGCCTGGCCTCCGCAAAGGACGCCCTCAAGCCCGGCGGGATCCTGGCCATCTGGTCCGCCGCCCCCGACCCGGCCTTCAAGCGCAGACTGGCCGAAGCCGGGTTCGCCGTGGAGGAGACGACGGTACGGGCGCGAAGCAACGGCAGAGGCCCCCGCCACACCATCTGGTTCGCCCATTGAGTGGGAAGATTTAACAACGTCCGCTCCGACCCATCGCGCACATCCTGCTTAAGCCCTCTCCCACTTTCGCGGGAGCAGCGGGTCGGCCGTGCCCCCGGCACGACCTGAACACCCCGGGGCGATGTTCACCCGATGCTGGTTGGGTGAGGGTCTTCTTTCTCCTACTCGACGCGGAGATGCTACCTGCGGCGCCAGGCCTTCACTTCGGCGGCCGAGATGTCGCTTGCGAAGCATTTGGGAGCTGCACCGCCTGCCCGGCTGTGGGC
>DASYWC010000062.1:0-10268 GCA_035936615.1 Allosphingosinicella sp. | reverse complement strand
TCCATGCGCTGAAGCAGATCGTGAAGCTTCTTCCGGCCAAGCGCCAGAGCCTGTTCTTCTCGGCGACCATGCCGAAAGCGATCAAGGATCTGGCCGACAAGTTTCTTACCGATCCGGTGCAGGTGGCGGTAACTCCGCAGGCGACGACGGTGGAGAAGGTCGATCAATACGTCACCTTCGTGAACCAGTCGGAGAAGCAGGCGCTCCTGACCATGATGCTTCGGGCGGGTTTTTCCGATCGCGGCAACATGGACCGGGTGCTGATCTTCACCCGGACCAAGCATGGCGCTGACCGCGTCGTGAAGCTTCTGAACGGCAACGGCATCGCCGCAAACGCCATCCACGGCAACAAGAGCCAGCCGCAGCGCGAGCGCGCTCTGGCCGAGTTCAAGGCCGGCAAGGTCAAGATCCTGATCGCAACCGACATCGCCGCTCGCGGAATCGACGTCTCCGGCGTCAGCCACGTCATCAACTTCGAGCTTCCCAACGTGCCCGAGCAATATGTCCACCGAATCGGGCGGACCGCTCGGGCAGGCGCCACCGGAGTCGCCGTCGCATTCTGCGCCGACGACGAGCGGGCTTACCTTAAGGGCATCGAGAAGGTGACAAGGCAGAAGGTGCAGGTCGAGCCGCTGCCGGAGAACTTCACGGCAGAGGCGAACCGGATCAAGGCGACCCGCACCGCTCCGGCCGCACAGCCGCAGGGGCAGCGGCGGGATGAGGACGGGCAGGACCGCAACCGAGTCCGGCGTCCCAAGAGCCGCCGCCCCAACTTCGGGTCGGCCGGCGCTCCCAAGACCAATCGAGCCAGGCGGCGCGCTTCGAGCAGGTAAATAGTTCGAATCAAAGTGGTACTTTGATCCGGGCTCAGTAAAGGGGGAGGATGTTGCGTAGCTTCGTCCTTCCCTTTTTCGTGCTCGCCGCCCCTGCTTTCGCCCAAGAGGAGGAGGAGCAGGAGCAGGAAATCGTCGTCACCGGCCGCGGCCTCGGCTCGGCGCTTGGAGACCGGGTCTACGACACGGTCGTACTGGACCGGGAGCGGCTGACAGGCTCGGCTTCGAACCGCCTCGACGAGATTCTGAGAGAGGTGCCCGGCTTCCAGCTGTTCCGCCGTTCCGACTCGCGCTCCGCCAACCCGACCAGCCAGGGCGCGACCCTGCGGGCGCTCGGCGGCAATGCCTCCAGCCGCGCCCTCCTCATCCTCGACGGTGTGCCTCAGAGCGACCCTTTCGGAGGCTGGATCAACTGGCCCGCCTACGACCCCCGCCGCCTGGGCCAGGCGCGGATCGTTCGCGGCGGCGGCAGCGGGGTCAACGGCCCCGGAGCGCTGGCAGGAACGATCGAGCTCACCAGCGCCAGCACTTCGGAGCTGGCGGGGTCGTCCGGCAATCTCGCTTATGGCAGCCGCAACGCCTTGGATGGTTACCTCGGCTTCGGCACGGCCCTGGGCTCAAGCTTCCTGAGCCTTTCCGGAAGCTACGGCAGCGGGGAAGGCTTCATCCCGCTGATCGAAGAGCAGCGAGGCGCGGTCGACCGTCCCTCCCCCTACGAACAGTCCAGCCTCTCCGCGCGCTTCGTCACCCCCGTCTTCGGCAGTGCCGAGCTTCAACTGAACGGCCTCCTGTTCACAGATGAGCGCGAGCGGGGAACCGCCTTTTCAGAGAACCGCACCCGCGGAGCGGATGGTTCGGTGCGGCTCGTCGGCCGGCGCTGGTCGGCGCTCGCCTACGTCCAGGGCCGCGACTATTACAACAGCTTCGCGAGCGTGGACGCGGCCCGTGCCTCGGTCCGCCAGGTCGCCGAGCAATATGCGGTTCCCTCTACCGGTCTCGGCGCCCGCTTCGAGCTTCGCCCGACCGTCGGCCCGGTGGAGATGAGGCTCGGCGGCGACTGGAGGAAGACCGAAGGCGAGACTCGCGAGCTGTTCAACTTCCAGAACGGCATCGGCACCAGGCGGCGCATCGCCGGAGGAGAGACCGACACGTTCGGCGGCTTCGCGGAAGCGGCCTGGGAGAGCGGCCCCCTCACCCTTACCGGAGGAGCAAGGATCGACCGCTGGCTTATCCGCAACGGCTCCCTCGACGAGAGAGTGGTGGCAACCGGCGCCGTCCTGAACGACGTAGACTATCGCGACCGTTCCGGGTGGGAGCCGACCGGCCGGGCAGGAGCCGCCTGGCGCGCGGCGGACGGAGTGACGCTGCGCGCAGCCGGGTACCTCGGCTGGCGGCTGCCGACTTTGAACGAACTGTACCGCCCCTTCCGGGTTGGACCCGACGCGACCGCAGCCAATGCGGAGCTCGAGCCCGAGCGGCTCCAGGGGGTGGAAGCGGGGGTTGAATACCGGCCGCTGCCGGCCCTTCGGCTCGGGGCCACGGGTTTCGCGAACCGGCTCAAGGACGGAATCGCCAACGTCACTCTCGGGCGCGGTCCCCGAGTCTTCCCGGGAGTCGGCTTCGTGGGGAGAGGTGGGGAATTTCGGCAGCGGCGCAATCTGGACGCAATCGTCGCCAGGGGGGTGGAACTGGACGCCAGCCTGGACCTCGGCAGCTGGAGCCTGTCGGGCGGGTACAGCTTCGTGGACGCGGAGGTGAGGGCAAGCGGCCCGGCCCTCCCGCTGAACGGCCTGCGCCCGGCCCAGACTCCGGAACACAGCCTTGCCGGCACCCTAAGCTGGCGCGCGCCGGCGGGGCACAGGGCATCCCTCACCGCCCGCTACGTCGGAAGCCAGTTTGAGGACGATCTGAACCAGCAGCTCCTCCCGGACGCGCTCACCTTCGACGCCGCGGCTTCCTACGCGGTGTCCAGCGCAGTCTCCGTCGAGGCCCGGGCGGAGAACATCACCGACGAACGGGTGGTCGCCGGGATCAGCGGCAACGGCCTGATCGAACGGGCGACCCCGCGTACATTTTGGCTGGGCCTGAAGCTGCGCGATTAATCCTGGAACGGCTCGACGATGCTCCGGCGCCCCAAAAGGAAGGCGTCGGAGACGAGCCTGAGCGGAGCAACGTCCACATCGCTCCGGCGGCCGTCGACCAGGTCGACGAAGGCGTTGTAGAGGTCTGGATATTCTCCAGGACCTTCCGGAGCCGCGCTTTCGCCGTCGATGGAGAGGCTCGACCCGCCCTCGCTCAGGGTAAGGCGCACGCCGTCGCCGGTCTCCACCTGGATGGTCCACTCCTCTCCCTCGCTCCGCCGCCAATCGAGGCTGCAGCTGAGCTCGCCGTCCGCCGCAGGGCTCCCAAACCGGATCTCGGCCGCGATCGGACTCTGCCGCCCTTCCGGGTACATCAGCTCCGCCTCGCGCACGAACAGAGCCCCCGGAAAGATCCTGGTGGCGATCGAAAAGGCGTTGATTCCCGGATCGAAGACCCCGAACCCGCCGGGCTCCCAGATCCATCGTTGGCCTGGGTGCCACTTGCGGACGTCTTCGTGCCAGGTGATCTTCATCGAGGCGACGCGCTTGCCGGCGAGCGTCTTTGCCGCCGCCGTCACCGCCGGATTGTGCTGCGCGTGCCAGGTGGTGAAGAGAGTCACCTGCTTTCCTGCGGCTAAGCAGGCGAGGTCCTCGATCTCGCTCAGCGTCACCGTCGGCGGCTTTTCCAGAAGGCAGTGGAGCCCCGCCTCTATGCAGGCCCGGGCGATGTCGTAGCGGACCGAAGGCGGAGTCGTGATCGCCGCCGCATCGAGCTCCAGGCCGGCCGCGAGCAACTCCTCATGGCTCGTGAAGCGCGGTAGATCGGTTGGACCCGAGCCGCCGCGGCTGACAGTGGCGGCAAGCTCCAGCCTCGGATGCTCCGCGATCGAGGGCACATGCTGGTCGGCGGCGATCTTGCCGAAACCGATGATCGCGATCCGAAGCGGCTTCATTTCCGGCCGAGCCCCTCCACATAGGCTCGGGCAGCACTCGCCACTTCGTCGAGCGAACGGCCCGGTGCGTAGAGGCCGGAGCCGAGGCCGAACCCGTCGGCACCAGCGTCGAGGTACGGCTTCATGTTTGCCGGAGTGACTCCGCCCACTACGATGATCGGGACGTCGCGTGGGAGCACCGCGCGCTGCGCCTTGACGAGGGCGGGCGATGCGGCCTCGGCCGGAAACAGCTTCAGCGAGTGCGCTCCCGCCCGAAGCGCTTCGAACGCCTCGGAGGGAGTGAAGAAGCCAGGAGACGAGACCATTCCGGCGGCGACAGTTGCTTCAATGACCGGCGCGTAGGTGTTCGGCGACACGATCAGCTGCCCCCCTGCGTCCCTGACCTGCTGCACCTGTTCAACCTGCAAGACCGTGCCGGCGCCGATCAGCGCCCGGTCGGCCAACCGCTTGGCAAGCCTGCCGATGCTCTCGAGCGGATCGGGCGAGTTCAACGGAACTTCGATGATCCGGATGCCGGCGGCGTAGAGCGCGTCGCCGACCGCCTCCACCTCACCTGGAGTGACTCCGCGGATGATGGCGACGAGCGGGCACTCGGAGAGCCGCTCGCGGAAGATCTCGGACGCGCTCATTGGATATGCTCCGCCAATTGCCTGGTCCCTGCGAGGAACGCCTGCTCCCCGTCCACCTCGCGAGCCTCCGTTCCCGCTTCCGTCAAGGCCGCGGCGTAGAGGCTGGTAAGCTCCGGCCGCCCCATGACGATCACCTCGGCGTCAGGTTCGGCCCGCAGCCCCACCCGGAGGTCGGCGCCGATCAGAAGGCCGCTTGTGAAGGAGGCCTGGTCCTCGCGCTTCGCCTGATCGAGCAGCACCCGGGCACGGACCGAGAACAGCTCCGCCGTCAGCCCGTCATGCGAAAGGCCGCGCCGCACTCCGGCCTGGAATGCGGCGCCGGTCGTCGCCGGCAGGCTGAGCAGGTCGGCAAGGATGCTGTGCTCCTTCAAAAGGCTGAACATCTCCCCCGTCATCACGGTCCTGAAGCTCATGATTTGGCCCCCGGAGATGTTGATCCACTTGTTGTGGGTCCCCGGGTGGCAGATGAGGCACGTCTCCGGCACCAGGCCCGCTGCGACCGCGCCCAGGATCTGGACCTCTTCCCCGCGCATCACGTCGGCATGATCGTCCGACAGACAGGAAAGGCCGGGCACGATCGCGGTCCTGCCTTCCTCGGCCCAGACGAGGCGCTGAGCGATGTCGGGAGTGCCGGCGGGGCAGGGTACGTAGGGCGCCTCGATCCATCCGCGGTTGGAGCCGACCATGCCGGCCATCATCAAGGGCTTGTCGCCGAGCTGCTCCCGTATCTGCCGGACGGCGGGGGGGAACCCGCCGGCCTCCACGGAGAGTATCCCCTGGTCGTCCTCCATCTCTTGGGTGCAGGCGCCGTCGGCGGAAACCAGATAGGCGCGGCGGTTGGTGGTGCCCCAATCGACTGCAATGAAGCCTTCAGCCCAGCCCATGCGTACCTCTCGTTTGAAGCCGTAACCGCCGCGGGCGGATATGGGTCCCCGCCTTTTCTTTTGGGCCAGGGCGGCTATCGGTAGGGCATGAGCGGAAACATGGAAGTCTCCTGCATCGCGGACGTAAAGGCAGTGCTCGGCGAGGGCCCGGTGTGGGTGGAGCGCGAGCAGGCGCTTTACTGGGTAGACATCAAGGGGCTGAAGATCTTCCGCCTCGACAACGTCGGGAACCTTACCTCCTGGGAAACGCCCCTCCGCATCGGCTCGCTCGCTCCACGGGAACAGGGCGGATTCATCTCCGGCACCGAACGGGGCTTCGCGATCGTCGACCCTGAGGAGGAGCGTTTCGAGCTGCTCGCCGATCCGGAGCCGGAGCGGACCGACAACCGCTTCAACGACGGAAAGGTCGACCGCTCCGGCCGGTTCTGGGCAGGAACCATGGACGACACCGAAGCGCGCTCCGCGGGCGCGCTCTACCGGCTCGATACCCTTTCCCGCTGGGAGCGGGTGGACGACGGCTACAAGGTCACGAACGGCCCCGCCTTCAGCCCCGACGGGCGGATCATGTACCACACCGATTCCGCTCGCCAGACTATCTACGCCTTCGACCTCGACGAAGCCGGCGGTGTGTCGAACAGGCGCATCCTGGCGCGTTTCGGCGAAGGCGAGGGCTATCCGGACGGGATGACGGTGGATTCGGAAGGCTGCCTCTGGATGGCCTTCTGGGACGGGTGGTGCATCCGCCGCTTGTCGCCGTCCGGCGAGCCGATGCTGCAGGTCGAAGTGCCGGTGCAAAGGCCGACCAGCTGCGCGTTCGGCGGACCGTCGCTCGACCGGCTCTACGTCACGTCGGCCAGCATCGGTCTCGATGAAACCGATCTCGGAGTGCAACCTTATGCGGGCGGGCTCTTTGTATTCGAGCCGGGCGTAAGCGGCTTGGCGGAGTTGCCCTTCAAGGGTTGAAGACTGGGGTTCGCGAAGGGCGGCCAAGGAGGACGATATAGCTAATTTCATGTTCGCGACCGGGATCGAGAACAGCATCCCGACCATCAACAACGGCCGCACGCGGGTCGACCAGATGGATGTCTGCGGCCACTACGAGCATTGGCGCGAGGATTTCCACCTGGTCCAGGATCTGGGAATCCAGTTCCTGCGCTACGGGCCGCCGATCCACCGAACCTTCCTCGGCCCAGGCAAGTACGACTGGGAATTTGCCGACATGACATTCGCCGAGCTGAAGCGGCTCGAGATCTTTCCGATCGTGGATCTGTGCCACTTCGGAGTTCCCGACTGGCTCGGCAATTTCCAGAACCCGGATTTTCCGCAGCAATTCGCGACCTATGCCGCCGCCTTCGCCGATCGCTATCCCTGGGTGCAGCTCTATACGCCGGTGAACGAGATGTTCATTTGCGCGGTCTTCTCGGCCAAGTACGGCTGGTGGAACGAGCAGCTCACCACGGACCGCGGCTTCGTCACGGCGCTCAAGCACATCGTCAAGGGCAATGTGCTTGCGATGATGGAGATATTGAAGCGGCGGCCCGACGCCATCTTCATCCAGAGCGAGTCCTCGGAATATTTCCACGCCGACAGCCCGGCCGCGATCGGCCCCGCGGAGGTCATGAACTCAAGGCGCTTCCTCTCGCTCGACCTCAATTACGGCCGGCGTGTCGACAGCGAGATGTTCGAATATCTGCTCGATAACGGGATGACCAAGGAGGAGTACCACTTCTTCCTCCACAACCGGCTGAAGCAGCACTGCATCCTCGGCAACGACTATTACATGACCAACGAGCATCGCGTTCACGCCAACGGGCTGACCGAGGCGTCGGGCGAAGTGTTCGGGTACAGCGAGATCACCCGGCAATATTACGACCGCTACCGGCTGCCGGTGATGCATACGGAGACCAACCTGAGGGAGGGCCCGACGGGACAGGAGGCTGTGCACTGGCTCTGGAAGGAATGGGCCAACGTCCTGCGCCTTCGCAACGACGGCATCCCCACCGTCGGGTTCACCTGGTATTCGCTGACCGACCAGGTCGACTGGGATACGGCGCTTCGCGAGCAAAACGGAAACGTGAACCCGCTTGGGCTCTACGACCTCGACCGCAAGATCCGAAACGTCGGCAGGGCCTACAAGCAGCTCATCTCCGACTGGCGCGACGTCTTGCCTGCATCGAGCGTCTGCCTCTCCGTTCCGCTCGTTCCGCCCTCGCAGACCGGGTCGGTGCTTCGGGACGCTGCGGGCAGACTCGACGACCAGGCTCAGGCCAACAACGTTCAGGTCACATAGGAGCAACGCGATGAAGATCGGCCGGATCGAAACCTTCTACGTTCCGCCCCGCTGGCTGTTCGTTCGAGTGGAGACCGAGGACGGCGGAGTCGGCTGGGGAGAAGCCAGCCTGGAGGGTCATGCGGAGGCCGTGGACGGAGCGTTCGAGGCTTTGCGCGACCGATTCATCGGGCACGACGCTCGCCGCATCGAGGATATTTGGCAGATCGCCTATCGCGGCGGCTTCTACCGCGGCGGCCCGGTGCTGATGTCCGCCATCGCAGGCCTTGAGCAGGCGCTGTGGGACTTGAAGGGCAAGGCCTACGGCATGCCCGCCTGGGAGATGCTCGGCGGAGCGGTCAGGGAGAAGATCAGGGCCTATGCCTGGATCGGCGGCGACCGTCCCGACGAGATCGGCGATGCCGCGAAAGCCCGCAAGGAACAGGGCTTCCGCGCCGTGAAAATGAACGCCACCGCGGAGCTGGACTGGATCGGCACTCCCAGATTGTTCGACGCGGTCGTCGAGCGCGTCCAGGCCGCGCAGGCGGAGGGGATGGACGTGGGGCTCGACTTCCACGGACGAGTCCACCGCCCGATGGCGAAGCAACTCGCGAAGGTGCTTGAGCCGCTGGGGCTTCTGTTCATCGAGGAACCTTTGCTGTCGGAGAATCATGAGGGGCTCGCTCAGATCGCGCACCTCACCAGCACACCGATCGCGCTTGGCGAGCGTCTCTATTCCCGCTGGGACTTCAAGCCGTTCTTCGTCTCGGGTGCGGTGGACATCATCCAGCCAGACCTAAGCCATGCCGGCGGTATCTTGGAGTGCCGCAAGATCGCTGCCATGGCCGAGGCCTACGATGTCGCGGTCGCCCCGCATTGCCCGCTGGGCCCCCTGGCGCTCGCCGCCTGCCTTCAGCTTGCCGCCTGCACGCCGAACGTCGCGATCCAGGAGATGTCGCTCGGGATTCACTACAATGTCGGCCACGATCTGTTGAACTTCGTCACCGATCCGGAAGTGCTCTCGCCGGTCGACGGCTTCCTTCCGATCCCGCAGAAGCCAGGCCTCGGAGTCACCATCAACGAGGCAGCCGTTCGGGAGGTCGACAAGGATCGTCACCGCTGGCGCAACCCGGTGTGGCGCCAGCAGGACGGAAGCTTTGCAGAGTGGTAGGCTCACCCCCTCCGATGGGAGGGGAGGGCTTCAGGCGACCGCGCGGAGCTTGCCACCGCGCGGCAGTCGGCACACGACTCCAAGCTCGTCCTGCAGCCGGGACAGCTCGCGTTCCCGTGACTCGCGATAGGCGTTGGCGTAGCGAGCGTCGCACTCCGCCTCTTCCATCGTCTGTTCGCGGTAGAAGGAGATCGACAGCTGGCGTCCGAAAACATCGTCGCCGCGCATCTTCACTTCCGCTTCGGCGACTGCCGGGAGGCTGTCGCGAACTTCGATCAGTCTTTCGATAAGCGCATCGAGAGAGGGACAATCCTTGATCTCGATGAAGTCTTTTACGCGTCCGCCCATGACACCCCTCCCGATCCCCGGGAACGTAGTTACAGTCGACCGGATTCCCGGTGCAACAACTAACTTACATTTACCCACAGCGAAGTGTCCGCGCAGTGAATAGGCCGGACAGGAAAGGTTTTGGTTCATGGCTTCCAACGAGCTGCTGAAGCTTGCCGCAGCACCTCTGGAGCTGTTGCTTGCCCCTACGGCAGGCGGCGCAATCGCACGCTTCGACCGCAGCGTGGACGGGCATAGCCTGCCGGTGTTGCGCGGATGCGACGGAGAGCCGCAAAACAGCCTGGAGACCGGTAGCTTTCCCCTGGTGCCGTTCGTCAACCGCGTGCGCGGGGGCGCCTTTACCTTCCGCGGCCGCGAAATCAGGCTCACCCCGAACCATCCCGGGGATCCGAGCCCTCTTCACGGGCAAGGCTGGCAGGCGCCCTGGGAAGTCCGCTCCGCCGGCGAGGCGGAAGCGGAGCTCGTGTTCCGCCACGAAGCCGGCGAGTGGCCTTGGGCCTACGAGGCGCGGCAGGTCTTCGCGCTGGACCCGGCAGGGCTGAGCCTTTCCCTCAGCTGCAGGAACCTGTCGGACGAGCCGATGCCGTGCGGCCTCGGTCAGCATCCTTATTTCCCCTGCACCTCCGACACCCGGATCGACACCGAGGTGACCCATGTCTGGACCATCGATGAGCATGTGCTGCCGGTTGAGAAGATCCCGGCTACCCGGAGGTACGATCTGAAGGGCCGCCCCGCCTGCGGCCAGGATCTTGACCATGGCTTCGGCGGCTGGGGCAGGCGCGCCCGGATTTGGACGCCGGGGACGGATTTCGAGATCGAGATGTCGTCGCCTCAGGCGCGCTTCTTCCAGCTTTATTCGCCCTCGAGCGGCGGCCTGTTCGTTGCCGAGCCGGTCACCTACGCCAACGCGGCATTGAACGCGCCGGAGTCGGAATGGCCGTCGCTTGGCCTGCAGGTCCTTGACCCGCAGGAGGAGATGCGCCTCGACATGCGCCTCGACATGCGCCTGGACGTGCGCCCGCGCCCCTCGCCTTAGCCCATAGTCTCGGGGCCGCTTTTTATGTAGGATCGACAGTCCGCCTCCGGGGGGAGCAGATCAT
>DASYWC010000061.1:0-27982 GCA_035936615.1 Allosphingosinicella sp. | reverse complement strand
AGATCGTCGCGGCCATGCAGAGCACGAAGCGAATCCGTCAGGGCGCGCAACTGATCGGGCGACGCGCAATTGCGCCAAAACAGGCAATAGCCGACCGGATCGGAGTCGCGGAAGAAGTCCCGCTCGTCCGGGGTAAGGGCCTCGCCGGCCAGACCGTAGATTGCCGCTTGCATCCTCGTCCTTCAGTTAAGCGTCACGCAATCTTCGCCGGCCACCTGCAGCCGGCCGCAGATCCCCGCCGCGTCGGGACCGCCGGCACGGAGCCGGTAAAGGGTCCTGTCGCCCATTTGAACCGGGACGATCGAATGGGTGAGCGGCTCCAGATACTTGAACCGCCCCGAAAGCGCCTTCCATGCCGCTTCGGCGGCGGCCTGGCTCGAAAAGGCGCCGAGCTGGATCGAGGAGTCGCCGGCTTGAGCGGGCGCGGCCTTTTCAGCGGCAGCGGTTCCAGGCGCAGCCTTTCCGGGGGCAGCCTTGGGAGCAGCGACCATGGGCGCTTCGGGGACCGCGCTCATGTCGATCCGGCCCTTGGGGTCGGCGCCCGCGCTTGCAGCGAAGGCGGTATCGCCTTCTCCGGCGATCTCCATTCCGCCCGGATCGTCGGGCTTTACCTTGTAGGGGCCGGGCGGGGCGGGGATCAGCTCGCCATCGCCCTCGGTGGCCCCCTGGCCGGACCACCAGCTATAGCCTGCGACCACCGCTCCCAGGATCAGGATGGCGAGGATGGCCAGGACGATCGGCCTTCCAAGGGAAGGGCCGGACGGCTCCTCCTCGGGCTCCACCGGCTCGAGCCAGGGGCGGCTGTCCTCCTCGCCTGCGAGCCGCGAACCTGCCATCAGTGCATCTCCTCCGCGGCGGCCACGCCCATGATGCCAAGGCCGTTACGGATAACCTGCGCCACCGCCGACGCAAGCTCCAACCGGGCGCGGGTCAGTTCAGGCCTGTCGGAGAGCAGGAAGCGCTTTTGCGGATCGTCATTGCCCTTGTTCCACTGCGCATGGAAGGCGGCGGCGAGGTCGTTCAGGTAGAATGCGATCCGGTGCGGCTCGTGCGCCTGCGCCGCCGCCTCCACCACGCGCGGGAACTGGGCCGCGACCCTCACCAGCGCCAGCTCCTCCTCGTCGAGCAGCGACAAATCGGCGGGCGCGGCGACGTCGATCCCCTCCTCCTTCGCCTTGCGGTGGAGCGACGAAATGCGCGCATGGGCATATTGGACGTAGAAGACCGGATTGTCCTTCGACGCCTCGACAACCTTGGCGAAGTCGAAATCCATCTGGGCGTCGTTCTTGCGGGTGAGCATGGTGAAGCGGACCACGTCCTTGCCCACTTCCTCGACCACCTCCGCCAGAGTCACGAAGCTTCCCGAGCGCTTCGACATCTTGACCAGCTCGCCGCTGCGAAGCAGCCGAACCATCTGGACGATCTTGACGTCAAGCGCGGGCCGGTCGGCCAGCGCCTGGACCGCGGCCTGGGTGCGTTTGACCGTGCCCGTGTGATCCGCGCCCCAGACGTTGATCAGCTCGTCCGAGGCCTCAAGCTTCTGCATGTGATAGGCCGTGTCGGCTGCGAAATAGGTCCAGCTTCCGTCGGACTTCCTGATCGGCCGGTCCTGGTCGTCGCCGAACGCGGTGGAGCGGAAAAGCAGAAGCTCGGTCGGCTCCCAATCCGAGCCACCCTCCGTTTTTGGCGTCTTGCCCTTGGGCGGCGGAAGGGTGCCTTTGTAGACGAGGCCCTTCTCCTCGAGGAGAGCAAAAGCTCGGTCGACTGCGCCCGATTCCTGGACCTCGCGCTCGGAGGCGAAGAGGTCGTGATGGACTCCGAGCAGTGCGAGGTCGCTCCGGATCAGCTCCAGCATCGCATCGACGGTGCCGCGCTTGAACAGGTCCAGCCACTCCTCCTCGGGGGCCCTGGCATATCTGTCGCCATATTCTTCGGCCAGCCTCACGCCCACCGGCTTCAGATAGTCGCCGGGATAAAGCCCCTCGGGGATTTCGCCGATCTCGTGGCCGAGCGCCTCGCGGTAGCGAAGGTGCGCCGAGCGGGCGAGCGTATCCACCTGCGCGCCCGCGTCGTTGACATAATATTCGCGGGTGACGGCAAAGCCGGCATGCTCGAGCAGGCTTGCGAGCGCGTCCCCGACCACGGCCCCGCGGCAATGGCCCATGTGCATCGGCCCGGTCGGGTTGGCCGAGACATATTCGACGTTCACCCGGGCGCCGTTGCCCAGGTGAGAGCGGCCGAAGCCGGAGCCTGCGGCGAGGATCGCCCGAAGCTCCTCCTGCCACACCCGCTGGTCGAGGCGGATATTGATGAATCCGGGGCCGGCAATGTCGGCGCTCTCCACGTCGGGAAGCTCACTCAGCCTGGGCGCGATCAGCTCCGCCAGAGCGCGCGGGTTGGTTCCGGCCTTCTTTGCAAGGACCATGGCAGCGTTGGTGGCGAGATCGCCGTGCGATGCGTCCCTGGGCGGCTCAACGGCAACCCCGGAGCGCGCGATTCCGGGCGCGAGCTGCCCGTCCGCCTCAAGCGCGTCGAGAACGGCATCGATATGCTCGGCGAAGCGGGCGTAGAGGGTCACTTGGTCGTCCGGCTCATTGGAAAGGCGCGGCTGTAACGAAGGCGGCGGGGGATTTGAAGCGGCATCGCGCTGCCCGCTCGGGTCGTCATTGCGAGCGACAGCGAAGCGATCCAGCTCCTCTTCCTGGATTGCCGCGTCGCTACGCCCCTCGCAATGACGGGGCTCAGGCGGATCGCCCTGGACAGCCTCGTCCGGCTCCGGGGATGTTTCATAAGTTTCAGGTACCCTGAACTCAAAAACCTCATCGCCCGCGAATCCGAAGTACCGGTCCCGCCGCGCTTCCTCCTCGGCCAACTTCGCGGTGGCCCCGTCCTCCTCCTCCTCCTCCTCCTCCGGCCAGCCGTCGACCGCCTCCTGCTCGGCGGGGCTGAGCCGGCGCTTGTAGCCTTCCTCGCCGAACGAGCCGTGCCGAATGCCGGTGAAGCCGGCCGGCGGCGGGAACGAGGTCCACCACCCGCCCCTCCTGTCCTGCCAGATCTCCTCGCCGGTCCATTCATCCTCCTCTTCCTCGACGGTGTCAGGCCCCTCGACTTCGCTCGGGACAGGCCCTTCGGCTTCGCTCAGGACAGGCTCGGCAAGCCCCTGCTCGACCGCCTGCATCCAGGGCTGCCAGTCGCGCTCGACCTCCTCGGCGTCGGGCTCGAACAGGCCGGGGAGCTTGCCGACCAAGGACATCAGAAGGCGGTTGTCGAAGACGCGCTCCTCGCTGACGATCTCGCCGTGATAGATGTGGCGCTTGATCGTGCCGTCGATCCGTTCGAAGGCGACCGAGACGAGGCGGCGTGAGCCGATCCGAAGGGCCGCGGCGCAGGCCCGGTCGAAGGCGCGCGCTTCGGAGCGGCGGCGGACGCGGTTAACCGCCTGCTCCGAGACCCCGATCCGAGCCGCCGCATGCCTGGCAATCCCGCAATCGGCCAGCGCCTCGACATATTCACGCTGCTTGTCGGGAGTGAGCCCGTCCTCCCGGTAGCGCAGCGGCACGGGATCGAAGCCGAGGATGTCGGAGTGGGAGGGAGAGGCCGGCTCATCGGTCGCGGCCTTGGGCGGTGCGATTTGGTTCCGTTCCATTTCACAGGATGAACCACATAGGTTGTGAATAGGAAAGAGTTTTCTTGCCTGCGGCCAATCCGCCGCCTGCTACCTACCCAAAACAGACATTTGAAAGCCGCTTCAGGTCGTCCTTGCTTCACACGCAGCGAGAGCATCACGAGCGAGCTGATCTATATGATCCTCCCCATCTGTGAAGTCCCGCAGGCTCTCGATCAACGACGGGTGTGCAGCGACGGCGGCTGCCTCGAAGATTTGGAGGCAGACGATCTCCTCCTGCAGTGCAGCGTGGATGAGGGGGAGCGCTAACGCAGGGTCACGTTGAGCTAAGCCAAGGATTGCCTCTCCGCGCACATACTCGTCCTCGTCTTTGGCAGCAGCCAGAAGCGCATCTCTCACCTCCTGCGTATCGAGTTCAACGTGCGATAGTAGCAGGGCTGCCCAATCGCGGTTCGCTCGATCGGGGTCCCGCGTCATCTCGATGAGCTTGGCGACGTTTTCCTCCCCGAAAGCGCCGGTGAACGTCACCTCGTCCCGGATGATCGACTTCAGGAAATGTGAGGGTGGCTCGTAGCGTTCGTCCATACCTTCAGGCTGGCACACCCAAGGTCCTGTCCGCAATGCATTCCGGAATTAGCTGATGTCCGCTCTGAATCTGCTACGGGCATCTCCTGGGCCCGCCCTCAAAACCCTTCGGGCAGTTCGACCGGGCCGACCAGTTCCTTGTAGCGGGCGATGGCGTAGCGGTCGGTCATTCCGGCGATGAAGTCGCCTATGGCTCGCGTGGCCGGGACCGGGTCGTTTGAGCCGCTGCGCCATTCTGGGGGGAGCAGCGACGGGTCCTGGCGGTAGGTCTCGAACAGGCCGGCGAGCACGCGCTGTGCCTCGATTCGGACGGCCTCAACGGGCGCGGATTCGTACATGCGCTTGTAGAGGAAGCGCTTGAGCTGCCGCTCCTCCGAAGCCATTGCGGGCGAGAAGCCGGCGAGCGGGCGGCCGGCCGAGCGGACATCCTCGACGCTTCCGACGCCGCTTTGCGCGACGCGGGTGCGGGTCTCCTCCAGGACGTCGTTCACCATCACTCCGATCTGGTCGCGGACCAGCTCGGACAGCAGTCGCTCCTCCTGGATGTCCGGGTACCGCTCGCGGACGCCGCGCCAGCAGCGCTCTACCAGCGGCACCTCCAGCAGATCGTCCAAGGTGAACAGTCCCGCGCGCAGGCCGTCGTCTATGTCGTGATTGTCGTAGGCGATGTCGTCGGCGATCGCGGCCACCTGTGCCTCCAGGCTCGGCCAGCTTCCAAGCTCCAGCGGAAACTCGGAATCGACCTCGGCGAGCGCCCAGCCTGGCTCGGCGACGGGGCCGTTATGCTTGGCCAGGCCTTCGAGGGCCTCCCAGCTGAGGTTGAGCCCCGGATGGCGCGGATAGGGCGTCTCGAGCTTCGTGAGCAGCCGCAGCGTGTGGGCGTTGTGGTCGAAGCCGCCGGCGCCTGCCATCGCCGCCTTGAGCGCGTCCTCGCCGGCATGGCCGAACGGCGGGTGGCCGATGTCGTGGGCGAGGCACAGCGCCTCCGTCAGATCCTCGTTGAGGCCCAGCGCCCGGGCGAGAGTCCGCCCGATCTGCGCAACTTCGAGGCTGTGGGTGAGGCGGACTCGGAAGTGATCGCCGTCGGGGGCAACGAACACTTGCGTCTTGTGGCGGAGGCGGCGGAAGGGAACGGAGTGGACGATCCGGTCTCGGTCGCGCTGGAAAGCGTCTCTCGGCCCGCGGGTCGCTCCTCCAGCCTCGGGGTGAAGCCGCCCGAGCGACGCCTCGGGATGGCAAGCGTACGGCGCCAGCGGCGTCACTTGGCTGGAAGCTTCTCGACTTTCTGGCCCTCGTCGCTCTCCCACCTGAAGCTGGAGATCTGCTCCTTGGAGAGCTGGTTCACGAAGTCGCCGGCTTCCTTCTCGGTCTTGAATGGGCCGACCAGAAGCCGGTTGGTCCTGCCCATGGGCGCGGTCCAGGCCGACTTGCCGGACAGGAGCTCGGGCGCCTTGCCCTTCAGCCGCTTGAACTCTCCGGGAAAGGCGCTCTTGTCCTGGGCGACGGCAAGCTGCACCCAGATGCGGCTCGGCTCGCGGGGCGCGGCCGGCTTGGCGGTTTCGGCCTTTGGCTGAGGGGTCTTGGCGGCGGGCTTCGGAGCGGCCGGTTTAGCCTCGGCGGTCCGGACCGGCCTGGCGGCGGGCGCCGGAGCGGGCGCGCTCGGGAGCGACTGCACCGTTGCGACTACGTCCCTGAAGTCGGAATTGTCTGCGGCGGATGGGGCTGCGGGGGCCGGTGCGGCCGCGGGCGGGGGAGCCTGGACGGCCGGGACCTGGCTGGCGAACCCTGCCGCCTGCTGACCGATCCCCGGCGAAGCAGGAGGAAGCTGGACGGGAGCGGTCGCCCGCGGAGGCTGCGGCTGCCTCTGGTCTGGCCTTCCGGCAACGCTTGCAGCGGCGAGCGGGCCCGGGGCGTACTGGTTCTGGGACGGCTGGGGCCGTGCGACCTGGTTCTGCGCGGGCTGCGGGGGCCGGTACTGGTTCTGCACGGGCTGCGGCGGAACGTACTGGTTCTGCGCGGGCTGCGGGGGCCGGTACTGGTTCTGCACGGGCTGGGGCGCAACGTACTGGTTCTGCACGGGCTGGGCCGGCCGGTACTGGTTCTGCACCGGCTGTGGCGGAACGTACTGGTTCTGCACCGGCTGGGCCTGCGGGTACTGCACTCCGGCGTACGGCTGGCCCTGGCGCGGGAAACGCCCGAAATGGACGGCCATTGCTCGGTCGGCTGCGCTGAGTTGCGGGAGCCTGGCGAGGAAGGGCCCCATGGCGCTGGCCTGGAGGGGCATCACCGCCCGGACCGCCTGCAGCGCTCCCGCCGCGTCCCCGGTGAGGGCAAGCACGAAGGCGCGCGCGCGCCAGCCGGCCTGGTCGGATCGTCTGAGCTGCGGGTCGAGTACCCGAAGAGCGCCGGCCCGGTCGCCGGTTATGGCCTTTGAGAGGGCGAGCCGCCGCTCGACTTCCGGATCGCTGCCTCGCTGGAGCGCAAGCGCATAGTCCGCCTGCGCCCGGACCGGATCCCCGCTCATGTCGTAGGCTAGGCCGCGATCCTTGGCGAAGGCCATGACCGGAATGCCCAGAGAGGCGGCCTCCGCGAAGAACCTGAGCGCCGCCGCGGGCTGTTCGGTGTGTACGAACGCGGATGCCATCCCCGCCTTGACGCGCCCGTCGCGCGGAGCGACCTCCTCCGCCCGAGCGAAGAAGGTGAGCGCTGCCTGCGGATCGCCAACGTCGAGCGCCGCCTGGCCCGCACCCAGAAGCGAGAACAGGCTTCGGGGCGAGCTGTTGAGGTCGCGAAGGTGGCGCGTCAAGGCGCTCGCGGGGTCTTCCCGGTACGGCTGGATCGGTGCTGACGGCGGCACATAGGTTTGAGCGGCGGCGGTCGCACCGCCTGCAAAGAAGGTGCTCGACAGCAGCGCCGAGGCCAGCGTCAGGTACTTCGTCGGTGATGAGATCATTGAACGCTTAGACCGCGCCGAGGCTTTACCGGCAATGTCCAAGCGGCGGCTTCCGGGTTGAAGCGGTGCTCACCGGCGATGAACCGGTGGCACCGTTCGGAACTGGGTTTACTGATTGTTCTGGCGGTTGAGGAAGCGCGGGATATCGAGCGCATCGCGCTCGTTTAGGCCGGCGCTGTCCTCGTCGACCTGGGCCTTGGCGGCGCCGCGGGCGATATTCGACATCCTCTCGAACAAGGTTCCGCCTTCGCGCGCCGGACGCGGTGCCGGAGCGCGCTCCTGAAGCCAGGGGCGGGTGCCGGCGGCGGTCTTCGGCTCTTCGGCGACATCGTCGATGAAGCCCTGCGGCTCTTCCGTCTCGGTCGCTTCGGGTGCGCCAAGCACCAGCTCGTCCTCTTCCCCCTGCGCTGCAAAGCCGTCGAAAGCGAGTTCGTCGGCCGCCGCTTCGTCGGTGAGGGTAAGCTCGTCGCTGGATTCCTGGGAAGCGGCTTCCTCCGCAACAGGCTCGGCGGCCGGAGCCGGGTCAAGCGCCAGGACGGGCGCGCGGTTGGCTGTCGGGAAAGTGAAAACCTTGGCCGGAGCGGGCGTCGGCTGGCTTACCGCCTCCGCGTCGATCCCGGTCGCGACGACCGAGACCCGGATCTTGCCTTCAAGGTCGTTGTTGAACGCCGAGCCCCAGATGATGTTCGCGTCCGGATCGACCAGGTCCTTGATGTGGTTGGCGGCCTCGTCCACCTCCATCAGGCGCATGTCCTCGCCGCCGGTGATGGAGATGATCACTCCGCGCGCGCCCTTCATCGACACTCCGTCGAGGAGCGGGTTGGCGATCGCCTTTTCGGCGGCTTCGATCGCCCGGTTCTCGCCCTCGGCTTCGCCGGTGCCCATCATCGCCTTGCCCATCTCGCCCATCACCGAGCGGACGTCGGCGAAGTCGAGGTTGATGAGGCCCGGCATGACCATCAGGTCGGTGATTCCGCGAACGCCCTGCTGGAGCACTTCGTCCGCCATCTGGAACGCTTCCTTGAAGGTCGTGTTCGGGTTGGCGATACGGAACAGGTTCTGGTTCGGGATCACGATCAGTGTGTCGACATGCTGCTGAAGCTCGTCGATCCCGGACTCGGCCGAGCGGGTTCGGCGGTTGCCCTCGAAGCTGAACGGCTTCGTCACCACTCCGACGGTCAGGATCCCCTTCTCGCGCGCGATCTTCGCGATGACCGGAGCTGCACCGGTGCCGGTGCCTCCGCCCATTCCGGCGGCGATGAAGCACATGTGGGCTCCGTCCAGCGCTCGCTCGATCTCGGCGATCGTCTCTTCGGCCGCGGCCTTGCCGATCTCGGGGCGGGAGCCTGCTCCGAGCCCCTGGGTGATCTTGAGCCCGAGCTGGATGCGCTGATCCGCGGCGGAAGCGTTCAAGGCCTGAGCGTCGGTATTGGCGACGATGAAGTCCACGCCCTGAACATCGCTTGCGATCATGTTGGCGATCGCGTTGCCGCCCGCGCCGCCGACACCGACCACGCTGATCCGCGGCCGAAGCTCGTCCACTTCAGGCCGAATGAAGTCGATGCTCATGGCTATTCTCCCCCTGCTGATTTTGATGCGCGAAGCGCCCTTCGAACACCCTTTTGAATCATTCGATTCCCCGGTGCCAGCGAAAAGTAAACGCGCTGAATCTTTTTTGAATCACAATGACTAATAACCGCTTCGGAAGGCTGAGATCATCCGCTGGACGACGCTTCCGCCGGCCGGTTTCGGGGCAGGCGCGCCGGGCGCCGAGACCTGCCGCAAGTCGAGCTCGTTCGAAGCGGCGAACTGGGCCAGCCCGACCAGAGTCGCGAAGGCCGGGCCGCTATGCGCTTCGGGGAGGCCCGGAACCCGCGGACGCCCCAGCCGGACGGCGCGGCCGAGCACGCCCTGCGCATAGTCCGCCATTCCTTTAAGGTCCGAAGCTCCGCCGGTGATCACCACCTGCCGGCCGAAGGGCCCGGAGAAGCCGAGCTCCTTCAGGGCGGTCGCGATCTCGCTCATCAGATGCTCCAGCCGCTGGCGGATCACCGAGATGAGCTGGGCCCGGGTGATGCGGTTGGTCTCGGTGCCTTCCTCGGCTCCGGCCATAGGGGCCAGTTCGATCATGTCGTGGTTGTCGCGCGGGCTTGTGGTTGCCGAGCCGTAGAAGCATTTCATCCGCTCCGCCTCCACCCGGCGGGTTCCGAACGCGGATGCTATGTCGTCGGTGATGTCGATCCCGCCCATCGCGATCGACTTGAGGCCGACCAGCACTCCTCCGGCAAAGACCGAGACGTTGGTCACCCCAGCGCCCATCTCCACCAGGGCCACTCCAAGCTCGCGCTCCTCCTCGCTGAGGCACGCCTTGCCAGCGGCGACCGGCGAAGCGACGATCGCCTCCACTCCGAGATGTGCGGAGCGGACGCACAGGTCGAGATTGCGCACCGGCGAAGGCTCGGCGGCGATGACGTGGATGTCCACTCCGAGCGTCCCCGCGTGGAGCCCAAGCGGCTTCTGCACCCCCTGAAGCCCGTCCAGAGTGTACATTGCGGGAAGGGCGTGGAGGATCATCCTCCCCTCGGGATCGATCGCGTCTCTGCCGACCGTCAGAAGCTGGTCGATGTCGTGCTTCTCGATCCGCTCGCCGCCGATCTCCACTTCGACGCTTGCGACGGTGCTGACCAGCCCGCCCGCCGAAAAGCCGACGAACACCTGCTCGACATTGGTTGCGGCGATCCGCTCCGCCTGTTCGACCGCCTCGCGTATGGCGGCCTCGGTGCGCTCCATGTCGGCGATGAAGCCGCGCCGGACTCCGCGGCTCTCGCGCTGGCCGGTCCCCAGGATCCTCAGCTCGCCGCCGTCGCCGGGCTCGGCGATCAGAGCCGACACTTTCGACGATCCGACGTCCAGTGCGGTCACGAGCCGCCGGGTGGGTGGTGGGGAACCGCGCTTCATTCAGATCGTCCCCGGCTCGACAGGAACGGCGGGCGCCTGCGGCTCAAGCACCGGGATGGTCCCGCCCGGTTCCCGGGACATTCGGACGATGAACTTGCCAGGGATGCGCATGTCGAACCGGACGAGGCCCCGGCCCAGAAGCTGCGCCGCCTGGTCCATCCGGGCGAAGTGGGCGAGCGCCTTTTTCGCTGCTTCCTCACCTTCGGGAAGGGCGAGCACTTCGCCGGACTGGAAGCGAAGGTCCCAGCGGCGGCCGCCGACCCAGGTGGCGCCTGCCATCATCGGCTTGAGGTTTTCCGCGCCGGCCAGAACCCGGTTGAGCTGGTCCGCATGCCGGTTGGCGGCGGGACCGATGACAAGCGGCAGATCCGGCATCGCTTCCAGCTTCACCTGTTCGAGCACGACCCCCTCTTCGTCGATCAGCGCCAGCTTCTGGTTGTATTGCCAGATAGCGGCGGGCTGCCGCTCGACGATGTCCACCACGAGCGTGTCGGGCAGCCGGCGGGACACCCGAGCTTCCTTGACCCAGCCGAAACGGAGCAGCCGTTCCCTCGTATAATCGAGGTCGACGAGCGGCATCGCCATGGAATCCTGGTCGAGGGCCACCGCATAGACCGGGAGCCGCTCCATCTTGTTCAGCCCCTTGATCTCCACCCGCTTTACGGTGAAGCCGGCGCGCCCGATTGCCTCTCCGAGCGCGTTGCCGACGATCTGGGGCACGCTCATGGCCGAGGCGACTGCAAGCGCGACCGCGATGATCATTCCAAGCAGGATCCACCAGCTCACTCGCCGGATCGTCTCGCCGCCGAACGGGAGGCCGGAGGCGTTCGCCTTGCGAGCCGGTTTGCCGCGCGACTGACTTCGAGCCTTGGGCCGAGCCCGGGGGGCTCCGGAGCTGCGTGCGATCCGTGCGCTCATAAGGCCTCCTCCACGATCCGCTGGACCAGCTCGGCATAGCTGATGCCGCGATATTTCGCCTGCTCGGGAACCAGGCTCAAGGGAGTCATCCCCGGCTGGGTGTTCACTTCAAGCAGATAAAGGCCTTCCACGCCCTGCTCGTCGTCCCAGCGGAAATCGGAGCGGGAAGCGCCGCTGCAGCCGAGCAGCTGGTGAGCCTTGAGCGCCATGGCGCAGGCCGCCTCCTCGACATCCGCGGGCACCTGGGCCGGGCAGACATGGTCGGTCATGCCGTCGGTATATTTCGCGTCGAAATCGTAGAACCCGGACTTGGGCTGCAGCTCGGTGACTGCGAGCGCCTCCTCGCCAAGCACCGCCACGGTCAGCTCGCGGCCCTTGATGAACGGTTCCGCGAGCAGCCGCTCGAAGCGCTGCCACGGCCCTTCCACGTCGCGGCCGATCGGGTTGCCGTAATTGCCTTCCTCGGTGACGATCGCAACGCCCACCGAAGATCCTTCGTTGACCGGCTTCAGCACATAGGGCCGCTGCATCGGGTCGGCGGAATAGAGGCTTTCGCTTTCGACGATCTCGCCCTCGGGCATCCGGATCCCGTGCGGGACCAGGGCCTGCTTGGTGAGTTCCTTGTCGATCGCGATCACCGAGGTGACTAGGCCGCTATGGGTGTACTTGATCCCCATCAGGTCGAGCATTCCCTGGACCGTGCCGTCTTCGCCGGGGGTGCCGTGGAGCGCGATGAAGACGACGTCCGGGCGGACTCCATTCAGCACCAGCGCCAGGTTCCTGTCCATGTCGATCCGGGTGACCTTGTGGCCGAGGCTTTCCAGAGCCTGTGCGACGCCCTCGCCGCTCATCAGCGACACTTCACGCTCCGAGGACCAGCCGCCCATCAGGACCGCGACGTGAAGCTTAGGCATAACTGCCTCCGGAAGCCGTCACCCCGGCGGAGGCCGGGGTCTCGTGGAGACCCGCCGTGACTTCTTGTCCTGAGATACCCGCCTTCGCCGGTATGACGATGGGATTTACGGTCACTTCGCCACTCCCACCCTTTGGATTTCCCACTCGAGCACGACGCCGCTGTTTTCCCTAACCCGCCGCCGCACTTCTTCCCCCAAGGCCTCGATATCGGCCGAGGAAGCATTGCCGAGATTGAGCAGGAAATTGCAATGCTTTTCAGAGACCTGCGCATCCCCGATCCGGAGCCCGCGGCAGCCGGCGGAATCGATCTCCTTCCAGGCCTTGGTTCCCGGAGGGTTCTTGAAGGTGGAGCCGCCCGTCTGGGTCCGCGTCGGCTGAGTCGCTTCCCGCTCTTCGGCGATTCGGATCATCTCCGCGGCGATCGCGTCACGGTCGCCGGGGACGCCTTCGAACAAGGCCTCGACCACCACAGCGCCTTCCGGGAGCTCCGAGTGGCGGTAGGTGTAGCCCAGCCTGTCCCTGGGCCAGGTCTCGATGCGGCCGTCGCGCAGCACCAGCGTCGCTTCGACGAGGATGTCCGCAGTCTCGCGGCCATAGGCTCCCGCATTCATGCGCACCGCGCCTCCGATCGTCCCTGGAATGCCGGACAGGAAGGACAGACCCTCAATGCCGGCATCGCGGGCCGAGGAGGCCACTTTAATGCCCGCAGCTCCGCCACCCGCCCTGATCCTGTTCCCCTCCTCGAGCCTCACCTGGGCCATGCTCTTGGGCAGCCGAACGACCACTCCGGGAACTCCGCCGTCGCGAACGATCAGGTTCGAGCCGAGGCCCACCGCCATCACCGGGACCGAAGGGTCGAGCTGCCGCATGAAGCTTGCAAGGTCCTCCGCGCTGTCGGGCCGGATAAGCCATTCGGCGGGCCCGCCGGTCTTGAACCAGATGAACGCGGCCAGCGAGCCGCAGGCCTCGGCAGTACCGCCTAGTGCCGGAATTTCCGTTCGCCCCGAGCGAAGTCGAGGGGCCCGGTCGAGCGGAGCCGAGACCTTTCCCCTCGGCTTCGCTCGGGAGGGTGTCTCGACTTCGCTCGACACGAACGGATCCTGTTCCGGCCGAGACGTCACTTGTTGAGCCTCGCCTGGTTGATTCCGTCGGCAAGGCCCGCGGCCCATTTCGTGATGTCGCCCGCGCCGAGGCAGATCACCATGTCGCCTCTGGCGGCAAGGTCGCGCAGCTGGCGGGCGAGGTCCTCCGCATCCCCGACGGTCCGGGCGCCGCGATGGCCGCGTTCCTTGAGGCCGGTGACGAGCGCGTCCGCGTCCACTCCTTCGATCGGCTCTTCGCCCGCGGCATAGACCGGAGTCACGTACACGATGTCGGCATCGTTGAAGGCTCCGGAAAACTCCTCCATCAGGTCTCGGAGGCGAGTATAGCGGTGCGGCTGGACGACCGCGATCACCCTGCCCCTGGCGCCCTCCCGGGCGGCTGCGAGCACGGCTTTGATCTCGACCGGATGGTGCCCGTAATCGTCGATGATGGTGGCGCCCTGCACTTCCCCGACCTTGGTGAAGCGGCGCTTCACTCCGCCGAAGCTCTGGAAGCCCTTCGCCACCACCTGGTCCGGGATTCCGAACTCGATCGCGACTCCGATAGCGGCAAGCGCGTTCTGGACATTGTGCCGGCCCGGCATCGGGAGCTCGATGCCCCTGATCGTTCGCACCTCGCCCGAGCGGTTGCGAACGCTGACGTCGAAGCGGTTGCCGCCCGGGAAGGGCTCCACGTTCTCGCCGCGGACGTCGGCGAGCGCCGCAAACCCGTAGGTGACGATCCGCCGGTCCTGGAGGCGCGGGATGATCGCCTGAACCTCGGCATGGTCGACGCAGAGCAGGGCCGCTCCGTAGAAGGGCACGTTCTCGACGAACTCGACGAACGCGTCCTTCACCGCGTCGAAGCTTCCGTAATGATCGAGATGCTCGGGATCGATGTTGGTGACGACGGCGATCTGGCCGTCGAGGCGAAGGAAGCTTCCGTCGCTCTCGTCCGCCTCCACCACCATCCAATCGGAGCTTCCGAGCCGGGCGTTGGAGCCGTAGGCGTTGATGATCCCGCCGTTGATGACGGTGGGGTCGATCCCGCCCGCGTCGAGCATGGCCGCGATCATCGAGGTCGTGGTGGTCTTGCCGTGGGTTCCGGCCACGGCGATGGTCGCCTTGAGGCGCATCAGCTCGGCAAGCATCTCGGCGCGCTTGACTACAGGAATGCGCCGCTCGAGCGCACACTCGACCTCGGGGTTGCCGCGCTTGATGGCTGTGGAGACCACCACAACCGCGGCATCGCCCACATTGTCGGGGTGATGGCCGATCATCACCTTGATGCCCTGCTTCCTCAGCCCCTCGACCACATAGCCTTCGGCGACGTCGGAGCCCTGCACCTTGTAGCCCAGGATGTGCATCACCTCGGCGATCCCGGACATTCCGATCCCGCCGATGCCGATGAAGTGGATGATCCCGATGTCGGTACCGACTCCCTTCACGCGAGAGCTCCGTTGGGGAGCGGCTGCGCCTTGGGTTCAGTGACCGGCAGGGCGTCGCCGGCGGGGGTTCGACCGATCCGCTCGACGAGGTCGGCAAGGTCGCGGGCGGCATCGGGGTGCCCGACCGCGCGCGCATGGGCCGCGGCTTCGGCCAGCTTGTCGGCATCCATGCCGAGCAGGTTCATCTCATCGGCGAGGCGCTCCGGAGTGAACTCGCTCTGCGGGATCATCCGAGCGCCGCCCGCCTTTACCATCTCGCGCGCATTGGCGCTCTGGTGGTCGTCGGTCGCGGAGGGCAGCGGGACCAGGATGGCGGGGCGGCCGGCGGCGGTCAGCTCGGCAATGGTGGAAGCGCCTGCGCGGCCAACGAAAAGGTGGCAGGAGGCGAGCAGCTCCGGGAGGTTGGGAAGGTAAGTCGCGAGCTCGGCTGGGATCGCGAACTCCGAATAGCGCGCCCGAACCTGCTCGATATCCTCGGCCCGGCACTGCTGGGTGACCTGGAGCCGGCCTCGAAACTCTTCGGAAAGCAGCGACAGCCCGTGGGGCACCACTTCGGAAAGGATGCTTGCCCCCTGGCTTCCGCCGGTCACCAGAACCCGGAAGAAGCCGTCGTCGCCGAGCGGCTGGAAGGGCTGGCTTCGAAGCGCGAGCACTTCCTCCCGAACCGGATTTCCGACAAGCTCGGTCTTGGCCCGATATCGGGGCTTCAGCCGGTCCACCTCCGGATAGGCTGTCGCGATGGCGTCCACCCTCGGGGCGAGCAGCCGGTTCACCCGCCCGAGCACCGCGTTCTGCTCGTGGATGATCGTGGGTATCCCGCTTGCCCGCGCTCCGAGCAGCGCCGGGAGCGCCGGGTAGCCGCCGAACCCCACCACCGCGGCCGGGCGCGGCTCCCGGTAGAGGCGGGAGGCGGTAGCTCTTCCAGCCAAGATGTTGCTGGCCGCCCTGAGCCAGCCAAGCGGCCCTCCGCTCAGCCGTCCGGCGGGAAGGATGTGAGTCTCGGCCTTTCCGAACAGGCCAGGTATCTTCGCGCCCCGGGCATCGGTGATGAGAGCGACGCTATGGCCGCGGTCGATCAGTTCCTCGGCGAGCGCGTGGGCCGGGATCATGTGGCCCCCGGTCCCTCCGGCGGCGAGCACGAAGTGGCGCGAGATGATCCCGTAGCTGCCCATTCAGCGCCCGCTCCATTTCACCACGTAGGGGGAGCGGTGCAGATAGGGGTTCTTCCTGGTAAAGGCGAGCAGAAGCCCCATGCCCAGAGCCAGCGCGATCATCGAGGATCCGCCATAGGAGATGAACGGAAGTGTCATTCCCTTGGACGGAGCGATCTGGACGTTGACCGCCATGTTGATCAGCGCCTGAAGACCGAACTGGGTGACGAGGCCGGCGGTGGCGAGGACGAGGAAATTGTCCTCCTCGTGGAGGAGCCGGATCAGGACCCGGGCGACGATGAGCAGATAGAGGATCGCGATCGCGAGGCAGGCGATCAGCCCGAACTCCTCGCCGATGACCGAGAAGATGTAGTCGGTGTGCGGCTCGGGCAGATGGAACTTGCGAGTGCCCGCGCCAGGCCCTGCTCCGAACAGCCCGCCCGAAGTCAGCGTTCGAAGTGCCGAATCCGTCTGGTAGGTGTCGGTATCGCCCGTGGCGAAAAGGAAGGCGTCGATTCGCGTCGTCGCCACCGGGTAGAACAGATAGGCCAGCACGATGCCCCCAAGCGCGCCCACTCCGAGCACGCCCAGGATCCGCATCGACACGCCCGACAGGGTCAACAGCATCACCCAGGCCGCGGCGAAGATGATCGTCTCTCCGAAGTTGGGCTGCTTCATGAGGAGCAGTGCGACGATGGCGGTCAGAAGCCCCGTCAGGGGCACCACCGGCAGGGTGGCGTCCTTCTCCTTGAGCGAGAGGATCCAGGCGAGGCTGACGATGAACATCGGCTTCAGGAATTCGGACGGCTGGAACTGGGCGAAACCGACTCCGATCCAGCGGCGGGCTCCGTTCACTTCGTTGCCGATCAGCGGCACGAAGACGAGGAGCACGGTGAAGAACGCCGCCCCGGCCAGGCACAAGCGCCGGGCGTTCGCCTTCGGAAGCATGGAGACTCCGATCATCACCGGAATTGCGACGATGATCCACATCAGCTGGCGATAGAAATAATGGAGCGGAGTGAAGCTGATGTCGCCTCCGGAATAGCGGGTCGCGGCCGCCGGCGAGGCCGCCGCAACGGCGATCAGCCCGATCGAGATCAGCACCGCCACCATCAGCAGAAGGACCCGGTCGATCTCCCAGAACCAGCGCCCGAGCGCGCTGCGGTCCGAACGGCCCAGGCGATTGACGCCCGCCTTTCGGGTCATTGCCCTGTCCTGCTGCATCACGTTCATTGCAACGCCTCCACCGCCGCGCGGAACGCATCCCCCCGCGCCTCATAATCCTTGAACTGGTCGAACGAGGCGCAGGCGGGCGACAGAAGCACCACCTCCCCCGGCTCCGCAGCTTTCGCGGCTGCCCCAACCGCCTTGTCGAGCACCCCGCACTCGCTGACCGGCACCCTGGGCGCCAGCAATTGCGCGAACATCGGCCCCGCTTCGCCGATCGTGTAGGCGGCGCGGACGTGGTGCAGATGGGGCTCGCAGGCGTCGAGCTCGTCCGACTTTGCGAGCCCGCCCAGGATCCAGTGAACCGATGGGTAGGCAGCCAGAGCCGGCGCGGCGGAGGTGGGGTTGGTCGCCTTGCTGTCGTTGACGAACAGCACCCCGTCCTTCTCAGCCACCCGCTCCATCCGGTGCGGGAGCCCCGGGTAGCTGGCGAGCGCCGCTGCGATGATGTCGTCCCCGATGCCCAATTCCCGAGCCGCGGCGACTGCGGCGGCCACGTTCTGGGCGTTGTGCGGACCCTGGAGCGAGGGCCAGCGCGACTGGTCCTTCACGTCGCTGGCGGAAACCAGGATCCGGCGCCCGCCCACCTGTCCGGCAATCGCCCTCGTATAATCGTCGTCGGTGGCGATCACCGCGCCGTGCTCGGGCGACTGCATTGCGAACAGCCGCGCCTTGGACGCCGCATAGTCGTCCATCCCGTCATAGCGGTCGAGGTGATCGGGCGAGATGTTCAGGAGCACCGCGACTTCGCAGTCGAGGCTCCGGGTCAGGTCGATCTGGAAGGAGGAAAGCTCAAGGACATAGACGCCCCCCTCGGGAAGGGGCTCCTGACCGAGGATCGGCAGGCCGATATTGCCGCCCAATGCGGTGGGTATGCCCGCACTCCTGACGATGTGGTGGATGAGGGCCGTCGTCGTCGACTTGCCGTTGGTGCCGGTGATCCCGACCACCTTGTGCCGCGGGAGAGTGGCACGCGCCTGGGCGAACAGCTCGATGTCGCCGATCACCCGCACGTTTGCCTGGGCAGCCCGAGCGGCGATCGGGTGAGTGTTGAGGGGGACACCAGGGGATACGATAAGACCGTCGAATCCATAAAGGGCGGACGTCATCGGATCGGCGATGCGAAGAGTGGGAGAAAGCGCGGCACGCACCTGTTCGCTCGAATCCCAGGCCATGACCTTCGCGCCGCTGGCAACAAGCGCCTCTACCGTCGCCAGGCCGGAGCGCGCCAGGCCGAGCACGGCGTAGCTCTTGCCAGCGAAGGCGGGGCTGACGATCATCTGAGCTTGAGCGTTGACAGGCCCGCAAGAGCGAGCACGAAGCTGATGATCCAGAAGCGGATGACGACGGTCGGCTCGGACCAGCCGATCTGCTCGAAATGGTGGTGGATCGGAGCCATCTTGAACACCCGGCGCCCGGTCCTCTTGTAGAAGAAGACCTGGATGATGACGGACGCGGCCTCCAGCACGAACAGGCCGCCGACGATCGCAAGCACGAACTCATGCTGGGTCGCCACGGCGATCGCTCCCAGCGCGCCGCCAAGCGCGAGGCTTCCGGTGTCGCCCATGAAGACCGCTGCCGGCGGAGCGTTGAACCAGAGGAAGGCGAGCCCCGCCCCAATAATGGCGGAGCAGAGTACGGTGAGGTCGCCCACGCCCAGCACGTGCGGAATGCCCAGATAGCCCGCGAAGACGGCGTTACCCGCGAGGTAGGTGATGACCAGGAACGCCAGGCTGGCGATGATCACGGGCATGGTGGCAAGCCCGTCGAGCCCGTCGGTAAGGTTCACCGCATTGCCGGCCCCGACCACGACGACCGTCGCGAAGATCACGTAGATTACGGGGCCAAGGTCCGCCACCGGCTCGCGCAGGAACGGAATGTAGAGATCGGTGCCGGTGCCCTGGATGATGATCCAGCAGCCGATTCCGGCGACGAAAAACTCGGCGATCAGCCGAGTGCGGCCCGAGACGCCCTTGTGGCTGCGCTTCGTGACCTTGTCGTAATCGTCCAGGAACCCGATCAGCCCGAAGCCGACAGTGATGAACAGGCAGGCCCAGACGTAGGGGTTCGAGAAATTCATCCACAACAGCATCGCAACCGAGACGCAGGTGAGGATCATGAGCCCGCCCATGGTCGGAGTGCCGCGCTTGGACAGGTGAGTGGTTGGACCGTCCGCGCGGATCGGCTGACCCTTCCCCTGCCGAACCCGGAGCCATCCGATGAACTTGGGTCCGATCAGAAGGCCGAGGAACAGGGCCGTCGCGGTCGCAGCGCCGGCACGAAACGTGATGTAGCGGAAGAGGTTCAGAACCCCGGGGAACCCAAGCTGTTCTGCAATCAGTAGGAACATCAGCTCTTTCCTGTCCCGAACCGGGTCGAGGGGCCGCTCGCCAGCGCCTCTACAACGGCGGCGAGGCCAATTGAGTTCGATCCTTTGACGAGTACCGCATCGCCCGCGCCGATCCCGTTGCGGACCAGTTCCAGGGCCGACGCCACGTCCGGCACATGCTCCATTTTCACCTTTGGGCCAAGCGCTTTCGCGAGCGGCTCCATCTCCTCGCCGACGAGGATTGCATAATCGACACAGGCCTCCTCGATCGGGCCGGCCAGTTCGGCGTGAAAGGCTTCGGATCCCGCGCCGAGCTCCCGCATCGACCCAAGCACCGCGATCCGGCGGCCGGAGACATTTTCCTGCCCCAGCACCTTCAGGACCGCCCGCATCGACCCGGGATTGGCATTGTAGCTCTCGTCGATCAGAAGCGCTTCCCCGGCGCCCGCGGCGATGCGGTGGCGCTCCCCGCGCCCTTTCAGGCCCTCCAGCTCCGCAAGGGCGAGGCCCGCTGCGGCCAGATCGCCGCCCAATGCCTCGACCGCTCCGAGCACCGCCATGGCGTTGGAAATCCAATGCTCCCCGGGAGGCGCAAGAGTGAAGCTGAGCTCCGAATTGGGAAGGCAGGCGCTGACGTGGGTTCCTCCGCGAGGCGAAGGGACGATGTCCCTCGCCCGGATGTCCGCTCCCTCTCCAAAACCGAAGGTGAGGATTTCAGCCGCGTAGGGCCGGGCCGCGGCGATCAGCCGGTCGCGGTGCGGGCTGTCGAACGGGACCAGCGCGGTTCCGCCCTCCTCCAGCCCCTGGAATATCTCGCCCTTGGCATCGGCGATGGCTTCTTCGCTGTCGAAGAATTCGCGGTGGGCCGAGGCGATCGCGGTGACGATCGCGACGTGCGGCCGGACCAGCCGGGTGAGCTCGGCCAGCTCGCCTGAATGGTTCATCCCCATCTCGAAGACTCCGAAGCGGGCCTCGCGCGGCATCCGGGCGAGCGACAGCGGCACGCCGGTGTGGTTGTTGTAGCTCTTGACGGAACGATGGGCGCGGTCCGGAGCAGAGCGGTCAAGTGCGGCGAACAGCGCCTCCTTGGTGCCAGTCTTGCCGACGGATCCGGTCACTCCGGCGATGCGGGCATGGCTGCGCTCCCTTGAAGCACGGCCGAGATCGTTCAGAGCCTTGCTTGTGTCCTGAACGAGGACGTGGGGCTGGGGCACCGCCTCGCTGACGATCGCCCCGGCAGCCCCGGCCGCGAAAGTCTTGTCCACGAAGAGGTGCCCGTCGGTCGCTTCCCCCTTCAAGGCGATGAACAGGTCTCCCGCGCCCACTTCACGGGAATCGAAGGTGACTCCGCCCGCCTCGAACACTCCGTCCGCCGCGCCGCCCACGGCCTCGGCGATTTCCTGCGAGGTCCAAAGGGTGGTCATAGTCCCCCCTCCCTTTCAAGGGAGGGGGTTAGGGGGTGGGTGAGTGTCGGAAGAAAAGGGCTCGCGCTAAGCGCTCGCACCCACCCCTCGATCCCCTCCCTTGAAAGGGAGGGGAGGGAAAGCTTGCCACCAGCCCTCACGCCGCGCACTCCCGGGCCACGGTTACGTCGTCGAAGGGAAAAACCCGGTCGCCGACGATCTGGCCCTGCTCGTGTCCCTTTCCGGCAAGGAGGATGATGTCATGGGAGCCTGCCTCGGCGACTGCCGCGGCGATGGCTTCGCGGCGGCCGGCGACTTCGCGAGCGCCCGGCGCTCCCTCCATGATGGCTCGGCGGATCGAGGCCGGGTCTTCGCTCCTCGGGTTGTCGTCGGTGACGATGACGAGGTCGCCCATTGCATCGGCGACTTTCCCCATCTCCTGACGCTTGCCGACGTCGCGGTCGCCCCCTGCGCCGAAGAGGATGATGAGGCGCCCCCTGGCGTGAGGGCGGAGCGCTTCCGCCGCCGACTGGAGCGCGTCCGGAGTATGGGCATAATCGACATAGACCGGCGCCCCGGCCCGGGTGATCACCGCGCGTTCCAGCCTGCCCCTCACCGGCTGAACCCGGCTGAGGTTCGCCAGCGTCTGTTCCAACTCGCCGCCGGTGGCGATCACGAGACCGGCAGCGGTCAACGCGTTGGCGGACTGATAGGCTCCGATCAGCGGCAGAGTCACCTTGTGGCGCTTGCCGCCGGCCTCGACCGTCATCGTCTGCCCGAGTTGGGTAGTGCTCCGCTCCACGAGCCGAAGGGTGTCGCCGGCCTCGCCGACCGTGAGCAGCCTCAGCCCCCGGTCGCGCGCGATCCCGGCCACCTCCCCGGACTTGGGATCGTCGGTCCACACGACCGCCGAGCCGCCGGGCTCCACCACCTCGCGGAACAGCCGCATCTTGGCCTCGAAATATTCCTCCATCGTGCCGTGATAGTCGAGATGGTCGCGGCTGAAGTTGGTGAAGGCCGCCGCCTGGACGGGCAGCCCTTCGGTTCGGTACTGCGACAGGCCGTGGCTCGATGCCTCGAAGGCCGCCCGGGTGATGCCCTCCCTCGCCAGCCCGGCCATGTTCGACAGGAAAGTGACGATGTCGGGAGTGGTGAGCCCGGTCGTCGCCTGGTCGTCGGCGGTGGTGACTCCGAGCGTTCCGATGGAGGCGGAGGGATGCCCCGCCATCCGCCAGAGCTGCCGGGTCATCTCCACGGTCGAAGTCTTGCCGTTGGTGCCGGTGACTGCGACGATCGTCTGAGGAAACGGAGCGAAGAAGCGCGCCGCAAGCCCGGCGAAGGTTTTTCGAGGCTCCTCGGCAGCGACATGGGCAGCCCGCTCGACCCGTACCTGCGGCCTTGCCACCACGGCCACTGCTCCCGCTTCGACCGCGTCGGGGATGAAGTCCTCGCCGTTGAAGACGGTCCCCCGAAAGGCGCCGAAGACGGTTCCCGGCGCAACCTTGCGGTGGTCGATGGCGAAGCCGGTGACTGTCTCGGCGCTGTCGCTGCCGATCAGCGCTCCCAGCCGCATCACTTCTGCTTCTTCGCCACCAGCGGCAGCACGTCGGCAAGGTCCATCTCGCGGCGCTCGTCGGGGATGACCCCGAGCAGGCTGCCGGTGCGGGCGATTACCTTTGAGACGATCGGGGCCGAGACCCACCCGGCGGTCGTATAGCCGAACGTGTCGGCGGTGGCTTTGGGGGCGTCGAGCATGGCGATCACCACATAGCGCGGTTCGTCCATCGGGAAAGCTGCCGCGAACGTCGAGACGTTCACTTTTTTCGAATATCCGCCGCTTCCGCTTTTCTCGGCCGTGCCGGTCTTGCCGCCGACCCGGTAGCCGGCCGCCTCGCCTTTGCCCCCGCCGCCATGGAGAACGTTGAGGCGCAGAAGCTGCCGCACCCGGCGGCTGGTTTCTTCCTGGAAGACCCGCCGTCCCTCGGGAACCTGGGCGCCGTCGATCTTCATCAAGGTGGACGGGCGCCAGATGCCGCCGTTCACAAGCGCCGCATAGGCGGTTGCCAGGTGGAGCGGAGTGATCGCGACACCGTGGCCGAAGGAGCTGGTAAGGAGGGTCGCCCGGCTCCATTCGCGGGGCCACAGCGGCTTGGCCTTTTCGCCGAGCTCCAGGTGCGGCGCGGAGTCGAAGCCGAGCTTCCGAAACGACTCCTTCAAGCGCTCGACGCCCATCTCGTCGGCGATGCGCGCCGTTCCGATGTTCGAGGAGTAGGCGATGACCTCGGCCACGTTGAGCGGCCTGTTCTTGCCCTTGTAGTCCGAGATCTGGAACCGGCCGATCGCGATCGGCGCACCCGCATTGTAGGTCTTGGAAAAGGAGGTGATCGTGCCTGCGTCGATCGCCGCCGCGACCGTCAGCGGCTTGAAGGTGGACCCGAGCTCGTAAACGCCCATCGTCGCCCGGTTGTACTGGGAATCGGGCGCGTACTTGCCGGCGGCGTTCGGGTTGAACGTCGGAAAGGAGGCAAGGGCAATGATCTCGCCGGTCCTCACGTCCAGCACGATACCCGTCCCGCCTTCCGCCTGATGCTTGGTCATCGCGGCGCCGAGCTCGGTTTCCACCGCCGCCTGGACCCGGCTGTCGATGGAGAGAGCAGTAGGGGTGCCGCGCGTGGCCGGGTTGGACAGATGCTCGTCCAGCACCTTTTCCATGCCGGTGACCCCGCGGCCGTCGAAGTCGGTCCAGCCGAGGATGTGGGCCGCAAGGGCAGTCTGGGGATAGAGGCGCTCCGGCTCCCGGTCGAAGGCGATTGCGGGCTCGCCGAGCGCGTTCACCGCCGAGACCAGCTCAGGCACGGCGCGGCGGCTCAGATAGACGAACTTCTTTCCCGACGTCAGGATCTGGCGGTACTCGGCGGCGCTCCGTTCGGGCATCAGCGCGGCGAGCTTTTCTGAAAGCTCGTCAGGATCGCCGAGCAGCTTCCTCGGGTGCACCGCGATCGACCATGCGTCGATCGTGCGGGCAAGCGGCACTCCGTTGCGGTCGACGAGGTCCCCTCGGGCCGGAAGCAACGGATTGCCGGCCACGGCGACCGAGCGGTCGGTGAAGATCTGAAGATAGATGAGGCGCCCGACGATCAGCGCCGTCACGCCCGCGAAAACCAGCATCACCAGCATCAGCCGGTGATACGTCAACGCCAGCGACTGCTGCCGCTGACCCGAAACATCTGCGCGGTCGGCTTTCGCCGCAAGTGCCGTCATCGCCGTGCCGCACCTCCCGATGAGTTTTCGGTCTTCGAAGCCTGAGCGATCTCCCGCTCCACATCCGAGGAGATCAGGCCGGCGCTCTTGGTCGTGTTCTTGGGCGTCGCCTTTGCTGCCGGCTTGGTCTCCGGAGCCTTGGCTGCAACCTTGGTCTCCGAAGCCTTGGCGGGCGCCTTGGCCGACGCAGCTTTGACGGGCGCCTTTGTCTCCGCCTTGGCTTCCGGAGCCTTGGCAGCCTTGGCCGCCGGCTTGGCGACGGGAGTCTCGGTCTTGGAAGGGCTGACGGCGGCGACCTTCACCAGCGGCGTCTTCGGAACCGCCTTCTTGATAACGGGCTCCTTGACCGGCGCCGCATTGACTGCGGTGAACGGCGTCTTCTGCCCGACGACCAGGCTAGCCTGGCGAACGATGGGCTTGTCGATCGGTGCGGGAGCAGGAACGAGGCCGCTCTCGACAGCAGGCCTGGCGACCGGCTGCGTCTCGACCGCTTCAGCCGAAGCCATTCGGACCTTCGCCTGGTCCTCCAGTGTTTTCTGAGGCTTGCTGTAGCTGGCGAGGATGAACTCGTCGCGAAGGAACTGACCCGAAGCCGGGGCCGAGAGCGCCAGCACGTCCGCGTTCCAGTGCTCGAGCTGCTGAAGCCGGCCCCGCGTCCCAAGCTCCGTCTGGAGAGCGCGGATCTCTCGAGTGGCGAGGACGATCTGCTGCTCCACCTTGGCAAGCTCCGCTCGCTCCGCGGCGACATTGAGCGACAGCATGTAGCAGCCGAGCGCCGCGGTGGCGACTGCTGCGACCCAGCCTACGGGCTTGAAACCCCTTGCGATCATTGGGGAGTTCCTTTTGCTCTGGTCCAGGACGATGCGGCTGTGCGCCGGGCCACTCGAAGGGTTGCCGAGCGGGCCCGGGGATTTCTCTCGACCTCGGCCTCGCCCGCGCGAACCGGCCTCGCGACCGCTTCGAACGTCGCTGCGGGGCCGCTTGCCTTGGCTTCGGGTAAATGGCGCGAGGCAGCGGGGGCAGTACCGCTGCGCTCGCGCAGGAAACGTTTTACGAGCCGGTCTTCGAGGCTGTGGAAGGTCACGACTGCAAGGCGGCCGCCGGGCTTCAACACATCCTCGGCGGCCGCCAGCCCGCCCTCGAGCTCCTGAAGCTCCTCGTTCAAATGGATCCGGATTGCCTGGAAGGTCCGGGTCGCCGGGTCCTTCTTCATTCCGGCATGATGGCCGAGCGCCTTGCGCACCACCGCGGCAAGCTCAGCCGTCCGCTCGATCGGCCGGGCAGCAACGATGGCGCGCGCAACCCGGCGGGACTTGGGCTCTTCGCCATAATGATAGAGGACGTCCGCGATCTCGTCTTCGTCGGCAGTGTTGACGAAGTCCGCAGCGCTCCGGCCTTCCCGGCTCATGCGCATGTCGAGCGGGCCGTCGGCCTGGAAGGAGAAGCCGCGCTCGGGCTGATCGAGCTGCATCGAGGAGACGCCGATGTCGAGAGTCACGCCGTCGACCTCGTCGACCCCGCGCTCGGATAGCGCCTGACGCATCCGGGAGAAACGCTCCGGAACAAGCGTCAGGCGCTCCCCGCTCTCGTCCGCCAGGGCTTGGCCCCCGCGGATCGCATCCGGGTCGCGATCGAACGCATACACTCGCGCACCGGAATTCAGGATAGCCTTGGTATAGCCGCCGGCCCCAAAGGTGCCGTCGACATGGATTTCGCCTTCGCGCGGGGCGAGCCCGGCGATCACCTCGTCGAGGAGGACCGGAACGTGCGCGGCTGCGGCGCCGGAAGACATTGGCGCGCTCACAGGGCGATGCCCTTTTCTTCGAGACGGTAGGAGGCGAGATCGCGCAGCTCCTCATCGCCGCTTTCAAGCGCGAGCTGCGGATTCCAGATCTCGAAGGTGCCGCCGGTCCCGACGAACAGCGCCAGGTCCTCGATGCGCCCCTTGCGGCGCATCATCGGCGGAAGGATGATCCGGCCGCTGGGATCGTAAGGAACGTCCTCGGTAAGGCCGAAGGTGCGGCGAGCGCGGGCGTGGTGAGCGCTGAGATCGCCTCCTGCAGCCTCTTCCATCAGCCGGCGGCGCTCGTTCTCGGCGTAGAGGATGCGAGCATAGCCGCGGTCGTAGGCGTTGAGGCAGGGCGAGGCCTCGTGCATCCCGATGACGACGGCCTTGGCATCGGAGCGGCGCTCGATCACTCCCCGGATGAACGCGGGTACGGAGAGACGCCCCTTGGCGTCCACCGCGCTCAGCGCGCTTCCGTTGAAGAGATGTTCCAGCTCCACTTAGCCTGTCCGTCCCCTGCACACGGACCTTCCCCGTTCACGGAAGTGCGCCTTCGCGCCCATCCGTGTGACTCGCCGGTCAACAGGAAGTGCCCCAATTCTCTAGGAGCAGTGGATAACAGGATGGGGAGCAGGATGGAAGGGGATTTTATGCCACAGATGGGGATTTCATGCCCTAAAGCGGAGTCGCTCAACCTATTCGTGGTCTGTTCTTGCTGATGTTCTTCTGCTGTTCTTGGTGGAAGCCTCTGTGGATAAGTTTGGGGGCAGGCAAAGTCCGGATCAGCGCCTGCGCCGGAGTCGGATCGCCCCGGCGAAGCCGAACGCAGCCAGCAGCGGCAAGGCGGCGAGGAGCAGCGCGCGGCCTCGTGGCGCATTGTGCGAGATCCACTGAACATCGCCGTCCGCCCGCGCCCGCCCGATTCCGGCGAGCTCGTCCAGGAGGTCGGCTACCACAAGCGGGTTGTCCGCCCGCCGCTGGTGCCGCTGGGCACCGGCGTCCCCAGGCGCAGCCCAGAGCGAGTCGTGAAGCAGATCGGCGTCGGCGAGCAGGATGACTTCGCCCTTGCCGATCCGGCAGCGGGCGAGGTGACGGTCAGGCTCGACCCGGCAGTTCGGATTGGTCGTCGTGACGGTGCCGGGCGCCGCCATCGCAAGCCGCCGCGACGCCCGCTCCTCCACCGCCAGGGCTCGATCCGCCGGAGGATCGACCCGAATCCCCCAGTGAGTGAGGATTGGATCGAGAAGGCCGATGGGCGGCGGACGGCGGCTGTCGCCCAGCGCGAGCTCGGTCGGCCAGACCAGCGCCGGATCGGTCATGATCAGCGCCCGCCCCCCTCGGCGCACCCAGTCGTCAAGCTCCACCAGCTCTTCGGGGGCCAGCGCCCGCGGCTGAGCCAGCAGGAGGAGCCGACCGCTGCCGAGGCTCGCTTTGTCCAGCACATCGAGCGGGCGTACGCGGAATTCGCGCTGTAGTGCCGTGTAGGCCTCGGCAGGCCGGCTCGCGGGATCGAAGGCGCCCTTCTCTCCCCAGATGATCGGAAGCGCCGTCATCAGCATCAGGTCCGGCCGCACCTCGGCGGCTTTCCGCTCGGTACTGCCGAGGACGATCAGATCGTAGCCGCGGAGCCCGAACGGAGTCAGGAACAGAAAGGCTAGCGCCAGCGCGAGGATTGCGCGCCCCCAGCGGCCGAGCACCCTGCGCCCAAGCTGGAACACGATCTCGAACAGCAGCAGCAATGCCGCTCCCCCAGCCAGCCCGCGAAGCATCTGCGGCCACGGATCCGAAGCGCCGAGCCCTAGCAGCAGCAGGGTCTCCGAGGCAGCGGCAAGGAAAAGCGCCGCCGCGTAGAAGAGCAGCCGGTCCGCCGCCGGGTAACGAGCGACGAGGAATGGCGCGATCAGGAGCAGCCAGGGGCGCAGAGCCAGGAAGAGCAGGGCTTCGGCCCTTCCCCACAGGAAGAAGCCGGCGGCAAGGGCCGCGGCCAGCTCCACGGCGGCGTAGAGCGCCGCCGCCGCGATCAGCGCCGCGAGTGGAAACGGCTTATCGCGGGCGGGTGCGAAGATTATTCGTCTCCGCAACATTCTGGCTGGAATTGTCCGCGTTGCCGGGAGCGACGCCGAGCTCGGCCAGGGGCTCCTTCGGCTCCGCCTCGGCCTTGCGCGGGGCGATGCCCGGAGCCTCCTGCAGCTCTATCGCATTGGCCGTGATCGGTTCTTCTTCGTCGCTGGCCCGGCTGAAGACGGTTCCGAGCAGGACGAGCACGAACACGAACGCAAGTCCGGTCAGGCCGATGCGAACACGCTGCATTGCTCTGCAATTCTCCCCGCCGCCGATGCGC
>DASYWC010000060.1:0-20693 GCA_035936615.1 Allosphingosinicella sp. | reverse complement strand
CCAGCTGAAACTTCGACATGCCGAGGTTGCGTGCTTCCCAGACCAGCCAGGCGCCCATCGAGGCCGTGATCACGTCCCCGACCACGGGCACCAGGCCGACGATGGAATCGAGCCCCACTGGGCGGTTGATGCCCGGAATGGTGAAGACCCGTTCAAGCACGGTCTCCATCGCCTCCAGGCGCTTGCGCACGGACGCGGGATCCCGCCCCACGGGCAGCTGGTTCGCCATGCGCTCGAACTGTTCCTGAGGAGTCGGCATATGTCGTTTCCCGGGGCCCGCAGGCTTTTCAGTTAAGCCGCCTAGCGCCTGGCCGCAATGAGCTCCGCGAGATTGTGGCGCCCGAAGGCGTTGCCGCGGAAGCCGGTGAGGCGGGGGGAGACCAGCGACCAGCGCACCGGCGCGGTCAGCGGGATGAAGGGCGTTAGCTCCGTAAGGGTCCGGTCCACGTCGGCCAGCAGAAGCTGGCGGTCCTCGGCCGTCGGCGCAGCCCTGGCAGCGTCCATGATCGAGTCGGCTGAGGCATCGCAGACGGCGCTGGAACGGCAGGAAAACTGGCGCAGGTACCAGCTTGGAAGATCGGCGGGCGCGACGGCGTCGATCAGCCTTAGGTCCGCAGTCTTGCTGTCGGCCGGGACTGGCCGGGCATCGACTCCGATCGCCCGCCAGTCGCGCCGAAGATGGGCGAAGACCAGACGGTAGCCGGGGCCGTCGCGCATGGCGACGGTGATGGTCGGGGTCTCGCCTTCCGCCGCCGCTGCTATGGCTCGTGCGGCTATCGCCCTGCGGATCGGCAGCGAAGAGGCGCCCCAGGCTGGAACGGCGGGCTGGGGCAATTCGGCTATCCCGGCGGGGAGCAGGGTCTCGCGGGGCTGGAGCTGGGGAATGCCCAGGGCGGATACCAGCGCGGCGCGGTCGATTGCCATGCTCAGCGCGCGCCGTACATCCGCATCCCCGGTGAGGCCCTTCCGGCTTCCAAAGCTCAGACCGAACAGGCCGACGGCGGGGTCCAGGCGAAGAGCGTCGGCTCGCGGTTCGCCTGCCCTTGCGATCGGCAAGTCGGCAAGGGTGCCTCCGGTGACGAGATCGGCGGCGCCTTCCAGGAAGCGGGCGACCGCCAGCGCCGCCCTCTCGCCGCGAAGCACGACACCAGTCTCGTGCTCTTCCTCCTTCGTCGGCTCCTCTTCTTCCTCCTCTTCCGGGGGCAGGTGAAGCTCCAGGTGGCCCGGCTCCTGGACCGCGTGGAACGGCCCGGTGCCCTGGCCCTCATGGATGATGGCCATTTCCGGCTGGGCGAGGAGCTGAAGGAAGTTGGGGCGGGGGCCGACCAGGCTGATCTCCAGCACATCGTCCGTCATTGCGACGACTTCCTGGACCGCCCCGAGCAACGGCTTCAGCGGATTGCGGCTGGCCGGGCTTGCAGCCGCCCGCAATCGGCTTGCGACCTGCTCGGCAGTCACCTTGGAGCCGTTCCGCCAGTTCGTGCGGCTAAGGCGGAAGGTGTAGCGAAGCCCGTCGTCCGACACGATCCAGCTCTGCGCCAGAGCAGGCTCGATCTGACCGGCGGCATCGAAGCGAACCAGCCCCTGAGCGGTGGCAAGCAGAAGCGTCTCCGATGGAGGGTCCAGGCGCTGGAGGTTCGGGTTTACGAGCCTGGGCGCATCGCCGATGGCGCTGACCACGATCGGCCCGGTCTCGCTCTTGGTGCAGGCGGCAAGCACGAGCGCGCCGGCAAGGGTGCCGCACAGCCAGGTCGTTCGAATCGCCATGCCGCCCGGATACCGTAGGGGCGGCGGAAGCGCCAATGCCGGGGGGCCACTACGGTAGCGGCTAGCTGCGCAAGCGAGCCTCTTCCTCGATCATATAGTCGCGGGTGATCGGCAGAGCGTGCCGGTCCCGAATGTACTGCACCTGGTAGTTGATCATCCCGCCGTGCCGGAAGCCGACGATCGTGGAGGCGAGGTAGAACTCCCACATCCTCAGGAAACGCTCGTCGTACAAGTCGACGATCTCCCGCCGCTTGTCCTGCACCCGCCGGTACCAGTGCTCCAGGGTGTAGGCGTAGTGGAGCCGGAGCATCTCCACGTCGGCGGCGATCAGCTTCGCCTTCTCGCTCGAAGCGACCATCTCGGACAAAGCCGGAACGTAGTAGCCTGGGAAGATGTACTTGCTCGTCCACCGGTTCGGCAGGCCCGGCGCTCCCATTCGGCCGATCGTGTGAAGGAGCATCACTCCGTCGTCCTTGAGGAGCTGCCGGCACTTTTGGAAGAACTGGCCGAAGTGGCGCCTGCCGACGTGCTCGAACATTCCCACGGACACGATTCGGTCGAACCGACCTTCCACGTTGCGGTAGTCGAGCAGCTCGAACTTCACCCGGTCGGCGACTCCGGCTTCCTCGGCCCGGCGTCGAGCCACCTGAAGCTGCTCCTGCGACAGGGTAATTCCGAGCACGTCCACCTCCGCCTGGGAGTGCAGGTAGAGCGCCATTCCGCCCCAGCCGCAGCCGATGTCCAGCACCCTCTGGCCAGGCTTCAGGTAGAGCTTTGCAGCGATATGCGCCTTCTTCGCCGTCTGCGCCTGTTCCAGGGTGTCGGTGGGGTCGTTGAAGTAGGCGCAGCTATACTGGCGGTCGCTGTCGAGGAAGAGATCGTAGAGCCGGTCCGACAGGTCGTAATGATGGGCGACGTTGCGGGCCGAGCGTCTCCTGTCGTTGAGGCCCCACAGGGCGCCTGCAAGCTTGCGGCTGCCTCGGCCGATCGCCTTTCTGGACCTGCCGCCGCGCTCCCACGGAACGTTGGATGTTGCAAGATCGAGAAGATCAAGGATGTCTCCCTGCTCCAGGATCAGCCGGCCGTCCATATAGGCCTCGCCGATCGCCACCTTGGGCTGGCGAAGGACGTCCCGAACCACCTTCCGGTCCGCCAGGCGCACCGTGGCTCGGCGGCCGGTGCCGCAGTCGCGGCCGTAGGTCCGCTTCCTTCCCGACGGGTCGATAAGCGTAAGCTCACCCTCGCGGATGATTTTGCGGAGGAAGCGGTCCAGCAGATCCATTCCCGCCACCTAACGGCCCGGACGCACTAAGGCTAGGCTGCGGAGTTGTTGGTGCGGACGGCGGGACTTGAACCCGCACTCCAGGGTCTGGAAACAGATTTTAAGTCTGCTGCGTCTACCGGTTTCGCCACGTCCGCATCTCGTGCACGACGTGCCTGTAGCAGCAGGCGTGAGTCAACGCAGTTAGACGTTCAAGCGCTCGCGCATTTCCTTGCCGGGCTTGAAATAGGGAACGCGCTTGGCGTCCACGTCGACGGCGGCTCCGGTGCGCGGGTTGCGGCCCTTGCGAGCGTCGCGCTCGCGTGTCGAGAAGGCGCCGAAGCCGCGAAGCTCCACCCGGCCGTCCTTGCGCAGCTGCTCCGTGATGGAATCGAAGAACGATGAGACCACCCGCTCGATCTCCTTGGTGGTGAGATCGGGATGGTCTTCGCAGAGCTTCTGCACGAGTTCGGAACGGATCAAGGCTTGTCCCCGGTGTCTGCGCGTCCAAAGCCGGTTCGGACGCAAGCTAAGGTGGTCGTCCCCCGCGACCGCCAAGGCGAATTGATTGCACCGATTGCGGGGCAACGCAAGGGCTTAGCGGATCGAGCTTCAGGAGTTACATAGAAGAAGGGGCGGCCGCCCGTAAGCTGCCGCCCCTTTTGATGTTTTAGCTGTTCTTCTGCTTCAGGGCTTCGCCCAGGATGTCGCCCAGGCTCGCGCCCGAGTCGGACGAGCCGTACTGGGCGACCGCCTGCTTCTCCTCGGCGATCTGCATCGCCTTGATCGAGAAGTTGGGCTTCTTCGAACGGTCGAAGCCGATCACCATCGCGTCGAACTTCTGCCCGACCTGGAAGCGCTCGGGGCGCTGCTCGTCGCGGTCGCGGCCAAGGTCGGTGCGCTTGATGAAGCCGGTCGGGCCGTCGTCGCCGACCTGCACGTCCAGGCCGCCGTCGCCGACGTTGAGGACGGTCACCGTCACAACGTCGTTCTTCGACACTCCGCCCGATCCCGAGCCGGCACCCGCACCCGCGCCCGCACCCGCGCCCGAGGAGACCCCGCCGCGCTCGAGCTGCTTGATCCCGAGCGAGATCCGCTCCTTCTCGACATCGACGTCTAGCACCTGGGCTTTCACCATCTCGCCCTTGTGGTGGAGGTTGAGCGCCTCCTCGCCGGATACGCCCCAGGCGATGTCCGACATGTGGACCATTCCGTCGACATCGCCCTCGAGTCCGATGAACAGGCCGAACTCGGTGGAGTTCTTGACCTCGCCCTCGACCACGCTTCCGACCGGATGCGCCTCGGCGAAGGCGGCCCAGGGATTGGCCTGAGCCTGCTTGAGGCCGAGCGAGATCCGCCGCTTCTCCTCGTCCACCTCGAGCACGGAGACCTCAACCTCCTGGCTGGTGGAGACGATCTTGCCCGGATGCACGTTCTTCTTGGTCCAGCTCATCTCGGAGACGTGGACAAGGCCCTCGATCCCCGGCTCGAGCTCGACGAAGGCTCCATATTCGGTGATGTTCGTGACCCGGCCGGTGAACACCTTGCCGATCTCGTACTTCGCCTGCGCGCCGTCCCACGGATCGCTCTCGAGCTGCTTCATTCCAAGCGAGATTCGCTGCGTCTCGCGGTTGATGCGGATGATCTGCACCTTCACCGTGTCCCCGATGTTGATCATCTCGGACGGATGGCCGACGCGCTTGTAGCTGAGGTCGGTGACGTGGAGCAGGCCGTCGATCCCGCCAAGGTCGACGAAGGCGCCGTAATCGGTGATGTTCTTCACCACGCCCTCGATCACCTGGCCTTCCTCAAGGCTCTGGATGAGGCCGGTGCGCTGCTCGGCCCGGGTCTCTTCGAGGATCGCGCGGCGCGAGACAACGATATTGCCGCGGCGGCGGTCCATCTTCAGGATCTGGAAGGGCTGGGGGATGTCCATCAGGGGACCGACGTCGCGGACCGGGCGGATGTCGACCTGGGAGCCGGGAAGGAAGGCGACAGCGCCGTTCAAGTCGACTGTGAAGCCGCCCTTCACCCGTCCGAAGATCACGCCCTCGACCCGATTTCCGGCTGCGTGCTCTGCTTCGAGCGTGTCCCAGGCGGCCTCGCGGCGGGCCCGGTCGCGCGACAGCATCGCCTCGCCCTGGTGGTTCTCGACGCGGTCGACATAGACTTCGACTTCGTCGCCGACGTTGATCTCGGCCTTCTGGCCCGGGGCCGCGAACTCGCGGAGGGCGACCCGCCCTTCGGATTTGAGGCCGACGTCGATCACGGCCATGTCGTTTTCGATCGCGGTGACTGTTCCCTTGACTACGCGGCCCTCGAAGCCTTCGCTTTCGCCGCCGAGGGATTCATTGAGCATTGCCGCGAAATCGTCGCGGGTCGGCATTGCCGTAGTGGCCATAGAATGATTGTCTTTCACTTACCGGTCCGCACCGCGAACGAGACATGCGCGGGCCGGGCCAGAGTAACTTGCCGCAGCGGCCCCATGCCGAAGCGGCGTCCTTGCAGGCTCGATGAGCGGCGGGAGGCTCCTTGCAAGCGAAAGAGCGCGTCCGGGCGGGCGTTACCGCCTCGTCCCCCACGCGCCAGCCTTAGCTTGAGCCTTCCGCAAGCGCACAAGGCGCCCGCCGGACGCGTGGCGCTATAGGGGAACGGGGGATCGGCCACAAGTGGTACTTGTGGCCGGGGGGAGGTCAGAACGTCCGGAATGGGTGGAAAGCGACGTTCGTGAGGCTACTTTTTGGGCATGGGATGGATCATCGGAGAACTGTTCGGCTTCATCTGGAACTGGCTTGGGAAAAAGGTGGACGAGAAGGGGCGCCCTTGGATGATTGCCTTATTCCTTCTTGCACCCGTTGCTCTGGTAGTCGCTCTGTTCTGGATGCTGTCCTGAATGTCCGCTTTGGGTCGAAAGCGGAGTTGTCGAATTTCTGGAAAGGGATGAAAGCGGATATCGCCTGTTTCCTTGAAAACCGTCTTGCCAAGCCGATGCCCGTGATGTTCTCTTCCTGCTTTCAGAGAGGAGAGGCATGATGCGCATCCAGAAGCTGTTCCCGATAGCTCTGTCAGCTGTCCTGTGCACGAGCGTGGCGGCGTGCGATGATCGACCGGAGAGCACCGATGCCGCGACTACGGCCGAGGGCACTGCCGATGCAGGTGCAAGCGCGGCGGTGGAGAAGGCCGAGCAGGAGTTGCTCGCCGCGTTCAAGGCGAAGGACGCAAATCGCCTGTCGGCCTCCTACGCGGACGACGCAACGGTCATGCTTCCGAACCAGCAGGCGGTGAAGGGCCGCCAGGCGATTTCACAATTCACTGCGGAGATGCTGAAAGATCCCAACTTCTCGATCGACTTTTCCAACGACCAGACACGGGTCGCCTCCTCCGGCGACCTAGCCTACACGAGAGGCACCTACACGGTGAGCTACACTGATCCTCGGACCAAGCAGAAGACGACGGAGCGCGGCTCCTACGTTACGGTGCTCACGAAGCAAGAGGACGGCACCTGGAAAGTCCTGGAGGACATCGTCAGCCCGGGCGAGCAATCTGCTGCCGGCTGAGGAGCAGGCGCGAGTCCGTGGCCAAAGAAGCATGCGTCATGAGCTGCCACCGAGTTCACGGCTGGCCAAGCTTACTTCTCGCTGCGGTTCTGAACCCTCCACACCTCCAGGCCTGTAATCGGCTCCCGGCGACAAGGGGAGGAAACGCCGGGAGCCGATAACTCGGCCCACCCGACGAGTCGGTGGATACCTAGCACGTCGTCCTTGGTGCGCCCCCTAACCTGGGTGAGTCAGGCGCTTAGCCGTAACCGCCGCAGACGCGCGGCTCCCTTCGAGCGGGTGGGCAAAAGGGAGGGGAGCCGGCCCTCTCAAGCGCGAGAGGAGTGTGCGGTGATCGAGTCGCACGAACAGGAAGCTGACTCCGTTTCGCAGCCGAGTCAATCGCTTACGCCGGGAGGAGAGCCGGCTCCCGGCGCGACACGGATGAAGCGGACAGGAGCCGGCGACCCGACTGCCCACCCCAGGGTCGAGTCGATTAGTTTCTATCAGCCCACTGCCGGTCCAGGCACCGCCCGAACGACGCGACACTCGCTTTTCTGTGGATAAACGGTGAGGCCGCGGAATCATCACCTCAGCCCACCCGCTGCGCTAAGGGAGCGTCCCTCCAGTGCGATGGTTGGGGCGCTTTGCTATGTCTGCTTCGGGCGGAAAGCGGACATTGCGGGCAGGACTGGTGCTGATATGATGAGGCCTCAGGAAAGGGGGCTTTCATGAACCAGCTCAAATCCGCTTTGGCCGCGATAGCAGTGTTCGCTGCGGCGCCTGCACTCGCACAGACCGTCCTCGACGCAACATTGGGAGAAGCCAGCCAGAAGACCGCCGAGGTATCGACTAAGGAGCTGCGGCAGATCATCGCGGATGGAACGGCCGTCGTGCTCGACGCTCGTCCGCCACTGGAATATGCGATCAGCCACATCCCCGGCGCGCTCAACGTGGCGCCGAAACCAGGGCTCGCGGCCCATCAATATGTCTCCGATGTGGCAGAGGTCGGGCGGTTGGTTGGAGGGGCCAAGGACCGCCCACTCGTCCTTTATTGCAACGGCCCCTTCTGTGGAAAGGTGAAGCGGCTGGGGGCAGAGCTTGTTCAAGCAGGCTATACCAACGTGCGGCGCTACCAGCTAGGGACGCCTGGCTGGAGAGCCTTGGGTGGCGCGGCAATGGAAACGGAGCTGGAGGCGCTTCCCTACATCAACAATGACAAGACCGCCGTCTGGATAGACGCACGCAGTCCCGACGCTTTCGCATCCGGCTCTATCGCAGGAGCTCGCAACGTTCCTGCCTCCCAGCTTGCGGCAGGCAAGGACCAAGGAGTGATGCAACAGGCGAAGGACGACGGCCGCCTCCCTATGGATGATCACAACACCAGGATCATCGTGTTTGGGGCCGACGGCAAGCAGGCTCGCGCAGTGGCCGATGCAATCGCAACCGAGGCTTTTCACAACGTCAGCTATCTGAGCGAGCCATTTGAGGCTCTGAGGCAGGTGTCCGCACAAGCTCATCCCGGCCACGGCAGCGGTGGCACGTCCAGCCAGCCAGTCATCACCCCGATCATGCGCAGCGCCCGCACCATCTCGGGCCAGCCTCTAAGGCTTCCGAAGGAGGAAGCCGAGGTCGCAGCGGCAGCGGTACACATTCCTGCCGGAGGCGCTCTGCCCATACACCGACACCCTTGGTCGAGGTTCGTCTACGTGGAGCGGGGCTCTTTGCGTGTTCACAACCACGACACGGGCGCATCACTCGATTTTCAAGCGGGGCAGGTCCTGCCGGAAGTCGTCGCCCAGTGGCATGAGGCGCGGGCGCTCGGCAGCGGGCCTGTAAGGCTGATAGTCATCGACCTCGTGCCACCCGGCGTGAACAATACGATCATGAAAGGTGCAGCAACGGCACGCTAGCAGCATGCCAGGAAATGTCCGCTTTGGGTGGAAAGCGGACATTGAGCGGTAGCTTCATTGTTGCTGCAGAACCAAAGCACTCGGCACCCGTTGGCACGAGAACAGCCGCTGAAGCTAAGAGAGTTATCGTTCCACGGCAGAACGGCGCGAGATGTGGGGCTGACATAAAGGAGAAACGAGATGCTAAGGTTCGTCCTGTGGGGTGTAGTCATTGTCTTCATCATTGGGATTCTGATCATTGCGGGCGTTCTGAAGCTTATTTTTTAGGGGTATTTGGCAGGCGCAAGTGACGCGGGGGCCTTAAACCTTTACGCAGCATCGGAGTGGCATTTAGCCGCCCCCGCGCGTCTTGTGCAGGCGGCGACGATGGTGGCTTGGACATTACTCTGACCCGCTCCTGCCGGTCGGGCTGGGTCCAGCGGCCCTGGATCGAGACACTCAGCGGGTAGTCGCCAATGTCTGCAATAGGTCGAAAGCAGACATTCTTGGCGTGGCCACGATGCCGTCGTGGCTCACCGCCGATTGCAGCCGCGGCGGCAAGGTGACGGCTTACCTGATCAATTCACGAGGCGATGGCAGATGCGACGATCATGATCCTGGGGTGGAGGCGCTAATCTGATGCGCCTCTGGATCCGGCGGCGCGACTTAACACTTGATGAGACGCGCTGTTCGTCGCAGACTTTGCTTCGGGGGTCCGATGGCGGGCATTTTTCTAAGCTATGCACGCGAGGACGCCGCGAAAGCGGAAGCGCTGGCGAAGGCGCTCGAACGCGCTGGCCACCAGGTCTGGTGGGACCGGCACGTCCAGAGCGGATCCAGGTTCGCAAAACAAATTGATCAAGAGCTTGAAGCCGCCGATGCAGTACTTGTCCTTTGGTCATGCTCGTCAGTTGAATCTGCATGGGTGCAGGATGAGGCTGCCGAAGGAAGAGACACCAATCGCCTGATCCCGGCGATGATCGACGGCTGCAAGCCGCCCTTGGGCTTCAGGCAATATCAGTCCGTTGACATGTCGGGCTGGACAGGGAGACGCAAGCTTCCCCCCCAACTGCTGGAGGCAATCTCCACCATCGCGAACGGCGGTTCCGCAGTCACAAATGCGGGTGACGTGGGCGAAGCAGGCGAGCCGAAGCCGCGGGGGCGCGTCCGCATGTGGGCTGCAGCAATCGGTCTGCTTTTGCTTGCCGGCCTGCTTTTCGGCGGCTGGTGGTATGTCGATAGCGGCTTCCCGGGCAACTCCGAGACCCCAACGCTGGCGGTGCTCCCCTTCGCCGATCTCTCTCCGCAGCGGGATAAGGGATATTTCGCGGAAGGAGTGGCGGAATCGATCCTGAGCCTGCTCGGCCGCGAGGAGGGCATTAAGGTGATCGGGCGGACCTCGGCGTGGCAGTTTAAGGACGGCTCCGCGGACCTGCCGACGATCCGCAGGGCGCTCGGCGTCACCCATGTCCTAGAAGGGAGCACCCGCACGGCCGGAGATCAGCTTCGGTTGAGCGTTCGCCTCATCGACGCCACGGACGGATCCCAGGTGTGGTCGGAAGATTATCAACGGAAGCTCAGTAACGTCTTTGCCGTCCAGGACGAGATTGGACGAGCGGTGGCGAAGCGGCTTGCCGGATCGTTGTCGTCTAACAAAGCGCCGCAAAGCCTGACGACCCGTGCGGATGCCTATACGCTCTACCTCGCGGCCCGCGCCGAGATGCGTGACCGCAAGGAGCCGGCGCTGCGAAAAGCACTCGGGTTAGCCAAACAGGCGCTTGCCTCCGATCCCGACTACGCTCCTGCGCACGCTCTTTATGCGGAATTGATTTTCATGCTGTCGGATGCCCCCAACTCCTACGGCAGCATCCCCCAGGACAAGGCTCGTGCTGTTGCGCTGCAGCATGCTCGCAAGGCAATCGCGATCGCACCCAACGCACCGGAGGGATATGCCGCGTTGGGCGTGGTCTCGCCTCCCAAGGAGGGAATAGAGCCGCTGAGGCGCGCGATTGCTGCCGATCCTGCGCGTGCGGAAGTGCGGGTCTGGCTCTCGCTTCACCTCGAAGAGCTTGGCCGTAACGAAGAAGCCTTTCAGCAGGTGCGGGCGGCCGCAGAGATCGAGCCGCTCTGGACGGTGCCGATCAATCGGTTGAGCTTCGCTCTTGCCGCTTCGGGACGCTTCGAGGAGTCGGAGCAGGTTATCCAAACTTATTTGCAGCGCGGCGGCGACCCGGCTCAGGCGGCGCGGTTCCGTTCAAGCAAAGCTGTCTATGCAGGCGATCTTTCTGAAGCGGTGCGGCAAGGGCGCCTCGCCGTCAAACTCGCTCCCACTATTCCCTTTGTGCGGAGCTATCTGGAGGGTCTCTATGCCGTTCTTGGCTTGCCTCAACTAATCGAGTGGGAAGCGCCCGAGCGAAATCGGGTGATCTCCTGGATGGTTGCCAAGGGGCAGAAAGCGGGTCTGCGAGACACGCTTCGAGAGCAGGGTGCAGACGTGTGGAAAAGTCGCGATGCAGGACTAGCCCTTGCCGTACTGGCCGAAGCGAGGGAATGGGCGCTGATCAGCCAGATCTATAAAGGACGCTGGGCTCGCGCCGTTGATCTCTGCGATAGTGCAGACAGGACAACGTCGAGCGGGATGATTCAGGTCATAGTTGCTTTGCTTCACACGGGGCAAAGGGAGGATGCCCTTCAGCTGATGTCCTGTTACGAGAACTACCTGTTGCTGCAGGCGCAGGGCCCCTATCGCTCCCCCTTCTACGGCCAGGCGGAACTGAGCTTTAGGCAGGCGCAACTCCTCGCGTTACGTGGCCGCACAGAACAAGCGCTGGCGGCGCTTGAGCAGGCGGTGACTTTAGGATGGCGCGGTTATCCTCACTCCGCCCAGCTCGCGAGTTATCCGGCGCTGGACTCGCTGCGGCCGAACCCCGCCTATGCTCGGGTGCAACGGCGCCTTGATAGGTTCATCGCCGCGGAGCGAGATGAGGTTCTTCGGCAAGAGGGAAAGGCGTCAACGCTTAGCTGAATGTCCGCAATGGGTCGAAAGCGGACATTCACTCCGGCGGCTCGTGCCATGCATCCGGTAGATGTATTTGTGGGCGTTGCTCAGCGTCTGGTGGCGGAAGGCGGCGGCGTCGTATTTGCTGTCGGAAGGGACGGGGCTGGTGGCGGCTTGCCGGAAGTGGGTGGAAAGGGGGCATTCGCCGGGTTTCAAAGTCCAGCCGTTTGCCGCAAGCTCCGGCTGTGGAGCGTGGAAGCATCGTCGTTCGCAGCTTGTGGGCAGCGTGCCTGCTGATAGGTGGGCTCAATCATGCTCGCACGTTGCTCCAGCATGGCCTTTTCTGGGATTATGGCGGTGCCAACCCGATCAGCTCTGCCTACTGGACCAGCCTGACCTTTCTCGACCCGCTGGCCGCGGCCCTGCTCTTCATCCGACCCAGATTGGGGATAGTGGCAACGATCGTTCTCATCGTCACGAACGTCATTCACAATCTGGCGACGACAGCGCATTACGCACCGGCAGGTGAGTTTCTGACGCGTGCTTCGCATCCGATCCTGTTGAGCCAGATAGGCTTCATGTTGTTCGTGATCGCCACCGCCCGGATTGCCTGGCTCGGCGCGCCGCACCCTGGATCCGTGCAGGCAGTTTCGAAAAAAACTTGATAGCCTCAAGGGGCTCGCAAACGACACTCACTCCGGCGGCTCGTAGCCGTGCAGGCGGTAGATGTATTTGTGGGCGTTGCTGAGGGTCTGGCGGCGGCCGAAGGCGGCGGCGTCGTAGTTGCTGTCGGAGGGGATGGCGCTGGTGGCGGCTTGCCAGAAGTGGGTGGCGGCCGACTGGCCGTCCTTGCCGTTGGCGAGGTAGGCCAGAAGGAAGCGAAGCCAGAGCGAGCGCGGCACTGCTCCCTTCTCGGCAGCCTTGTAGACCTCCGTGAGTGCCCGAAGAGCCTTGGCCCGGAGCTGCCGGTCTGTGAATCGCACCATGCTTCATCTGGAACAAAGCGGGTACGAAGAGCAAGGGCGGAGCCGCGATCTAGGGCTTTCCTATTCGATCGAGCCGTGGCAGCACCCCTTCAGGCTCTTTGAACAGGTGACATTTCGGCGGGCGCCTTTGATCGACAAAATCGATCAAAGCAGCATCATTGATCGAACGGATTTTTCTCCGGCCGTAAACTTTGTAAAGTTCCGAGGCTTAGGAGCCGAGGGTGATGGTGCTCTAAGGCGGGGTTGTGCCGCGGGCGACATGGCGCAGAACGCCCGCAAACGCTGGAAAACCGGACCTTGCCGGAAATGGCTTCGGACCTGTGCGTTGGTCTTTCATGAGGAGAATAATCATGAAGCCGCTCTCGCCCCACTTGCTCGCACGGGCTCTGCTGCCTGTCCTGTCGGTAACTCTGATCGCCTGCTGGGCGCCTGAAGGGCGGGAAAGGCCGCAGGCGCAGCGTTCCTCGTCCGGGATGATGGCCGGCGGGATGCCGATGATGGGCATGCACCAGGGCATGATGCGGAACGGCATGATGAAGGGGATGATGGGCGGCGGCATGGAGGACATGCGCTCGATCCACGGCCTGGTTGCGAGCCACGAGAGCATCGAGCGCCAGGTCGAGGACCTCCCCAACGGCGTTCGAACGAGGACGACAAGCTCCGATCCTAGGGTGGCGGAGCTGATCCGCACCCATGTTCGCCAGATGAAGGAGCGCTACGAACGGGATCAGCCGATCCGGCCCATGGACCCGCTCTTCCGGGAGCTGTTCGAGCACCGGCGGGAAGCGAGCATGCAGGTCAGGGACATTCCCGGCGGAGTGGAGGTGCTCCACACCTCCTCGAACCCCCAGGTAGTGCTGCTCATTCGCCAGCATGCCCGGCATTTCGTGAACGCCGTGGTCGACAAGGGAATGGCCGGCGCGATGGGGCCGACGCCGCTCCCGGAGGGCTATACGGGAAGGCGGTAGGAGCAGCGAAACTTCGAGTTTCGCCCGAGGTGACGATGCTCCAGGCGGCGCTCTAGGTGCCTCGGCTGTCTCCGAACAGGTGGATGTGGAGCCGGTCGGAATAGTTGAAGCCGTGGCTGAGCACCGAGTCGATCAGGAGGGCCCCGGTTCGGATCAGGCGCTCGCTGCTCGTTCCCAGCGGCATGATGTAGATGCGCTCTGCCGGGATGGCGAACTCCGACGCGATCGCGGCGACCCTCTCCACGTCTTGCGGAGTTGCGGCCACGAACTTGAAGTGGGCGGTCGGGAGCTTCGCGAAGGCCTGGAGGGCTGCCGGGCGAAGCGCGCTGCCCGGGCGGTTGGCGGAGTTTTCGAGCTTGGGGGAGACCATGAACAGGTCGACCTGGGTGGTCAGCTCCGCGTCGGGGGCGATGGTGCCGTTGGTCTCGATCTCGATCAGAAGGTCCGGGGCCTGGGCCTTGAGGTGGCGGATGAAGCGGGTGAGGGCGGTCATCTGGACGAGCGGTTCGCCCCCGGTCACGACGAGGCCTTCGGCGGGAAGCTCGAGGACACGGGTCGCCAGATCCTCGAAGGTCAGCGCGAGGGTCTCGGCTTCCTGGGAATATTTGGCCGGAGCGCCGGGCCGGTCGTCGGAGTGCGGCCAGTCGGTGCCCTCCCAGTTCCAGGTATAGGGCGTGTCGCACCAGTGGCACTGGAGGTTGCAGCCGGACAGGCGGAGGAAGGTGCGGGGGCGGCCGGAGTTGCGGCCCTCGCCCTGGATCGAGCGGAAGATCTCCGGGACTCCGGGAGACTTGCAGGCGACCTTGAGGATTTCGTCCATCGGCTTGCGCTAGGAGCGGCGCTCGACCGCTGCCACGGCCTCCGCCACCGCGGCCTCGATGGGGAGGTCGCTGGTGTCGATGAGGTGCGCGTCGGGCGCCTTTTGCAGCGGCGCTGCGAGGCGGGTGCGGTCGCGCTCGTCGCGGGCGTGGATGTCGGCGAGAACGTCCTCGTAATGGACGTTGAGGCCGATCCGGGTCAGCTCTCCGAGGCGGCGGCGGGCGCGGACTTCGGCGCTTGCGGTGACGAACAGCTTCGCCTCGGCCTCGGGAGCGATGACGGTGCCGATGTCGCGGCCGTCGAGCACCGCTCCCCCGGGCTGGCAGGCGAAGCTTCGCTGCCGCTCGAGCAAGGCTTGGCGCACCAGGGGGTAGACGGAAATGCGCGAGGCGAGGCCGCCCACCGTCTCGCTCTTCAGCTCGGGATCGTCGAAGTCGATCTGGCTGATGTCGCAGGCGCGCACCGCCGCGAACTCGCTCTCCGGGTCGCCCCCGGTCTGGAGCAGGTTGAGGCCCACGGCCCGGTAGAGGAGGCCGGTGTCGAGGTGCGGCAGGCGGTAATGACGGGCGAGCGCACGGGCTATGGTGCCCTTGCCGCTTGCGGCCGGTCCGTCGACTGCGATGATCATGGCGGGCTCAGCCGGTCGAGAGCGGCGGCGAAGCCGGGGAAGCTGGTCGAGACCGGGGACATATCGTCGACCGTTATCGCCTCCGAGCAGCCAAGGCCAGCCACGGCGAAGCTCATCGCCACCCGGTGGTCGAGCTCCGAAGAGACCGTGGCGCCGCCGGGCAGGGGAGCGCCGCCGAGGCCTTCGACGAGGAGACCGTCCTCGCTCTCCTGCGCCGTCACTCCGATCACTTGCAGTCCCCTGGCCATGGCGCTGACCCGGTCGGATTCCTTCACTCGAAGCTCGGAGAGGCCGTGGGCTCTGCTGGTGCCTTGAGCGAAGGCTGCGGCGACGAAGAAGATGGGGAACTCGTCGATCATCGCCGGAACCAGCTCTGGAGGGACGTCGATACCGGTCAGGGCAGAGTGCCGCACTCGAAGGTCAGCGACCCGCTCGCCGCTGAGCTCCCGCCGGTTCGAGAATTCGAGGTCGCCGCCCATTTCCTTCAGAAGCTCGAACAGGCCGACGCGCATCGGGTTTGCGCCGATGCCGCTGAGGGTGACTTCGGAGCCGGGGACGATCAGGGCCGCGACTGCCAGGAAGGCGGCGGAGGAGGGGTCGCCCGGGACCTCGATCCGCTGCGGGGAGAGTTCGGCCTCGCCGCGGAGGAGGATTCGCCGCTCGCCGCTCTCCGACATGCTCACCTCGATCTCGGCTCCGAACAGTTTCAGCATACGCTCGGTATGATCGCGGCTGGGAACGGGAGTGACGACCTCCGTCACGCCGGGAGTGTTGAGCCCGGCGAGGAGCAGAGCCGACTTCACCTGCGCGGAGGCGATTTCGAGGCGGTGGGCCTGGGGCACGGAGGGGCAGGTGCCTTGCACGACCAGCGGAAGGCGCCCCCGCGGGCTTGCGGTGATCCGGGCTCCGGCCCTCCGAAGCGGCCCGATCACACGCTCCATCGGCCGGCGGCTCAGCGAGGCATCGCCGATGAAGGTGGCGGTGATGTCGTGGGTGGCGACCAGCCCCATCAGAAGGCGCGCGGAAGTGCCGCTATTGCCCATGTCGAAGGCCGACTGGGGCTGGAGAAGGCCTCCCACTCCGACTCCGCTCACGTCCCAGGTGCCGTCGGCGCCGGCGGAGATGCGGGCGCCCATGGCGCTGAGGGCAGCGGCGGTGGAAAGGACGTCGCTTCCTTCCGACAGGTTGGAGATTCGGCTTTCCCCCACGGCCAGGGCCGACAGCATCAGCGCCCGGTGAGCGATCGACTTGTCGCCGGGCAAAGCAAGGCTTCCCTTAAGCGGCCCGCGCGCGGCAAACTGCATCGGCCGGGCTTCAGCGCGCGTCATCTGTTCCTCGGGTCGGGGCTTCAGCCGGGCTTTTGACAGCGGCCCGGCGCTGTGGCAAGGCGCGCGGCGTCACATCAGAGCCTTGGGGCCTGGCGTTTTCTTCACTTTATCCGAAAGGCTCTCTCACCGATGGTGAAAGCTGAATGGGGCACCAAGCGCACCTGCCCCAAATGTGCGACACGCTTCTACGATCTGGGCAAGGAAGATCCGGTCACCTGCATCGAGTGCGGAGTGACCTGGGATCCGGAGCCCGTGCTGAAATCGAAGCAGCCGCTTCCCTATGACGCTCCGAAGAAGGCCGCGGTCGAGCCCGAGAAGGAGGACTCGGACCTTGCGGCCGACGACGATCTGGACCTCGAGGTCGACGAGGACGCGGAGGAGAATCCGGACGACGAGGTCGATCTGGGCGGTGACGACGATATCGGAGTCCCCGGCGCCGGAGCCGACGAAGAGGAAATTTGATCCCATCGAAGTGGTACTTCGATGGATGCCCGTCGGGGTCGTGGTAAATCTGATCTTGCGAGGTCCCGCCGCCTGACCTAAAGGCGGCGGCGACCAGACCCTCGTCAAAGTACCACTTTGATGAGATATATTTTTGGGGCCTTAGCTCAGCTGGGAGAGCGCCACACTGGCAGTGTGGAGGTCAGCGGTTCGATCCCGCTAGGCTCCACCATTTCATCCAATAAGTAAGCTCTCCGTCGGCCGGAGCCGCGGCAAGGACCGCGCTGAACTCCCTTGGCATCGACGAACAGCCCTGCAGCGCGAGAGCGGCTGCGGCGGCAGCGCTTCCTATCCTGGTTGCCCTGGACATCTTTCTCTCCTGTCCGGCGGGGGCCGATCCCCCTTCGCCATGACGCAGAGGCTCGCCTATCCGCCCTGCCGCCGCATTCACCCGTTTGGGGGAAACGCGGCACCGCCCCGAGGCAGCAGGAGCGCCCCTCCCGCAATCGCCAGGGTAGACAGCCCAAGCAGCAGGAAGAGGGATGGGATCGATGCCCCTAGTGCAACGGCGGCAGCCACAAGGCCGGTGGCGAGCAGCACTGCAACGGCATTGAGAATATTGTTGGCGGCAACGTCGCGGCCTCGGCGTTCCACCGGCCCTGCCGTCTGGAGGACTCCGTAGAGCGGCACCACCATCACCGACGCCGCCGCCCCCACGCCGAGCAGATCCGCGAGCAGGCGCCACGCGGGGGGCATGGACACCAGCTCCGCGAAGGAAAGCAGATCCCGGCCGCCGGGGGGGAAGGCGCTGACACCAAGCCAGAAGTCCATGGTGAAGAGTCCGAGCACCGCCATCGCGGCCGGCAGCAGGCGGGCGGAGATGCTGCCGCGCATGATCATATGCACGGCCACTGCGCCGGCAGCCGTGCCAAGCACGAACATCGCCAGGAAGGCCGACACCACCTCCGGCTCCGCGCCGAGGTTGTTGCGGATCAAGGGTGCAAGCTGGCTCGTGAACAGGGCGCCCACTACGTAGAACCAACTGATGCCGAGCATCGCGGTGCGAAGCGCGCGCTCGCCAAGCGGCGGCTTCACCACCCGGACCACCGCCGCGAGAAGGTTCCAGTCGGGCCTGAGATCGGGCCTGCTGCTCGGAGCCGGCGGAATCAACCAGCTTGCGCCCATTCCGGCCGCGGCCAGCAGCACCAGGATCACGCCCGCGCTTTGGTGACTCATGAGGCCGCCGGCGATCTGCCCGGTCAGGACGGCAATGACGGCGCCCGCCTGCATCAGCCCGGTGCCTGCAAGAAGCTCGCGCCGTTCCAGAAGCTGGGGCAGGAGGGAATATTCGAGCGCGGCCAGGAAAGCCCCCTTAGCCCCGACCCCGAGCAAAACGGCCAACAACAGGGGCAGCGACTGCAACTGGAGCGCCAGCAGCGCCAGCAGCATCAGGAAAAGCTCGGCCACCTTGATGATCCGCACCAACCTCGCCTTGTCGATCAAATCCGCGATCTGTCCCGCCACTGCGGCAAGCAGGATATGCGGGAGCGCGTAGATGCCGAGCGCCAGCATCGCATAGCTGCTGCTGGCCTCTGCTCGGTCTTCGAACAACGAGAAAGCCACCAGGATCAGCATGGAGGTCTTGAAGAGATTGTTGCAGAACACGCTCTGGAAATGCGCCGCCATGAAGGGCGAGAATCTCCGGCTTTTCAGCAGTGTCAGTTGCGTCGCCGCCATTCGCCCTGCTCCCGACAAGATTATGGCCCCCCAGCGGCCGATTGGAAACCGGCTCATGCTCCGACTCCGGGGCGCTGCCGGGGACGCTTTGGAATCGGTTTACACTTCCAGCACAGACACCTATCCTGCTGTCGAAGCCCGCGGGGGCGGCAATGCTGATACGATCGGATCACGACCCGCTTCTCAAGATCGTCGCCTCGCTCCATGCGGGCGCTGCGTGCGAGGAGTCGTGGAGCGAGGGGCTGGACCTGCTCAGCGATCTCACCGGGGGCTCGCAGCTTCTCGTAGGGACCACTCCGCACCGCGACGGCCCGTTCAGCCTGGTCGGCCATCGGATGGATCCCGGCATCGTCGATCACATCAACGGGCCGCTCGCGTCCGAGGAGGCGAATCCCGTCTTCTCCGCGGTGCCCCTGGCCGCGGTTCAAAAGCCGGTGATCGTCAGCTCGCGGCTTCCGGAGAAGGCCCTGCTGCACAGCCGGGTTTACGATGAGGCGCTGAAGCCGGCCGGAATCCGCTATTCCATGGCGCTGCTGCTCGCCTGCGATTCCCACGAGGCGCTGACGATGGCGCTGGGGCGCAGCAGCCGCGCCGGCGATTATGAGGAGCGGGAGGCGCAGCTGCTGGCGCTCCTCGCTCCCCATCTCTGTTCGGCGCTCCAGCTTCAGCGCGACCTGGAACTCGCGCGCGCCAGGGTAGGCGCGCTCGACACTCCCGGTCGAGGGCTTCTGCTGGTCGGAAAAGCGGGGCAGATCTGCCATGCCAACACAGAAGCCGAGCGCATTCTCAAGGCAAATGACGGCTTGGGGGTGGGCCCGGCGGGGCTTCACGGCGGGTGGGGCGAGGAAGGGGCGCGGCTGCGCCGACTGATCCTCGAGGCCATCGCCGCCGCCGCCGGTACGGGCATCACGGCGGGAGGGTTCGTTTCCCTCAGCCGCCCTTCCATGCGCCAGCCCTATGTCGTGCGGGTCATTCCCGCGGCGGCGCACCTCCAGGCGCGCCAAGGACTGAAACCGCAACCGATGGCTGCGCTTTTCATTCGGGACGTCGACAGCCAACTCGCCCCATCGATGGAGGCGCTGCAAGCAATCTACCGCCTCACCCGCACCGAGGCCGAAGTCGCTTTGGAGGTTTACGAAGGCCTCACAACCCAGGAGCTGGCCGACGCGCTCGGCATCTCCCTCAATACTGCCAAGACCCACCTCAAGAGCATCTTCGAGAAAGTCGGCGTGCAGCGGCAGAGTGCCCTTGTGAGCCGGATCGCCACCGCCCTCGGCGACTTAGGCGCTCCGGATTAGAGCCGAGGCTTCGCATCAGAGAGAACTTCCGCAGGGGCCGAAGAAACACTCTTCATCGTCGTCCGCAGCCGACGCGATCAGCGCCAGGATCGCCAGACCCATCACAACGCCTCCGACGATCAGCAGCGTGGTGCCCGACTCGCCTTTGGCGCCCAGGCGCTTCCGCACATCCGAAGCGCGCCGGCGTCCAGCGTAGAGGTTGGGCTTGCCGGTCTGCGACGCGCCAAGCTCCAGGGCGGATACTCGGTAAGTCCTCGGCGGCGCTGCAAAGTCCATCGGACGCGAGCTGTGAGCGATTCCAAGCTGCAGCCGTGCCGTCGGCTTGGTTGCGGCCTTGCTGCCGAGCGGCATCCTGACCTGCGCACCTGCGAAACTGGCCGAGCGCTGCTCTCCAGGACGAAGAGGCCGCACATCCTGCGCCGCAAGACATGGCTGTCCGCCGAGGATTGCAAGGACTGCGGTTGCGCCCCCAAAAGTCAATTTCTTCATTCGTCCCTCCGTTCGGCCGGGGGGTCCCCGATCGGTCGACCAGGGTAACCCGAGGTCTAGCGGGCGCCTCACTCGAACGGGTGAGCTGGAGATGCTCCGGCTTCGGACCAGCTGTCGTCGCGAATGACGGCAATGGGTTGAAAAGCAGACATGCGAAAGGGTGGGGCTTAGGAGCGTCCGCTTCTGGACCCTCACCGATAGCAAGAGGCGCTCGGTGGCGCTCCTAACGGCAGCTGGGGCGGGCTCAATCGATCCGAGGCCTGTAGAACGGCCACCCCCTCGCCCCCGAAGTCGATGGAGCTTCGCCTCAACGCAGAGGAAGTCCGCCACGTATGCTCCCACCGTCGCCTGCCGCCGCAACTTGAAGCCGTCCAGCCGCCGGTCGCGCATCTTTAGCCAGAAGGTTCGTTCGATATCCGTCTACTCTTTCCTCAGGCGGGCGGCGTGCGGGCTGATCTGCGGCGGACCGGGTACATGGCGCAACGTTTAGCGAGCGGGTGCCGATCGGTGCCCGCTCTGCTATCGGGGGCTATGCGAGTGAGGAT
>DASYWC010000059.1:0-4532 GCA_035936615.1 Allosphingosinicella sp. | reverse complement strand
CTTTCGGGTTGCCCCTTCTCGTCGCGTTCGTGGCTAGCGAACCGCCACAACCGGACCAGTCGCGAAAGATCTCGCCCGCGGCGTCACGACACCACCGGCAGGCCAGCCCGACTTGATGACGCCCTTTGAACCGCCTCGGGCGGGCCGATCAAAGGACGGGTGCAGCAATCAGTTAGAACCGATTACGCAGCCAGAGCGAAGTTATCGTTCGCGGTTACAAAATTTCCCAAAGGATTAACGAGGTGTCTGGGACCTCGGCACGCTACCTCGACCTCGTCTACACCCGTCGAAACCGGTCGCCCCCGAAGGACGCCACGAGCGATGACAACAATCGCGGAGTGCTTGCAAGATAAGCACTTAGAGCCGTTCTGTCAACCGCCTCCTTTCCGGGCAGCCGTTACTCCGCAGCGGCAAGATTGATCCGCGAGGCAGCGACCGCGGCCCCGAAGCCGTTGTCGATGTTGACCACGGTAACGCCGGCTGCACAGCTGGTCAGCATCCCCAGCAGAGCGGCGAGTCCTCCGAACGCGGCCCCATAGCCGACGCTGGTTGGCACCGCGATCACCGGCACGGCAACCAAGCCTCCTACTACGGAGGCGAGAGCCCCCTCCATACCGGCGATCACAATGATCACTGCCGCGCGCTCGAGTGTTTCCCTGGCGGCAAGGAGACGGTGCAAACCGGCGACACCGACGTCAGTAAGGCGAGCCACAGGGTTGCCGAAGGCAAGCGCGGTAACCGCGGCTTCTTCTGCGACCGGTAGATCGCTGGTGCCCGCGGCGACGATCAGCACCTCGCCGCGGGTGGCGCGGACCCGCGGGCGGTCTGCCGGCAGGTAGGCCGTGCGGGCGGATTCGTTCACCTCGACCCCTTCGAACCGTGCACGTACTGGGACGAACATCTCCGGGTTGAGCCGCGTGGCTAGGAAACCGTCACCACGCGCCGCAATGCTAGAGGCAATGCGAATCACTTGGTCGACAGTCTTCCCTTGCCCGAAGATCACCTCCGGGTAACCCTGGCGGAGGGTCCGATGGTGATCCACGCACGCAAAGGAGAGATCCTCGAGCGGCGCCCATGAGAGCCGTCGCTCCGCTTCGGCCGGCGAGAGCCGCCCCTGAGCGACCTCCCCCAGCAGCAGGCGCAGACCCTCGGGCGTCAAGCGGCGACTTCCAGCGACTGCTCCAGGTAGCCTTCGAGCAGTTCTTCGGCCTGCCGCAAGCTCGTCACGCTGAAGAGCTCCTGCCGGAGGATCCGACCGTTCGGCAGTCCCTTGGTATACCAGCCCAGGTGCTTGCGAAACTCGATCATCGCCTTCTCCTCATCGCGCTCGAAGGCGATTGCAAGGCGCGCATGCTGCCGCAAGATGCGGAACTTCTCCTCGACGGCGGGCTCGGGAGGAACAGGGTCTCGCGCGAGCGCGGCGCGCGCCTGACGGAAGATCCAGGGTACACCATGGGAACCGCGAGCAATCATGATTCCCGCGCACCGCGTGTAGTCGCGCATGCGGCGAGCATCCTCGCCGCTCCATACGTCTCCATTGCCGACCACGGGTATGTCGAGCGCCTCAACGACGGCCGCGATCTCGTCCCAGTTCGCGGTACCGCTGTACATCTGCGAGCGGCTGCGCGCGTGCAGGGTGAGGACCTGAGCACCCGCGTCCTGGCAGCGCAGCGCGATCTCGACCGGATTGCGCATCTCCTCGCTCCAGCCGCTGCGGATCTTTACGGTCACCGGCAGCGAGACGGCACCCCGCACGGCGCCGATGATCGACTGCACGAGATCCAGATCGCGCAGGCAACCCGAGCCCCCATTGCGCTTGACTACCTTCTTGACCGGACAGCCGAAGTTGATGTCCACGAAGTCGGGCGCGTACACCTCCTCGACCAGCGCGGCTGCCTCGGCCATCGCGGCAGGGTCGGCGCCGAAAATCTGGATGCCGATAGGGCGCTCCTCGTCATCGAAGCCCAGATACTCGTGGGTCTTGGGGTCGTTGCGCCGGATCCCCTCCGAGGAGACGAACTCGGAGACGACCACGTCCGCACCGAAGGCGCGGCAGAGTCGGCGGAACGGCGACTCGCTAACTCCCGCCTGCGGAGCGAGATAGAGCGGTATGCGACCGCTCTCCAGAAGGTCGAGGTAGGTCAATTGCATAAGAGGAAATATAGCGCGACCGCCGGTCCTGTTCAACCGTGCGCTTCCGCCTTGTCGCCATAATCGGTGCGCGGCGAGGTGCAAGCCACCGCGGAAGCCAGCAGTTTGCTTTGACAGGGCAGCAGTCGAGCTTTACATTCCCCGTTCCTCAACAGTGGCACACGCTCCAGTATGACTGGGAGGTATTACTTTATGGAACTTCGGGAGTTTTTCACGCAGGATGCGATCAAGCTGAACCTTCAAGGGGAGACAAAGGATGAGATCCTCAAGGAGCTGATAGCCCTGCTGGATCTTGACGAGAAGTCGCAGGCGATTCTCTTCAAGATGTTGAAGCGACGTGAGAATCTCGGCTCGACGGGAATCGGGAAGGGGATCGCCATTCCGCACTGCCGCTCGCTCGTGGCGAACCGCCTGCGGGTCGCCTTCGGCCGAAAGCCCGGTGGGGTCGACTTCAAAGCCATCGATGAACAGCCGGTCTACAACATCTTCCTCATCATCGCCCCTCCGCTAGAGGTCTCCAATCAGTATCTCCCCGTGCTGGGGAAGATCGCGCAGTTTTCGAAGGAAGCCGACGTTGCCGCTCGGCTGGAGGAGATCGATAATCCCCAGGAGTTTCTCGCGCTTCTGGAAGAAAAAGGGATCTAAGCTCACACGGAGGGAGGAAGCGATGCACGCGCAGCTCGAAAGCCTTCTGGAGATCCAGGATCTGAAAACGCAGCGCAGGGAGCTTCAGGACGCGACCCACGAGCGCCAGTTCGAGGAGGAGGTCTTCAACATCAGCATCGACGATGCCGTGTTGCAGCTCGACCAGAAGATCACCGAGATGGAGGAGTCGCTCGGGCCGGCGGTGCGCAATCGCTATCGGCGGCTGGCGGAGCGGCACTGGCGAGTCGTGGCCCCTGTGATCGGTGGTACCTGCTATGGCTGCTTCGTCTCCATTCCGACTGCCCTGGCGTCCGACGCGGAGCGTAACGAAGAGCTCCGCTCATGCGACAGCTGTGGACGCTTCCTCTATCTGATCGACTGACTACTGGCCTTCTCCTGACCCGCATGCAACAAGAGACCGGCCCCGCGTACTACCTGGACCGGTCTCTTGTTCCTGTCCACCACGGGACGATGCTCGGCCGCCTTCGCGGCGTGACCACGATCATCTTCCGAAAGAGCGACTGGCCGTTCACCACCAGCTGGCAGTAATATACCCCCGAGGGAACGCGGCGACCTGCGGTGTCCTTGCCGTCCCAGTAGGCGGTCTTGCGTCCTGGCGTGCCGTACGGGAGCTCGAGCACGGGAACCCGTGCGCCCTCTGGATGGTCTTCGGCTACAGGAATCGCAACAAGCTGACGAAGTACATTTACGATGCGGATGGTGACGATACCCGGGTTGCCATCCTCAAAGAGGCTTTCCTCCAGGATAAAGGGAATCCATGTCTCCGGGTTGACGGGATTCGGATAGTTCTGATCGAGACGAAATCCTCTCGACCTTTGCTCCGCTGGCGGTCCTCGCGGATCCTGTCCCCACGCGCTCGCGGGAGAAAACAGGCCGGCACCCAGGAGCAGCGCGAGCAGGAGCGGCCGTGCACAGCGCATGAGCACCTCTCGGTTCCAACGGGAGAGTTATGCGGCTGGATCTTCCGCATCCGGCAGTAAGCACCTCCTTTTTTTGAGGGCGTTCGCGCATGATTATATCAGAGAACAGGTGAGCCGGTCAAGAAACGCCGCGGCGCCGTACCCACGCTCCGGGGTAGGCCCGCTGGATCTCCGGCAGCGCGGCGGTTGCAGCGGTGGTGCTCTCCCACCCCGCCAGTCCCACACGGTAAACCTCCCCGGCGGCTTCGACAACCGCGACCCGCTGCGGGAAGCGGCGCTGCGCCTCAGCGGCGGCGCGATCGGCGACCGCGCGGTCCCGATAGGCGGCGATCTGAATGATGTATCCGTCTCCCGCGGCCTGGGACGCTGGCTGACCGAAGTGCGCCGCTTCGCTGTTCACATGAATCGCCAAAGCCTCCAGCGACTGGTGATACACTCCGGCGCGGACCGCCTCTTCCTGCGTGGCAAAGGCGGGCCGCACGTGACGCAGAGCCTCGTGGAGCAGCGCGAGCGAATCGGGGGAGAGGGAACGCAACGGTTGCGGAGCAGCGCCGCCGTGCGCACATCCCACCACGAGGCCCAGCGTCAGCAGCGCGAACCTCACTGCATTCGCCGCACGAGGCAGGCGGCGCGCAGGTGTCGGTTCGCTGGAGGTGGCTCTGCCGGAGCTATGCATCCTTCAGGAGAGCTGCTGCATGAGAAGATCCAGTGAGCGGAAGGGATGTTCGTGAGCGAGGTGAGCCGCAAGGAAGGTTCTGAGCAGGACACGGTGCGTGGCACGCTGATGTATCGTTC
>DASYWC010000058.1:0-1914 GCA_035936615.1 Allosphingosinicella sp. | reverse complement strand
GGTGTGGCCGGCATTGTGGCCGCCCTGGAAGCGAGCCACCACGTCCGCGCGGCTTGCCAGCCAGTCAACGATCTTGCCCTTGCCTTCGTCGCCCCACTGGCCGCCGATTACCGTTACGTTCGCCAAGGCTCGCGCTTCCCCTCCAGATGACCGGCAGCGTCTAGGCGGTAGGGCCCGCTCCGTCCAGAGATCAGAACCGGAGCCGCTGGGCGGTGCGCACTCCCGAAATCGACTTCACCTCCGCCAGCACCTCGTCCGGAATGGGACTATCCAGCGAGACTAGCGCGACCGCCTCTCCGCCTGCGGAGTGACGGCCGAGGTTGAAGGTGCCGATATTGACGTCTGCTTCGCCGAGGGTGGTGCCGAGCCTGCCGATGAAACCGGGGGTGTCGTCGTTGACTACGTAGATCATCTCGCCCTCCAGCTCCGATTCGACCCGGATCCCGAAGATGTCGACCAGGCGCGGGGCCGCATTCCCGAACAGGGTTCCGGCCACCGCCTTTTCCCCCTCGGTGGTGGTGACCGACACCCGCACCAGGGTATGGTAGTCGCCCTCGCGGTCGTGGCGGATCTCGCGAACGTCGAGGCCCCGCTCCTTTGCCAGGAACGGCGCGTTCACCATGTTCACGGTGTCGGAATAAACCTGCATCAGCCCGGCCAGCACAGCGCCGGTGATCGGCTTCTGATTGAGCTGGGCGGCGGCGCCCTCCACTTCGATCGCCACTCCCGTCACTCGCCGTCCCTCGAGCTGTCCGACGAGAGAGCCCAACTTTTCGGCGAGCTGCATGTAGGGCTTAAGCTTCGGCGCTTCCTCGGCGGAGAGCGACGGCATGTTGAGAGCGTTCGTCACTCCTCCGGTCATGAGGAAGTCCGACATCTGCTCGGCCACCTGGATCGCGACATTGACCTGAGCTTCGGTGGTGGATGCGCCCAGGTGAGGCGTCGCTACGAGCCCCGGAGTTCCGAACAGCGGGCTTTGCTTGGCCGGTTCCTCGGCGAACACGTCGAGCGCGGCTCCGGCGACGTGGCCGCTTTCAAGCATCTCCTTGAGAGCCGCCTCGTCGATCAGGCCGCCGCGCGCGCAATTGATGATCCGGACCCCCTGCTTGGTCTTCTGGAGGTTCTCGCGGCTGAGGATGTTGCGGGTCTGGTCGGTTAGAGGCGTGTGCAGGGTGATGAAGTCGGCGCGCGCCAGCAGCTCGTCCAGAGTGACCTTCTCGATGCCGAGGTCCAGAGCGCGTTCAGGGGTGAGGAACGGGTCGTAGGCGATGACCTTCATGCGGAGGCCAAGCGCGCGCTCGGCGACGATCGAGCCGATATTGCCGGCTCCGATCAGCCCGAGCGTCTTGGACGTAAGCTCGACGCCCATGAAGCGGTTCTTCTCCCACTTGCCCGCCTGAGTGGAGGCGTCCGCCGCTGGAAGCTCCCGGGCCAGAGCGAACATCAAAGCGACTGCGTGCTCGGCGGTGGTGATCGAGTTGCCGAACGGGGTATTCATGACCACCACGCCTTTCGCCGTCGCGGCAGGGATGTCGACATTGTCCACGCCTATGCCGGCGCGTCCGACCACTTTCAGGTTCGTCGCTGCCTCAAGCACTTCCTTCGTGACCTTGGTCGCCGAGCGGATGGCGAGCCCGTCATAGCCGCCGATCATGGCGATCAGCTCCTCCTTGGTGAGGCCCGGCTTCTCATCGACTTCGACGCCCCGGGCCCGGAATATCTCGGCGGCTTTCGGATCCATCTGGTCCGAGATCAGAACTTTGGGCATTCTTTTTTCCTTTTCTCCCTCTCCCCTTCAGGGGAGAGGGTCGGGGAGAGGGGAAGTCTGAAGCTTCTGCTGGATCATCAACAAGACGCCACCGAGGTTGGTCATCACCTGGGAGTTGGTGAACCGCGTTACACGGTAGCCGCATG
>DASYWC010000057.1:0-18062 GCA_035936615.1 Allosphingosinicella sp. | reverse complement strand
CTCGCCGCCCTGGACGACAGACTGGATCAGCGAGGAAGGGAAGCGCAAGCTGCTCGCCTATGGCATCGCTCCGCCTCGGGCGGCGGGAGAGCGCGAGGTGGAGTGTCCGCAGTGCGGGTCGCGCCAGACGGAGGAGGTGAGCCGGTTCGGATCGACGCCCTGTAAGGCGCAGTGGCGGTGCCGCTCGTGCCTCGAGCCGTTCGACCTGTTCAAATGCCATTGAGGGCGGGATGAGCGCTGCCTTCTACAATCTGACGATCGCCGAAGTGGTCGAGGAGACTGCGGACGCCAAGTCGTTCCGGTTCGAGTGGCCGGACGAGCTTCGCGAGACCTTCGCCTTCAAGCCGGGCCAGCATCTGACGCTTCGGGCAGAGATCGATGGCGAGGACGTGCGGCGCACCTACTCGCTGTGCGTCGCGCCGCAGGATGGGGAGCTCAAAGTCACTGTGAAGCGGATCGCGGGCGGAGTGTTTTCCAACTGGGCCAACGACAATCTGAAGCAAGGCGACACGGTGGAGGTGATGCCGCCGCTGGGGAGCTTCACCTGGGATTTTCGTCCGGAAGCGCGCAACCATTATGTCGGCTTTGCCGGCGGCTCGGGAATCACTCCTGTCATTTCGCTTCTGAAGACCGCGCTTCGGACGGAGCCGGAGAGCCGATTCACGCTCTTTTACGGCAACCGCGACAGCTCGTCGGTCATCTTCCTAGAGGAGCTTGCTCAGCTGAAGAACCGGTTCATGGGACGGCTTCAGGTCCACCACTTCCTTGCCGAGGAGGCGGAGGACATCGACCTGTTCAACGGGATGCTGGACCGGGAGAAGTGCGACCAGATCCTGGAGATGCTGGTCGACGTGCAGGGAATCGACGCCGCCTTCATCTGCGGGCCCGGACCGATGATGGATGCGGCGGAGGCGGCACTGATGGATGCGAGTGTGCCGAAGGAGCGGATCCTCATCGAACGCTTCACCGCCGACCGGCCGCCGGCGGCGCTCGAAGCGCATATGCAGGCGCTTCAGAGCCAGGCGCAGGGGCTGACCCTGATGGTGACCCTGGACGGGCGCAAGCGGCGGGTGGAGTTCGACGCCAAGGCTGGGAATATCCTGGACAGCGCCCGGGCGTCGGGGCTGCCTGCGCCTTATGCGTGCAAGGCGGGAGTATGCGCCACGTGCCGGGCTCGGGTCGTTTCGGGCGAGGTCGAGATGGCGGCGCGCTACGGGCTCAGCGACGAGGAAGTGGCCGCGGGCTATGTGCTCACCTGCCAGTCGGTGCCCAAGGGCGAGGGCGTGGAAGTCGACTACGACGCCTGAAGCCGCTCAAGCCCGTTCAGCATCAGGTCCACCGCAAGCTCGGCGAGCCCTTCCGTGCCGAGGTTGCCTTCGGGGCGGAACCAGGTGTGGGTCCAGTTGATCATTCCGAAGAACAGCATGGTGAGCGGAAGAGTGATCGGGTTTGCGTCGGGGCGGATCTCCAGGACCAGAGTCTCGACCACCGCGATGATCCGCCGCTGCTTTGCGACGACTTCGGCACGCCTTGCCGGGGGCAGGTTGTCGAGCTCGTTCAGGAGCACCTTGTGGCTGTTCTGGGCGCCTGCGTAGAGCTGCATGAAGGCGACGGTGAGCGCGTGGAGACGCTCCCTCGCGCCGCCGGCCTGCATCGCGTCGTCGGCTGCGTCCACCAGCGCGTCGAGATGCGCCGCCATCACTTCGTAGAGGATGTCGTCCTTGGACGGGAAATAATGATAGATGAGCGACTTCGACGTGTTGCAGTGCTGGGCAAGCTCGGAGATGGAGGCGCCCCTGAAGCCGCGACGCGCGTAGAGATGCGCCGCCGCGGCGACGATCGCCTCGCGCCTCTTGTCGTAATCGGGTGACTGCGGCCTTGCCATCTCGCCGCCAGCTTAGCGCCGGGGGCGAGCGTGGCAATGCAAGAGGCTTAGTCGCGGTTGTCCTCGGGGAGCGATTGGACCGTCGCAGCCACGGCCTGGAACCCGGGCACCTGCGTCTGCACCGGCGCCTGGGCCGACGGCACCCGCACGCTCCGGCTTGAGAAGTTCTGTGCCGGGAGCTCCTGCGCGTATGAGACGATCGCTCGAACCGTGTTCTGCATCGTCTGCATCCGGTGCGGAAGCGGAGCCGAGGTCCGGCGAATGTAGACGGCGACGGCGTAGGAGCGGCCGTCGGGCGCGGTGACGATGCCGATGTCGTTGTAGCCGGCCTGAGTATCGCCGAGCACCTGGCCGGTGCCGGTCTTGTGGGCAAGCTTCCAGCCGGGCGCGAGGCCGCCCTTCAGCCGCTGAGCCCCGGTCCTGGTGTTGGACATGATGTCCAGCAGCTTCTGGGTCGAGCGCGGCGAGAGAAGCTCGCCCTGCTTGAGGCGGGCGAGGGCATCGACGGTGCCGATCGGGGTGGCGCCGTCCATCGGGTCGCGGATGTAGTTCTCGAAGGCGGCGCGACGGACGCTCATCGGAAGAGCGCTTCGGGCGGCGTAGAAGTTCGCGCCGACCATCGACGGCTGCCACTCCATGCCGGCGATGCGAGCCTGCAGCGACCGCTCCCCGGGGCCGAAGCGGATCCCGCTGATGCGCTTGTCGGCAAGGAAGCTTCGGACCGCGTCGGGGCCGCCGGCCTTCCAAAGGACGAAGTCGTTGCAGGTGTTGTCGCTCTGGGTGATCGCCCGGTACATCAGGCTGTTGAGAGTGGTCGAATAGCCGTTGGGTCCGACCAGCGCCGCGATCGGCTGATGGAAGAGGGTGAGATCGCTTCTGGTGACGGTGACCGGAGCCTCGAGGCTGAGGTGGCCGCGGTCGGCGCGGTCGAGGGCGGTCAGCGCAACCCAGAACTTGCTGACGCTCTGCTGGGGGAAATAGGTGCTTCCGTCATAGCTCGCAGTGAAGCCGGTCTGGATGTCCTTGACCGCGATCCCGATGTCGCCGTTGAAGCTCTGGCCGATGCTCCGGATCTTCGAGGCGAGGGCCCGCTCGGCGGACGCCTCGGATGAGGGCGGCTCGTACTGCGGGCGCGGCGCCTGGTAAGGCTGGGGGATCGGTGCGGACTGCAGCGTCTTGGGCGGAGCAGTGCGCGGTGCCTGTTGCTGCCGCTCCCGGTGCTGCTGATACTGGGAAGCTTCCTTGGCGGCGCTCTGGGAGACCGAGAAGGCGAGCAGAGCGGTGAGCGACACCGCCAGCACTCCGACGTTCCTCGTGGTCCCTCGTTCGCCAGAATTCGGCTTCATGCCTCGGCCCCTCCCAAATCGCCTTTTGTCCCAGGGTCTTGCTTGGTACGGGAACGCGGGTTGCTGCCAGCTTAATTGCTGGCGAGAGCGGCAACCCGTGCATGCGGGGCGATGAGCGGTTTAGAAGCTGGCCCTCAGAGTCAGCCTGACGTCCCTTCCCGAGAGCGGAGCGAAGTCCTTCAGCACGCTCACGTGGCGCCGGGCATCGACGTCGAAGATGTTGTTCACCGACAAGGTGAGGCTGGTGTTCCTGTTCTCCCGCAGAGGCTGGTAGGCGAGGGACGCGTTCACCATGGTGAAGCCGTCGGTGCGCGTTTCGAAACGCGCCGTCCGCTCCTGGTCGCTCACCCGTTCGACTTCCATTCGTGCCTGGAGGCGATCGGACTGGGCTTCAATCCCGCCGAGCAGCCGGAACGGAGGAATGCGCGGCGCCGGGCCCTCGTCGTCGATGGTGGCACGCACATAGTCGGCGACGCCGTCGAGGTTGATCGCGTACTTGCCGATCCGGGCGACCCGAACGGAGCCTTCCAGCTCAAAGCCCATATAGCGGGCATTCGCCTGCCGCACCTGGAAGACCGGCAGGTCGTCCTCGATCTCGTCGGTGAAGGACTGGAAGATATAGTCGTCGAACCAGCTGTGGTAGACGGACGCACCGAAGCTGTAGCCGTTGCCCTGGCCCCTCAGCGTACCTTCGATACCCCAGCTCTTTTCCTTCTTGAGGTCAGGATCGCCGATCTCGAAAGCCTGCGTCCCCGCATGGGGGCCATTGGCGAAAAGCTCTTCGGCAGATGGAGCGCGCTGCGTGTGCGAGAGGTTGAGGCCCAGGCGAAGGGCGCGAGACAGGCCGTAGCTTGCCCCGGCGGAGGCCGAGAAGGAGTCGAACGACCGCTCGATGTCGGCATTGCCGAGGTCGACGTCCTCTTCGGCTCGGACGGATTGATGCTCGTAGCGGGCGCCAGCCTCGGCCCTGAACGGCCCAAGATTGAACGACTGGAGCGCGAACAGGCCGAACTGGTCGGTCTCGTTCTTGGGAAGGAACTTCTCCTCGCCGATCACGTCGAACTTGCGCGTGAAATATTGCGCCCCAAAACCGCCGCCCCAGCCGCCGCGCTGCGACTGGACGAATTCCAGGCGGGCCTCGGCGCCGTCGTTGAGGAAGGTGGTTCCGATCTCCCCGTCCTCTTCAAGCTCGTCGTGCCGGTAGTCGGCGACTCCGCCGCGGAAGCGGACGGTGTCGACGAAGCCGCTTCCGGCGTCGATCTCGGCCCTGAAGTCGGCTCGGGTCTGCTTGATGTCGATCCTCGGGGCTTCCGCTTCCTCGCCTGGTTCGAGCGAAAGACGAACCGGAATGCCGTAGAGGCTGTCGTAGCGGTTGACCGAGAAGCCGATATTGTGGCCGCCGCCGATATAGGCCGCGCCGCCCGCGAGGTCCGTGGTTCGGGCGGCGGTGTTTGGAAGCCGGCCTCTCAACTCGGCGAGCTCGCGCACTTCCGGATCCGAGCTTGCCGCGGCCTCGCGGCGAAGGGGTTTGGAGAGAACGAAGCCGCCGATCTCAAGGTCGTCCGTCTTGCTGTAATTGCCGTCGAAGTGGAGGACGAAGTTGCGTCCCACCGGCACGTCCAGCGCCGCGTTTACCGAGCGTTCGTCGGCTGCGGAACCGTAAGTGGCGATGCCCTCCGCGTGGAACGGCTCGTCCGGGATCCGGCGGGGAATCCGGGCGTCGATCACGTTGACGACGCCGCCGATCGCAGCCGAGCCGAACAGCAGCGCAGAGGGGCCTCGGAGGACTTCGATCCGCTCCGCGGTGAGCGGGTTGATAGCTACGGCATGATCGACGCTGGTGCTGGACGCATCGAGGCTTCCGATCCCGTCGGTGAGGACCCGGACCCGCTCGCCCTGGAACCCGCGAAGCACGGGGCGGGAGGCGTTGGGCCCGAACGACGTGGCGGAGACGCCCGGCTGACGGGCGAGGGTTTCGCCGATCGTCGGGCGAAGCTCGCGAGTCAGTTCAGCGCCGGTCACCACCGAGGTTCCCGACAGGATGTCGCTCCGGTTGCGGCGGAAGCCCGTGATGACGATCTCGGCTCCGTCGGGACTGTGGTAGTCGTCCTCCGGCGGAGGGATGGTGTCGGTCGGGGGAGCGGGCTCGGCCTGTACTGCCTGAGCGGGAGCAATCGAGGGGAGGAGCAGGGCCGCGGCGCCCGCGAGCAGGGAAGTACGAAGCAAGGACTAGTCTCCAACAATCGCCTGGCGGAGGCGCAGAAATGGCGGTGGCAGGACGGCGAGCACATAGCGGGGATGTGATGTTGTCACAACACCTTTCACCCCGGAAGAGGTCCGTTCCGGCGCACGCGGAGGGGCGATAGCCGGAGGCTCCTTTTCTGAAGATGAACGGAACCGGCGAAGCGGGTCCGGCTTTAAGGCTGCGCACTCACAGAGGGGACAGCGGATATGGCGAAGGCGGCGGCTCAGGGCCAACCTGGAGCGGATGCGGACAAGCCGAGCGAGATCCCGGCGCCCGGCTGGAAGCAGATCGCCAAGCGCGCCTACAAGGAATCGAACGACGACAATGTCAGCCTGATCGCCGCGGGCGTGGCATTCTACGCCTTTCTCGCCTTCGTTCCGCTGCTCGCGACGATGGTTCTGACCTACGGCCTGGTTGCCGAGCCCGCCTCGGTGGTGAGCCACATGCAGGCCCTGACACAGGCGATGCCGCAGGATGCGGCCAAGATCATCGGGGACCAGCTGAAAAGCATCGTCACCGACGCCGGCAGCAAGAAGGGAATCGGGCTGCTCATCGCAATCGCGCTCTCGCTCTACGGGGCGATGAAGGGCATGGCTGCGATCGTCACCGCGACCAACATCGTCTGGGACGTGGAGGAGAGCCGGAGCTTTCTGAAGCGGACGGCGCTGAACCTAATCCTGACCGTGGGCGCGGTGCTCGGGCTATTGCTCGCGGTCGTGGGGATCTCGGTACTCGGCTTCATCGATCATCTGCTGCCCACATCGGCTCCGATCGTGCACACTCTGCTCAAGATCGGCTTCTGGGTGCTCGCGGCCGCCGCAGTCAGCTTCGGAGTGGCGATCATCTACCGCTACGCCCCCAACCGACCGAAGCCCGAATGGAAATGGATCAGTCCCGGCTCCGTGATCGCCACCGTCGTGTGGCTGATCTCGACTGCGGCGTTCGGCTTCTACGTCGCCAATTTCGGGAGCTACAACGCGACCTACGGCTCGCTTGGAGCGGTGATCGTGTTCCTGACCTGGATCTACCTTACCGCCTACATCCTGCTGATGGGCGCCGAGCTCAACGCCGAGACCGAGCGGCAGACGGACAAGGAGACGCTGGAGAAGGAACAAGGCGGGAGCGGAAGCAAGAGCAAGAGCGAAGAGGATTCCCCGGCGGAGGAGCTTCGGAAGAAGGAACGGCAGAGGAGAGGATGGGAAGGTTCGGCCGGATCGGAGGACGATCCGCCTCCCAGCGATTGGGTGCCGGGACGTGCGCGGTAACTTCAGGCCTTTTCCAATCCTGTGAAGGAGGATGGTGATGACGAAGCTGTCGGCAGAGGAACGTGAAAAGCTGCCGCCAAAGGAATTCGCATTCCCGAAGCAGCGCAAGGAGCCGATCGAGGACGCTGCTCACGTCAGGGCCGCAGTCGCCCGCTTCAATCAGGTGAAGGGCGTCACCGACAGGGAGCGCGACGAGGCGTGGGAGCGGATCAAGCGGGCCGCCAGGAAGTACGACGTCGAAATCGAGGAAGAGAGCTGGCACGATATCGGCAAGTAGCGGCGCTTACGGAAAGGGGCCGAATGCAAGCAGGCTCCCGCCCGAGGACTCGGCTTCGGGAAACAGGCGTGGCGGGTTGAACACGTAAAGAGCGGCCGTGGCGACCAGTGCGCCGGAAAGCAGGAGAACCGCAGCCGGGCGGGTTTCCAGCGCCGATGGTGTACGCGCTGCGGCTGGCATAGACGACAACTCGAAGACCGGTTGCGCGTCGCTATGGACTCGAAGCTCCAGAAGGTCGTGATACTCGTCAATCAGCTTCGCAAGGGCTCGCTCATTGTGACGTCGCACCAGGCCGGGAATTCGTGTGAGGTCGATCAGCCACCAAAGGAGCAGCCCGCCCAGCGTGGCCCAGAACAGCAGCTGCGTGAACGGACGGCGCAGGTAGAGGTAGTGGGAGCCGAGCAGCAGCCACCTGAAATATGCCCAGCGCCGCTTCTTGCGGGAAGCTCTGCTGCGGAGGGCGAGTTCGTCGGGGACCGGGAGCGGAGCTGCCGGGGAGGAATCTGACCAGAAGCCCGAGTTCATGCCGCGTGTTATACGGCTAAGTCACCGGCGGGCGCAACATCTTGTTCCCGTGCTGTCGGAACGGCCGGTTGCGTGCTACCGGGCGGGCATGTGGATGCTGGATAAGCTGCTGAAGCGCCTCGTTCGCCGGGGGGAGCTTCGAGTCACGGGGCATGACGGCCGGGAATATCGCTACGGATCCCCGGAGCCGGGGAGAGCGCCTGTCGCGGTGCGGCTGACGGACGGCCGGGCCGCGTTCGACATGGCAAGGGACCCCAGGCTGGGAGCCGGCGAGGCCTATATGGACGGGCGCCTGGTCATAGAGCAGGGGGATGTTGCGGCGCTCATCGACCTCATCCGCTCCAACTCCGCCTGGGGAAAGGGCAGCCTCAAGGGGAAGGGGCCGGGAAAGGGCGCGAAGAGACTGCTTGCGCGCCTGGACCGGCTGAACTGGGAGCGGCGCTCCAAGCGCAATGTCGCCCACCACTACGATCTGTCGGACCGGCTCTACGACCTCTTCCTCGATTCGGACCGGCAATATAGCTGCGCCTACTTCACGGACCCGGGCAACAGCCTCGAACGGGCGCAGGCCGACAAGAAGGCGCATATCGCGTCCAAGCTGCATCTGAAGCCGGGGCAGCGGGTGCTCGACATCGGCTGCGGCTGGGGTGGAATGGCGCTCTACCTGAACCGGGTGGCGGATGTGGACGTCCTCGGGATCACGCTGTCTGAGGAGCAGCTGCGGGTCGCCCGCCGGCGCGCCCAGGAGGCGGGGGTCGCGGACCGGGTCAGGTTCGAGCTGCTCGATTACCGGCGGGTGGAGGGACGGTTCGACAGGATCGCCTCGGTCGGCATGTTCGAGCATGTGGGACCGCGACATTACCGGACGTTCTTCCAGAAGTGCCGCGAGCTTCTGGCGGACGACGGCGTGATGCTGCTTCACACGATCGGGCGGATGGGGCAGCCCGGTACGACCGACGCATGGACGGCGAAGTACATCTTTCCGGGCGGCTACAATCCGGCGCTCTCGGAGATCGTCTCGGCCAGTGAGAAGGCCAGGCTGATCGCCGCCGACGTCGAGACTCTGCGGCTGCACTATGCCTATACGCTGGATCATTGGTACCGGCGTGTGGCGGAGCGAAGGGCCGAGATCGAGGCTCTGTACGACGCGCGCTTCTTTAGGATGTGGCAATTCTACCTGGCCGGGGCCGCTGCCGCTTTCCGTCACGGCGGGATGGTGAACTACCAGATCCAGTACATCCGGCAGCGGAGCGCAGTCCCGATCACCCGCGACTATATGAGAGAGACGGAGGAAGCTCTTCGAGCCGCGGAGCCGAGGTAGGTGGCGGCTAAGCAATCGGGTGCCTGATCGGCTGGTGACCCCTACGGGAATCGAACCCGTGTTTTCGCCGTGAGAGGGCGACGTCCTGACCGCTAGACGAAGGGGCCGCTTTGGTGCGGAAGGCCGCTTATGGCCGGCCGCCCCGGACTGTCAAGGGAATCGCGTTGCTGTGCCCGGGCGCGCCTGGGCTTTACCCGCCGGTGTCGAGCTTGGGCGGAGGGACCGGATCGCCCGGGGCGTGTGGCTTGGCTTGCCGGGACTCCGGAGCCGCAGGGGCTGAGTTGCCGGCGCCGATCTGGGCGTTGCCCGCGGCTTGCATGGCGCCCTGAGCAGGAGCGGTGCTGTTCTGCTCGAGCACCTGCTCGGCGCGGTTCTCGAGGACCGCTGCTGCGGCCGGATCGCTTTGCTCGGCGGCCTCCTCAAGCTGCTCGGCCGTTTTTTCCGCAGGGGTTTCAGAACAGGCGGCAAGCGCGGCCGCTGCTGCAAGGGCGAGGAGGTAGGTGGCTTTCATGTGTCGGGACTCCCTATTAGCTCGCTCAACGAAGCCGCGGTTGGGCGGTTTCATCGGGCGAGAAGGGTGGCCACCAGCTGCGCCAGCTCCATCGCCTGGGCCGGGTTGAGCCTTGGGTCGCAATGGGTGTGATAGCGGTCGCCAAGGTCCTGTTCGGTGACCCGAGCGCTGCCGCCGGTGCACTCGGTGACGTCCTGTCCCGTCATCTCGATATGGATTCCGCCGGGAATCGCGCCCTCGGACCGGGTGATGGCGCAGAAGCTTCGGACTTCGTCGAGGATTCGCTCGAAGGGACGGGTCTTGTAGCCATTCGCCGACTTGACGGTGTTGCCGTGCATCGGGTCGCAGGACCAGAGCACCGGATGCCCGGAAGCTTCGACGGCCCGGATCAGCGGGGGGAGGGCATTCGAAACGATACCTGCGCCCATCCGGCTGATGAGGGTAATCCGACCCGCCTCGCGATCGGGGTTCAGGGCTTCGAGGAGTTGCAGCAGCACTCCAGGCGTGAGGCTCGGGCCGCACTTGATCCCGAGAGGATTGGTAAGGCCCCGGGCGAACTCCACATGGGCCGAGCCGGGAAAACGGGTCCGGTCTCCAATCCAGAGGAAATGCGCCGAGCTGCCCCACGCGGCACCGCTTTCGGCGTCCGTTCGGACCAGCGCCTGTTCGTAAGGGAGGAGCAGAGCCTCGTGGCATGTGTAGACTGCGGTGCCTTCGTCGTGAGCAAGCGTCCGGAGCCGGGAAAGCGTGGCATAGGCCTGGGCATAGGCCCGGAACATGCGTGCGGGATCCGGGGCGCGGCTCGCGGGATCGAAGCCGATCCCATTGACGATGTCGCCTCGGTAGGCGGGAAGGGATTCGCCTCCCTTGACCTCCGTGCCGGTGGAGCGGGGCTTGGCGAACTGTCCCGCCATTCGCGCGGAGGCGATGACGGGAAGCCCAGAGGCGGTGCCGAGCGTATCCGCGATCGCAGCGATCAGGCGGAAGCTGGAGTCGATATTGGCGGGGGAGAATTCCGCGAAGCTCTCCGCGCAGTCTCCGCCCTGGACGAAGAAGGCGCGCCCCGCCTGTGCCTGGGCAAGCTGCGCCTTGAGCCTGCCGGCTTCGGAGAGGCTGGTGAGCGCAGGGTAGGAGGCAAGCTCCGACTCCGCGGCGGTGAGGGCGGCGGGGTCGGGGTAATCGGGCTGCTGCCGCGCCTCAAGCGACTGCCAGCTATCGGGACTCCAGGCCTTTGACATGGCCGCGCCCATAGCAAGGGGCGGGGCTAGAGCGCCAGCCGCACTCCACCCACTGCACCGTTGGCGAGGAAATCCTCGATTAAGATGGCGATGCGCGGGGCCGCCTGGCCGTCCCCGAACGGGAGGACGGGCCGCGACATCCGTGCATAGTGAACTTCGTCCATCAGCAGCCGGTGGACCGCAGAGAGGATCGCGTCCGGCTCCGTGCCGACCAGCGCGACGTTGGCAGGCGCCTCAGTGCGTTCGGTCTCGTTGCGCATGACGAGTACAGGGCGCCCAAGCGCCGGCCCTTCCTCTTGCAAGCCTCCGCTGTCGGTGAGGATCAGCCAGCAGGACTGCATCAGTCCCACCATCTCCGGATATGGGAGCGGCGGAAGAAGCGTGATGTGCTCGACTCCCCGCAGCGCGTCTTCGACTGCGGCGCAGGTATGCCGGTTGAGGTGGAGCGGAAATACGATCTCCACCGGCATCTCAGCCACAAGTCGCTTCAGCGCGGTGCAGATGAGGGCAAGGGTCTCGCACCTGTTTTCCCGCCGGTGGCAGGTGACGAGGATCGTCCGTCGTGCCCGGGGTTCCGAGAGCGGAGGGCTTGCTCCACAGGCCTGGAGCAGCGCGTCTATGCCGCTGTTGCCGGTGACGTGGACGCTTCCGGCGACGTCCGGCTCCGCGGCGAGATTGGCGGCGGCTGCTCCGGTCGGAGCGAAGAGCAGGTCGGCGATGGCGTCGATCCGGACTCGATTGCTTTCCTCGGGCCACGGCTCCGGCTTGTGGGAGCGAAGGCCCGCCTCCACATGGGCCACTGGAGTGCCGCAGGCCCGGGCGGCGAGCGCTCCTGCAAGGGCGCTGGTCGTGTCGCCCTGGACCACAACGAGGTCGGCCGGAGACGCTGCCAGATAGGCGGTAATCGCCTCGGTGAGGCTGTCGCGAAGCTGCTCCACGCTCTTGTCGCGAAGGTCCAGGTCCAGCGAGTCCACTGCGGCTTTGGAGAAGCCTGGGGCGAGGCCGGCATGCTGACCGGTCAGCAGGACTTGCTGGCTCAAGGCCGGGCGTGCGGCAAGGGCACCGACCACCGGAGCCATCTTGATCGCCTCGGGACGAGTGCCGATGACGGAGAGGATCCGGTAGGGCGGGCTCGGAAGAGCTCTAGCGGCCACGACTCACCGATCCCCCAATCTGGTCATGCGGCTCCCCCATGCACTTCGAAAGCTATGCCGGATTTGAACGGCCGGTGCTATCCCCTTGTGTTGAAGGTCGATTGCAGCCGTGTTGCCCTGGGTTCAGGCGTACTCGTATAAAGAGGTCTGGAATAGGCCGAGCCCGCTCCCGGATGCTCGCTGCCTCACAGCAATTGGAGATTGGAATTGAAGGCTATCCTTCTCGCGAGCGCAACGGCACTGGTCCTCGGTGGTTGCACGACAATGAACCAGCAAAACGTCGCGGCCGAGCCCGCCATGAGCATGAACGCGGGCGCTGCCCAGAGCCTTGCCGAACCGACCGCCGTCGCTGCGGCGCCGGTGGCGGTGCCTAACAATATCCTTCTTGCGGAGTGGACCGGTCCCTATGACGGCGTTCCCCCCTGGGACAAGGTCACTCCGGAGCTGTTCCCCGAAGCGTTCCAGTTCGCGATCGACGAGCGGCGGCGGGAGGTGAACGCGATCGCCGACAACCCGGCTGCGCCCACCTTCGCCAACACCGTTGAGGCCCTTGAAAAGGTCGGCAGGCGGCTGGGCCGGGTCCAGTCCCTGTTCGGAGTGATGACCAGCAACATGACCACTCCGGCCTATCAGGCGCTCGACAAGGAATGGTCGCCGAAACTGTCGGCCGCTTACGACGAGACCCGGTTCAACGAGAAGCTCTTCAACCGGATCAAGGCGGTCTACGAAACGCGCCTGACAAGCGGCCTGGACGCGAAGCAGCAACGGCTGGTGACAAGACTTTACGAAAGCCTCGTCCGCAACGGAGCCGCCCTCAGCGCCGATCAGAAGAAGCAGCTGGGTGGCTACAACCAGAAGCTGGCCGAACGCTTCTCCACGTTCAGCGAAAAGGTGCTCGCCGACGAGAGCACCTACATCACCGCCACCGAAGCGGAGCTGAAAGGCGTTCCCGCTGACGTCAAGGCTGCCGCGGCGTCGGCCGCAAAGGAGCGCAAGCTTCCCGCCGGCACCTACGCCATCGTCAACACCCGTTCGGCGGTGGATCCGATCCTGACCTTCGCGGACAACCGAGCCCTTCGAGAGAAGGTGTGGCGGGCGTTCGTCAACCGCGGCGACAATGGCGGCGCCAACGACACCAATCCGGTGATCGCCGAGATCGTCAAGCTCCGCGCCGACCGCGCCAAGCTGCTCGGTTTCGCCACCCATGCCGACTTCCGGATGCAGGACACGATGGCCAAGACCCCGGCCAAGGCGCTGGACCTGATGAACCGGGTTTGGCCGGCTGCGGTCAAGCGAGTGAACGAGGAAGTGCGCGACCAGCAGGCGCTCGCCAAGAAGCTCGGTCAGAACATCAAGATCGAGCCGTGGGACTATCGCTACTACCAGGAGAAGGTCCGCAAAGACCGCTACGACCTCTCCCAGGAGGAGGTGAAGCCCTACTTCGAGCTCAACAACATCATCGACGCTTCCTACTGGGCGGCCGGTGAGCTTTACGGGCTCGACTTCAAGGAAATCACCGGGACAGTCCCGGTCTGGCACCCGGACATCCGCACCTACAGCGTCACGGACAGGAACACCGGCAAGCAGATCGGAGTCTTCTACCGAGACGATTATGCCCGCACCGGCAAGCGCTCGGGCGCCTGGGCGACGACGTTCCGGAGCCAGTCAGGCTTCCTCGGCAACGACGTCGTGCTCGGCTCGAACAACAACAATTTCGTGAAGCCGGCTCCTGGCGAGCCGGTGCTGATCAGCCTCGACGACGCCGAGACCCTGTTCCACGAATTCGGCCACGCCATCCACTACTTCCTGTCTGACATCTACTATCCGAGCTTCGGCGCAACGCCCCGCGACTTCGTGGAGTATCCGAGTCAGGTGAACGAGAATTGGCTGATGACCCCGCAGGTGCTGTCGAAGTTCGCCAAGCACTACAAGACGGGTCAGCCGATGCCCAAGGCGCTGCTGGACAAGATCGAGGCTTCCTCGAAGTTCAACCAGGGCTTCGCGACGGCGGAATATCTGTCTTCGGCAATCGTGGACATGATGCTTCACATGGACCCGAACGGAGTCGTCGATCCCGACAAGTTCGAGCGTGAGGCGCTGGCGAAGATCGGAATGCCGAAGGAGCTGGTGATGCGGCACCGGCTGCCGCAGTTCAACCACCTGTTCTCGTCCGACGCCTACTCGGCGGGCTATTACTCCTACCTCTGGTCGGAGACGATGGACGCCGACACCTGGGCGGCGTTCGAGGAGACGGGTAATCCGTTCGACAAGGCGACGGCTCAGCGTTTCCGCGACACGCTGCTCTCGACCGGAAACGAGACCGATCGAGCGGAGGCCTATCGCGCCTTCAGGGGCCGGGACCCGGACGTGAACGCGCTGCTTAGGAAGCGCGGCTTCCCGACGAACTAGCTCAGACAAGTGAGTTCTGAAGCGGCGTCTTCCTTCGGGGAGGCGCCGCTTTTGCGAGAAAGCCTAGCCGGAGCCGGCCAGCCTTGCTTGTTGCCAGGCCAGATCCGCGAGCGGCTCCAGCCCGTGGACCATCTTGTCGGCGTGGGCGGAGGATGCGGTGCCGCGGGCGAGGCGGCCCTTGATTCCGTGCAGGATTGCGGCAAGCCGGAACATGTTGAACGCCACGTAGAAATCCAGGTTCGGGATTCCGGCGCGGCCGGTGCGGCGGCAATAGGCGGCGACGTACTCCGCTTCCGACGGAATGTTGAGCGCCGGCAGGTCCAGACCGGCGAGGCCGGTGAAAAGGTCTGCGGGCATCCGGTACATCATCAGGTGATAGGAGAAGTCGGCGAGCGGATGGCCGAGCGTCGAGAGCTCCCAGTCCAGGACGGCCAGGATTCGCGGCTCGGTGGGATGGAAGATCATGTTGTCGCAGCGGAAATCGCCGTGGATCACCCGCGCTTCGCCTTCGTCCGCCGGCGCATTCCGGGGCAGCCACTCGACCAGGCGGTCCATGGCCGGCACGCGCCCGGCCTCGACGTCGCCGAGATATTGTTTCGACCAGCGGCCGATCTGCCGCTCGAAATAGTTTCCGGGCTTACCGAAGTCGGCGAGCCCGGCCTCCTCAGGATCGACCTGATGGAGGCGCGCGATCGCCTCGTTCATCGCGTCGAAATAGGCTGGGCGAGCTTCACGGCTGAGCTGGGGCAAGGAGGCTTCCCAGAAGATCCTGCCTTCGACCATGTCCATGACGTAAAATTGCGTTCCGATCACCTCCTCGTCCAGGCACAGGCCGAGCGGCTTCGCGACCGGAAAGCCCTGCCGGTCGAGGGCTTCGATCACCCTGTACTCGCGGTCGACGGCGTGGGCGCCGGGGAGCAGCTTGCCGGGGGGCTTGCGGCGAAGCACGTAGGAGCGGGCGGGGGTGGTGAGCTTGTAGGTCGGGTTCGATTGACCGCCTTTGAACTGTTCCACCCGGAGCGGGCCCCGGAAGCCGTGGATCTCTCGCGACATCCACTGGGCAAGCCGCTCGACGTCGAAACGGTGCGCATGGCGGACCTCCGCAGTGCCGCTGTTTTGAGCGCTCCTGTCCATCCCTAGCCGCAACTCCTCCTGGTGCGCCGGTCCCATAACAAGAGCGGCGGCGGATTGCGATGTTGCTATCGCTCACGCTAGAGACAGGTTAGCTGTGGCACGCGTGTCCCCGCCGATCTGGCAAAGCTGCAATGAAATCAAAGACATCGGGATCAAGCATGAAAAGACATCTGACGGGTTTCTCGACGCTCGCCGTCCTGCTCGCGTCGCCGGCGGCAGCCGACGAAGGCATGTGGCTTCCGCGCCAGACGCCGAGCCTAGCTGCGGTTCTGAAGCAAAAAGGCCTGCAGCTCGATCCGGCGACGCTGGCCGACCTCCAGAAGGCGCCGATGAACGCGATCGCGTCGCTCGGCGGCTGTTCGGCGGCCTTTCTCAGCCCGCAGGGGCTGGTCGCGACCAACCATCACTGCGTCTACGGATCCATCCAGTACAATTCCAAGCCGGGGCAGGATTATCTGACCAACGGCTTCCTCGCCCAGCAGCTGGGCGACGAGGTTCCTGCGGCGCCCGGCACGCGCATCTTTGTCATCGAGGACCTTCGCGATGTCACTGCGGAGATGAACCGCGGAGTCACTCCCCAGCTCGGCGGCACTGCGCGTTTCGAGCAGCTGGAGGCGAACCGCAAGTCGCTGATCTCGGCCTGCGAGAAGCAGCCGAACCGCCGCTGCGACGTTCGCGCCTATTATGGGGGAGCGACCTATTTCCTGCAGCAGCAGCTTGAGATCAAGGACGTGCGGCTGGTCTATGCCCCCGCCGGCGGGATCGGCAATTTCGGCGGAGAGACGGACAACTGGATGTGGCCGCGCCACACCGGCGATTTCGGCTTCTACCGCGCCTATGTGGCCCCTGACGGATCGTCCGCGCCCTTCTCCGCGCAGAACGTGCCTTACAAGCCCAAGTCATGGCTGAAGATCGCTGAGCAGGGCGTGAAGGAAAACGACTTCGTGATGGTCGCCGGCTTCCCGGGCACGACCAGCCGACTCCTCACCGCCGCGGAGGCGAAGTTCAATTTCGCCGAGCTGCTTCCGGTGCAGCAGAAGCTGCTCAACGACTATTCGGACGCCATCGAGAAAGCGACCGCCGGCGATAAGGATGCGGCGATCAAGTACGCGTCGATCCTGGCGGGCGCGGACAATTTCAAGAAGAAGTATATCGGCGAGATGGCGGGTGCCGACCGGATCAACCTTGCTGCCCGCAAGGAGGCTCAGGAGGCCGAATATCGGAGGTGGATCGCCGCCGACCCGGCCCGCCAGCGCAAGTACAATCCTGCGGCTCTGGATGCGCTGGTCGCGGAGACGAACGCGAACGCGCTCAACAACGTGCGCATGGGGACCTTGTCCAGGGCTCAGCTTCTGGGCGCGGCCCGAAACCTCTACCGCTGGTCCAAGGAGCGCCAGAAGGCGGACGCTCAGCGCGAGAGCGGCTACCAGGACCGCGACAAGCTCGCGACCGAGCAGAGGCTGACCCAGATCGAGCGGCGCTTCTCGCCCAAGGTCGACCGTGCGCTATTCGAGCAGGCGCTGACCGAGTACCGAAAGGCTCCCGCGGACAAGCGGGATTCCGCCTTCGAGGCGAAGCTCGCGCAGATCGGAATGGACCGCCTCTATGCGGAGACGAAGCTCGGCGACACGGCCAGCCGGCTTGGGTGGCTTAACAAGAACCCCGCCGAGTTCGAGGCGTCCAGCGATCCATTCATCCAGCTCGCCGTCGCCATGTATGCGCGCGACATCGCGCGCGAGCGGGAGAACAAGGAGCGCTCCGGCAAGCTGCAGGCGGCCCGGTCGGCCTACATGCAGGGCATGCTCGCCTTTGCCGAAAGCCAGGGCCGTAACATGTACCCGGACGCGAACGGATCGCTCCGCTTCACCTACGGCAAGGTGACCGGAAAGGCCAGGGACGGGGAGGTGTGGACTCCGTTCACGACCGCCGAAGGGCTTGCGGCGAAGCATACCGGCAAGGGCGATTTCGACGCTCCGCAAAAGGTGATCGACCTTATCAGGGCGAAGGATTACGGCCGCTGGGTCGCTCCGGACCTAGGAACGCTTCCGGTCGACTTCATGTCGACGGTGGACATCACCAACGGCAATTCGGGCTCCTCGACACTCAACGCCAAGGGCGAGTTCGTCGGGCTTGCTTTCGACGGTACCCTGGAGGGCGTGGTTTCGGACTGGATGTACGATCCGACGATCAACCGCACGATCCATGTCGACAGCCGCTTCATGCTGTGGACGATGGACAAGGTGGACGGTGCCCGCCGCCTGCTCAATGAAATGGGCGTCCGTTGACAATGCGCTGCAGAGGCCCCAAGTGGAAAGTGATGAGCAGTTTCATGCACTTGCCGGCCGCCCAAAGCCTCGTTCCCGCACCTGCGGCGGGCGGCGTCTATTACTGCGCTTATTCCCTCGCTCGGGCGGGTCCGGAGTAAACGCGAAGACATAAGCTCAGCGATTTACACCATTCCCCGTCCGGACCTCCGGGCGGGGTTTTTCTTGTTTGAACGAAAGACCAACCATGTTCAACGACACGATCAACGAACCAGCGGCTATGGCGGCGCCTTGCCCGTCGGCGCCTCCTCCGGGAGCGGCGGCCGACTGGACGATCCCGCAACGATGGGAGCGGTTCACGCCGGAAGAGCACAGGGTCTGGGACATATTGTTCAAGCGCCAGCAGGAGATGCTCCACGGCCGCGCCGTCCGTGCCTTCGAGCAGGGGCTCGACGTCCTGAAGCTTTCCAAGCCGGGCATTCCGGACC
>DASYWC010000056.1:0-12199 GCA_035936615.1 Allosphingosinicella sp. | reverse complement strand
CGCGGGCACATAGCCTTTGCCGACTTCGGCGGTGAGCTCCATGTTGAGAGTGGCGCCCTCGTCGAGGTGGCAGATGACCAGGTCGCGGTTCATCACCTCGATGTCGCCGGTGGTCGCGATCTGGCCGGCGGTGACTTCGCCGGGCCCTGTCGCCGAAAGCTGCAGGCGGCGCGGCTGGTCGCCTTCCATGCGCAGCGCGATCTGCTTGACGTTGAGGACGATGTCGGTCACGTCCTCGCGAACGCCCTGGAGCGAGGAGAATTCGTGGAGCACGCCCTCGATCCGCATCGAGGTGACCGCTGCGCCCTGGAGCGAGGAGAGGAGCACCCGGCGGAGCGAGTTGCCGAGGGTCAGGCCGAAGCCGCGCTCCAGGGGCTCCGCGACGAAGGTCGCCTTGCGCCTGCTGTCGCCGCCGGACTTCTTTTCCAGGGCGTTGGGCTTCTTCATTTCCTGCCAGTTTTTCGCGTTTACAGCCATGTCGTTCCTCTGGCGTTGGGGAGGCGCGTCCGCTTCCCATTTCTCTAACTTCTACTTCTTCACCTCGGCCGAGACGTAGTCGACCGTAGGTCAACTACCACTTCGGCCGAAATGCTACACGCGGCGCCGCTTGGAGGGGCGGACGCCGTTGTGCGGGATCGGGGTTACGTCCCTGATCGAGGTGATCTGGAAACCGACGGCCTGAAGCGCGCGAAGAGCGCTCTCGCGGCCGGAGCCCGGGCCCTTGACCTCGACCTCGAGGGTGCGAACGCCGTGCTCGGCAGCCTTCTTGCCCGCGTCCTCGGCCGCGACCTGGGCCGCGTAGGGAGTCGACTTGCGGCTGCCCTTGAAGCCCATCATCCCGGCGCTGGACCAGGCGATCGCATTGCCTTGAGCGTCGGTGATCGTGATCATCGTGTTGTTGAAGCTGGCGTTGACGTGCGCGACGCCGGCCGTGATGTTCTTTCTCTCGCGCCTTCTGATGCGCTGCGGTTCACGTGCCATGACTCTAAATCCCTAAACCTAAATCCTACCCGCTCATCCTGAGGAGCGGCTGACCCTGAGCTTGTCGAAGGGCGAAGCCGCGTCTCGAAGGACTCGAAGGACCGCTTACTTTTTCTTGCCGGCGATCGGCTTGGCCTTGCCCTTTCGGGTGCGCGCGTTGGTGTGGGTTCGCTGGCCGCGGACGGGCAGGCCCTTGCGGTGGCGGAGGCCGCGGTAGGAGGCGAGGTCCATCAGGCGCTTGATGTTCATCGCGACGGTCCGGCGAAGGTCGCCCTCGACCTGGTAGCCCGCATCGATCGTCTCGCGGATCTGGAGGACCTCGTGGTCGGTCAGGTCCTGCACCCGGCGCTCGGGGGCGATTCCGAGCTTGGCGGTGATCTCGCTGGCCTTGGTCCGGCCGATGCCGTGGATGTAGGTGAGCGCGATCTCGACGCGCTTGTTCGAAGGGATGTTAACCCCTGCAATTCGTGCCATAATTTTCTTCTCCTGCTCCACGGGACGGATGGCTACCGGCCCATCTCAGCGCTGTCGTGACCCGGGCAGAAACGGACAAAGCCGACGCGTGCAAATGCGCGGCCGGACACCGGTCTGACGGGATGAGAGGCAAATAGGAGGGCCCCGAGCCCGAGTCAAGCGAATGCGCGAGGAGGTGCGGGCGAAAGCCGCGGGGGGATGGCCGAAAAGTCGTGGCGGATGCCCCAAAACCGCCGGCGGACGGCGGAGGACGGGAAAAGGTCCGCAAAAACCCGCAATTCACCTCCAAATCCTATTTTTAACCGTACTGGTAAAAAGGTTCTTGCGGAATAGGATTTCGCCTGTTCTACCTATGTTCCAACAGGCGACTCGCCCTTCGGCGGGCTCAGGACAGGCCCTTCGGCGGGCTCAGGACAGGCCCTTCGGCGGGGTCAGGATGAACCCTTCGACGGGCTCAGGATGAGCGGAGAGAGATGATGAGACGATTTGGAATAGTGCTCGGCGTTGCGGCCGCGGCTTCGTGCGCGGCTCCGGCGCTGGCGGCCGAGACGATCAGCTACAGCTACGACGTCCGCGGACGGCTGGTCCAGGTCCAGCGAACCGGGCCGGTGAACAATACCACCAGCTACACGCTCGACAAGGCGGACAACCGGCTCGTCAAGACCACGAGCTGATCCCGCGGGGGGACAGCCCGCCCCACCCCCTGCCCCTCAGGGCAGCGGGAGGGCCCTTCGACAGGCTCAGGATGAAAAACGAAGGCGGCCCGGCCGCGACCTAGAATTTTTTGGAGAAGACCGACATGAAAACGTCCTCCCGGGCGAAAGCCCCAACTCGCGCCCGCAAAAGCGGCGCCTTTGCATCCACCCTCGCCTGCGCGCTGCTCGCCGGCACCTGCCTGGTCGCGCCCGCCCAGGCGCAGACCAGCGAACCGCCGCCGCCGGAGCCGGTGGCGAGCGAGCCGCCGCCCATACGCAGCGCCGTCGATGACAACGGGGTCAACCTGATCAGCGGCACGTTCAACTTCTCGGTTCTGGAAGGAGCGATCGGCGCAGGCGACGGAGCTGTGAGCTTCGTTCGGCACTGGGCCGGCACCGGCGCCTGGACCGACAATTGGAGCGGCGGCCTCTACGTAGAGGAGACCGGCGCGGGCATGATCTGGTACGCCCAGTTCGGAACCATATCGGACAGCTTCGCTCAAAGCGGATCGGCGTTCACGCCGGTCAAGGCGGACGGCGCCTCGCTCACTCAGACCGGCACCAACACTTACCGCTACACATCGAGGGACGGGACCACGATCGACCACCGGACCAAAAGCCCAGGCGGAGGCGAGCTGTGGGGCGACGCTTGCCCCCAAGGGAACGCGGAGGCATTCCGCGCCTGCTACATCCCGGTGTCGGTGACCAAACCCAATGGAACGACCTTCACGCTCAACTGGGGCTTTTACGATCACTGCAGCTTCGGCACGTGCACCGGCCATTACCGCTTCCAGGGCGTGACCAGCTCGACCGGCTATTCCTTCACCGTCAACTACGCGACCGACAACCCCGGAAGCGGCTCCAGTCCGGGCGAGGACTGGGTAAGAAGGACCGGAGTCACCTTCGCCAACGCGGTTGTGTCCTGCGGCACGGCGTGCCCCTCAATGGCTTACTCGCAGCCGGACAACACCCTGACCCTGACCGACCAGGCCGGCCGGCAGTGCACATCACCCGCGACTCTGTGGGCCGCCTGAGCGCGATCAAGCGGCCGGGCAGCGCGAACGCGGACATCACGATCAGCTATGCGCCCGACGAGGGCGTACAATCGGTGACCAAGGACGGAGTGACGACCGGATACAGCCGGGCCTTAGAAGGCACAGGCGTGGACCTCACCGCAGTGACGACGATCACCAGCCCCGCGGGGCAGAAGGTGGTGAAGGGCAAGGAGGAGACCGGCCAGATCGTGTCGGTCAAGGACGAGCTCAACCGCACCACCAGCTTCACCTACGACCAGGGGCACCTGAAGCGCGTGACGTCGCCCGAGGGCAATTATGTCGAATACAGCTACGACGCGCGCGGCAACAGGACTCAGACGACGCGAGTCGCCAAGGGCGCATCGCTTCCCCCGATCGTGACGAGCGCGGCGTTCGAGTCGACCTGCGCCAACGCCAAGACCTGCAACAAGCCGCTTTCGACCACCGACGAGCGCGGCAACGTCACCGAATATGCGTACGACCAGACTCACGGCGGAGTGGTGAGCGTGACCGCGCCTGCGGCTCCAAACGGAGTTCGGCCGCAGACCCGCTTCGGCTACCAGGAGGTCCACGGTGAGTACCAGCTCACTTGGTTCTCCGCCTGCCAGACGCAGGCTTCGTGCGCGGGCACCGCCGACGAGGTGAAGACCAGCCTCGCCTATGACTCCAACGGCAATGTGACCAGCGTTTCGACCGGAGCCGGCGACGGAAGCCTTACGGCCACGCGGGCCATGGCCTACGACGCGGTGGGCAATCTCGTCGGGGTGGACGGGCCCCTCGCGGGAGACGGCGCGTTCAACGACTATAGCCGCTACCGCTACGATTTGGCGCGGCGGCTTGTCGCGACGATCTCGCCCGATCCGGACGGAACGGGGCCGCTCAAGCACCGGGTGCAGCGGGCGACCTACCGGCCGGACGGGCAGGTGAGCCGGGTGGATGCCGGCACGATGAGCGATCCCACCGCTCCCATCGACGGCATGGCAGTGCTCGAGAGCGTAGAGATGACGTTCGACTCCAACAACCGGCCGGTGACCCAGCGGCTGACCGCGGGCGGCACGACCTACGCCCTCACCCAGACCGGCTACGATGCGCTCGGACGGGTGGAGTGCGTGGCGCAGAGGATGAACCTCGGCGCGGCTCTCCCTGCCTCGGCCTGCGAACAAGGCGCGGCGGGAAGCTTCGGACCCGACCGGATCTCCAAGATCGTCCGCGACGCGGCGGGACAGGTGACGCGGCAGCGCGTGGCGGTCGGAACGGCGATCGAGGCGGCGGAGGTGACGAGCACCTACACCCTCAACGGCCAGATCGAGACCCTGACCGACGGCGAGAACAACATCACCACCTACCTCTATGACGACCACGGCCGGCTGAAGCGGACCACCTATCCGGCGACTGCTGCGCATGGGCCGACCTATGAGGAGCTGACCTACGAGAGCCTGGCTGGCGGGACCCGCACTTCGGGGCTCGTCACCAGCAGGCGGCTTCGCGACGGGCAGACGATCGGGCTCCAGTACGACGCGCTCGGGCGGCTGACGTTCGCGGACATGCCGAACAACGCGACCTACGAGTACGACCGGACCTTCGCTCACGACCTTCTGGGACGGATGACCCGGGCGAGCACGGTGGGGGTGACGGCTGTGACCTTCGCCTATGACGCGCTCGGCCGGCAGAGCGCCGAGACCAGCGCCCACGGCACCAAGCACTCCGCCTACGACATCGCGGGAAGGCGCACCCGGCTCACGCATCCGGACGCCGCTTCGACAGGCTCAGGACAGGGCTTCTTCGTCGACTACGACTACAATGTCGTGGGAGAGATGACCCGGATCCGTGAGAACGGAGCCACCACCGGAGTGGGAGTGCTCGCCACGTTCGCCTATGACGACCTGGGCCGGCGAACCAGCCTGACGAGGGGCAACGGAACGGTCACCGACTATGCGCACGATCCGGTATCGCGGCTCCAGACCCTGACCCAGAACCTGGCCGGGACCGCGAACGACCTGACGCTGGGCTTCAGCTACAATCCCGCAAGCCAGATCGTCACCAACACCCGGAGCAACGACTCCTACTCGTTCGCCGCGCTGACCAGCGGCACCACGACCGACACGCCCAACCCGCTCAACCAGCTCGCCGCCCGCAACGGCGCGAACTTCACCTACGACGCGCGGGGGAACCTCACCTCCGATGGGTCGCGCACGTTCACCTACACCGCCGACAACCAGCTGACCGGAGCAGCGGGGGTGATGTCGATGGCCTACGACCCGGTGGGGCGGCTGTCCTGGACCTACGACCAGGCCACCACCCGCTACGACCAGTTCGACTATGACGGGCTGAACCTGATCGCCGAGAACAGGAGCAACTCGGAAGGCGGGCTCGCGCCGCTGCCCAACCGCCGCTACGTGCACGGCCCCGGAGTGGACGAGCCGATCGTGTGGTACGAAGGGGCGGGCACGGGCGACCGGCGGTTCCTGCATGCGGACGAGCGCGGAAGCATCGTGGCTGTCAGCGACAGCGCCGGCAACGTCACCGGCGTGAACAGGTACGAGGAGTACGGCAATCCGCAGGGGCCGGAGGGCGCGGGCACGTTGCTGGGGAGGTTCGGCTACACCGGCCAGACCTGGCTGCCGCAGATCGGGCTCTATAACTTCAAGGCTCGGGTCTACCGTTTCGAGGACGAGAGCGGGTGATGCCCCGCTTCAGGCGAATGAAGACCCTACAGAAGTTCGCCTCCGTCCACGCCAGCACACATGAGCACTTCAATGCTGCTGGTCAAGGAAGGGCCTGTGGCTCCACCGGCCGGACGCTCGGCCGCAGCTCATCAACCTGGGCGATCCGGAGAAGGTGTTTCAGATGTTCGCTGAGAAGATGGCGGAGGTGCACTTCGGAACGCGAATGTCCGCTTTCCACCCGTGCTCCTACGGCCGCAATCCCCCCATCAATTGCCTGGGACTGGGTGCCGAGCTAACACTGTCGGAATGTCAGTTTCCAAAGGTCCGCTGCCGCCCATCGGCCGCTTTGAGCGGTTCCTCCCGAAAGATGATCATCACGAGCTTCTCGAATGGACACTGGCTCATCGCCGATTGTTCCAACCTTCAACAATCGCGGGAGGCGTGCTCGATCCAAAGAAACGAATCTCAGAGCGCACACGGCAGCTTGGCCCTTGGACTGCGCGGTTCGTGGATCGCATCGCAGAGCATCTCGATCCCATCTTTGCCGCGACCGGGACGTCCGCCTTCAACGTCGATCACTACGAGCTTGAGGTCGTCGCTCATTGCGATGGAGCGCATTTCTCGCGGCACACGGACATCCCAGTTGGACCGGGCCGCAAGCCTGTCGGAGGCGACGACAGCGGAAGACATGAGCGGCTGCTTAGCGCCGTCTACTATTTTCAGGCCGAACCTCGCCAGTTCAGCGGCGGCCAGCTTCGTCTGCATCGGCTGGGGTCGGATGGCTCACCTGGGGATTACTTGGATGTTGACCCTGTCCAGAACAGCTTGGTGGTGTTCCCATCCTGGACGTCCCATGAGGTGATGAGAGTGACCTGCCAATCGGCGCGCTTTGAGGATGGTCGTTTCGCGGTCAACTGCTGGCTGTGCGCACTTGGGCGCTAGAGGGGGCCCTGGGATGCAGCCTCAAGAAGATGGTGAAGCGAAAGTCTGTCGACGAGGAGCCCGCCGGACTAGGACATTTGCACATTCCCATCTGGTACCGCACCGCCACCAGCCTCAGCTGATCCTGCCTCAAGTGCCAGCACCTCAGGCTTCACCCATTCGCGCTTCGGCTGTTCGATTTTCTCGTCCTGCTGCTGAGCCATGCTAGTCTCCAGTTGCGGGGGAACAATGCCCCAGGAGCGCTGTCCTTTCAAGATCCCATGTACAAACCATATACACGCCGCGCTATTGACGCCTCGAAGAGCAAGCGCTCAAAACTTGGTGGCGGCGGAGTGCACAATGAGCGTGCTAAAGAGTGGACTGAAGCGGAAAGCAAAGCGAAGCCTGGACCGGCAGCTGGAATATCAGCGACGAAAGTCGCGCGAGCTTAAGGGGCGCGAACGCGAAGTCATCGCGGCGATGGTTGAGCATTCCCAGGTGGTCCGCACAAAGCTAGAGGCGGTGAAGCCCATCCCAGATGATGCGCGGGTGCTCGAAGTCGGGAGCGGTGCGGGGGCCTGGTCTTCTATTTCGGAACCTCGCGCGGCGTCGGCGTCGATCCTCTAGCTGACCACTATGCCTCCCTGTTTCCGGCCTGGCAGGGACAGGCGCTCACCGTCGCAGCTTTTGGCGAAAACCTGCCCTTCGAAGACAATGCATTTGACGTGGTGCTGTGCCACAATGTCGTAGACCATGCTGAGAGCCCTGCTCGAATAGTCTCGGAGATAGCTCGGGTGCTGGCGCCAGGTGGGCTGCTCTACTTCACGGTCAACGTCCACCACCCCTTCTACCATGCCGTAGCTTCGCTTCACGCGGGATGGCAGGCCTTGGGCATCCCCTTCGAGATTGGACCCTTTGCCGATCATACCGTCCATATGACGCCCGAGGCAGCGCGTGGCCTTTTCGGAGACGTGCCGCTCCGTCTCGTGCATGAAACCGACGACATCGAGGAGGTCAAAAGGGGCGCGAATCTCCGACATGGGGGGAATCGAGGGGCAGTATTGAAGCGTGCCTTCTTCAAAAATGCACTGTACGAAGTAATAGCTGTCGCTGATTGATTGCTGTGTTGATGGAAGGCTTAGTTCGCGTCACAGCTCATGAGGGTGTCGTGACCGCTATCGCTTCACAACCCGCCTACCGGCGCCAGAAAGGGCCTTGGAGGACTACTCGCCTCCGGGCGATGAGGGGGCACGCGGGCGCGAAGATCGCGCACGATGGGCGCAGCAACCTCAACCACGGCACGCGCAGCTTTACCGACACCTCCGAACTTGCTGAAGTCGATGACGCAGGCCGGCACGCACTAGCTGAACTACGACCCGCTGATGCGGCTGCACGAAGTGTTCGGCGGCCCGAGGTTCGGCTATGATGGAATGAGCCATGTCAGCGAGAAGGACAGCGGCGCCGCTGCCGCCGCGCCGCTACGTGCACGGACCCGGAGTGGACGAACCGCTGGTCACCTATGAAGGCTTCGGCACCACCAACAGGCGGTCCCTGCATGCCGACGAACGCGGCAGCATAGGGGGCCGGTGACTAAAGGCTACGGCTTCGCTTCTATGTCGGCGGCGATCATTTCCTGTTTGCCGTTGGGGAGGATCTTGGGCTTTCGGCGGACCATGGAGCCGGGAGGATACTTCCACTCCTCGTCCTGCGGCATGGGCCCCAGGATGCAGTAGATGTCCTCGCGCTGGCGGATGGCCTTGACCGGGCGCCATTCCGAGGAGTGGACGAGCGGCATGTAGATGGTCACTGGAGCGTCGTCCGACACGGGGCCTCCCTTGCTTGGATGAGGTGAACGTTCGCGGGCGGCAAGGGGTTCACGGCCGCGAGCGGGCGGGCGACCGTGGGGCTTCAGGAGGCGTCGAGGATCGCTTCGATTGAGTCGTTGACCTCGCCGATCGGAGCCATTCCGTCGACCCGGCTGACGAGGCCTCTCGCTTCATAGAAGGGGAGGATCGGAGCGGTCTTGGTCCGGTATTCGCTGAGGCGGTTGCGAACCGTGTCCTCGGTGTCGTCCGGGCGCCGCTTGAAAGTGCCGGAGCCGCAGATGTCGCAGGTGCCGGGCGAGGCAGGGAGCTTGAACCGGTCGTGATAGCCTTCGCCGCAGCTGGCGCAGGTGAAGCGGCCGGTGATCCGGTCGACGAGCGCATCCTCGTCCACCACCAGTTCGATGACCCGGTCGAGCTTCATTCCCTTTTCGGAGAGCAAAACGTCGAGGGAGCGCGCCTGGGCCTCGGTGCGCGGATAGCCGTCGAGGATGAAGCCGCGCTTCACGTCGTCGGCGTCGAGCCGCTCGGAGAGGATTCCGGTGACGATCTGGTCCGAGACCAGATCGCCCGCCTCCATGACCGCCTTGGCCTGAAGCCCGACGGGCGACTTCGCCGCGACCGCCGCCCGGAGCATGTCTCCGGTGGAGAGCTGGACCATCCCGCGCTCCTGCTCCAGGCGGCTGGACTGGGTGCCCTTGCCGGCGCCTGGAGGACCCAACAGGATGATGTTCATGACCAGCGTCCCTCTAGCGGCCGCTAGCCGCGCGGCCGGCCGCCCTTCAGCTTCGCCTTCTTGATGAGATCGCCATATTGGTGGGCGATGAGATGGCTCTGGATCTGGGTCACCGTGTCCATCGTCACGTTCACGACGATGAGCAGGCTGGTCCCGCCGAGATAGAAAGGAATGCCGGCCCGGGCGATCAGGAACTCTGGAACGAGGCAGATGACGGTCAGGTAGGCAGCGCCGACCACGGTTATGCGCGTCAGCACATAGTCGAGATATTCCTCGGTCCGCTTGCCCGGCCGGATTCCGGGGATAAAGCCGCCGTAGCGCTTCAAATTGTCCGCGGTCTCCTCCGGGTTGAACACCACGGCCGTGTAGAAGAAGCAGAAGAAGATGATCCCCGCCGCGTAGAGCAGCATGTAGAGCGGCTGCCCCTGCTGGAGAGCGGTGGTGACGGTGATGATGAAGTCGCCCCAGGCGCTTTCCCCCTCCGTCCGGTTGCCGGCGAACTGGGCGATGGTGAGCGGCATCAGGAGCAGCGAGGAGGCGAAGATAGGAGGGATCACGCCCGCGGTGTTGATCTTGAGCGGAAGGTGCGAACGCTCCTGCTGCATCTGGCCGCGGGCGGTCTGGCGCTTGGGGTACTGGATGAGGACGCGGCGCTGGGCACGCTCCATGAAGCAGATGGCGAGGATGAGCACCAGCGCCAGGGCGAGGACTCCGATGATCACGATCGGCGAGAGCGAGCCGGTGCGTCCGCCCTCGAACACCTGGGCGAGAGCGGTCGGGAGCTGGGCGACGATCCCGGCCATGATGATGAGGGAGACGCCGTTGCCGATTCCCCGGCTGGTGATCTGCTCGCCGAGCCACATCAGGAACATGGTGCCGCCGATAAGGCTGATGACGGTGGTGAGTCGGAACATCATGCCGGGATCGATAACGGCCGAGCCGGTGGTCCCCTGCCCCCAGCCTTCAAGGCCGACCGAGATGAAATAGCCCTGGATGGCGCAGAGGAAGACGGTTCCGTAGCGGGTGTACTGGTTGATCTTCTTACGGCCGCTTTCGCCCTCCTTCTTGAGCGCGGCGAGGTGCGGCGACATCGAGGTGCCGAGCTGAACGACGATCGAGGCGGTGATGTAGGGCATGACGCCCAGCGCAATCAGGCTCATCCGCTCCAGGCTTCCGCCCGAGAAGGTGTTGAAGAAGTCGAGCACCGTCCCCTGCGTCGTCTGGAACAGGGCGCCCAGAGCGCGGGGGTCGATGCCCGGGAGCGGGATGAAGCTCAGCAGGCGGAACAGGACGAGCGCACCCAGAGTGAACCAGAGGCGCTTCTTGAGATCGGTCGCCTTGGCGAAGTTCGCCATGCTGAGATTGGCGGCAAATTGTTCGGCTTGCGATGCCATGATTTGTTCGACCCCGAAAAAGACAGGCGGCGGAAGATTTAATTACCCCCGCCGCCTCATATAGTGACTGGGCGCGGCTTGTCAGCCTTGTGCCCGAAGGTTCAGGCTTTCGCCTTGGCCTTTTTCGCGGCGGCCCGGGTGGTGCCCTTCTTGGCGGCGGCCTTTTCGGCGGCTGGGACGACTTCGATCACCTGAACCGAACCGCCCGCCTTTTCGACCGCCTCGATCGCGCCCCTGGAGGCTCCGGCGACGACGAAGCTGAGCTTTGCCGAGATCGTGCCCTTGCCGAGCAGCCGGACTCCGTCCTTGCCGCCGCGGGCGAGGCCGGCGGCCTTGAGAGCCGCGTGGTCGACCGTGGCGCCGGAATCGAGCTTGCCCGCGTCGAGCGCCTTCTGGATCGCTCCGACGTTCACTTCCGCATAGTCGCTTCCGAACGGATTGTTGAAGCCGCGCTTCGGGATCCGCATGTGGAGCGGCATCTGGCCGCCCTCGAAGCCGAAGATGGAGACTCCGGAGCGGCTGGTCTGGCCCTTCTGGCCGCGGCCGCCGGTCTTGCCGAGGCCGGAGCCGATCCCGCGGCCAACGCGGACTCGCGACTTGCGGGCACCGGGATTGTCGCGGATTTCATTCAGTTTCATGTCTGCACTCGCTTTCGCTTTTGTCGCGCTTGTTAATCTTCCCCTCCCCTTTAGGGGAGGGGATCGAGGGGTGGGGCCGACGGGGGAGAATGGGCACTGCCATCGGCGGCCACGACTCCCCCACCCCAACCCCCTCCCCTGAAGGGGAGGGGCTTAGCGACGAATTACTCCGCCACCCACACCATATGCTGCACCTTCTTGATCATGCCGCGGACTTCGGGAGTGTCCTGAAGCTCGACCGTCTTGTGCATCTTGTTGAGGCCGAGTCCGATCAGGGTCTTGCGCTGATCGGGGGCACGGCGGATCGGAGAGCCGGTCTGGGTGATCTTGATGGTCGCCATCGTGCTTACTCCGTCACTGCTTCGGCTTCGGCCGCAGCGTCCGCACCGCCCATTCCGGCGCGGCGCGACAGCAGGTCGGCGATCTTCTTGCCACGGCGCTGAGCAACCGACTTGGGGCTGGTCTGTTCGCCAAGGGCTTCGAAGGTCGCCCGGATCATGTTGTACGGGTTGGACGTGCCGACCGACTTGGTGACCACGTCGGCCACACCGAGGCTCTCGAACACCGCGCGCATCGGGCCGCCGGCGATGATTCCCGTTCCCGGAGGAGCGGTTCGAACCGTCACCCGTCCGGCGCCGAAGTGGCCGTTGCCGTCATGGTGCAGAGTGCGGCCGTCCTTCAGCGGCACTCGGACCATCGCGCGCTTCGCGGCCGCAGTCGCCTTGGTGATCGCTTCCGGAACCTCGCGGGCCTTGCCCTTGCCGAAGCCGGCACGGCCCTTGCCGTCGCCGACCACGACCAGAGCCGCAAAGCCGAAACGCTTGCCGCCCTTCACCG
>DASYWC010000055.1:0-11919 GCA_035936615.1 Allosphingosinicella sp. | reverse complement strand
GGCGCAGCCAGTCGCGAGGCGCCTCGTCGATCAGGACATCGACGCCGGCATCGTTCCACCACTGCAGCGCGCTTGCGGCGGCCGCATGGGATAATGGATCGTTTCCCCGCTCCACGAGCTTATGAGAGTCAGGTGAAGGCGGGGTGGTCAACCCGAAACCGCTCGCTTATCTGCGGATGGCTTGCTGTTTGCGACGACCTGAGTCCTGGCAGCGATAGACGGAGAGCGTGAATGTCCGAACGTGAGTCCATGGCCTATGATGTGGTGATCGTCGGCGCAGGGCCTGCAGGGCTCGCCGCCTCCATCCGGCTGAAGCAGCTGGCCGAGGAATCTGGGCGGGAGCTGAGCGTCTGCATCCTTGAAAAGGGGTCCGAAGTCGGGGCTCATATCCTTTCCGGGGCCGTCGTCGACCCGCGCGCGCTCGACGAGCTGCTTCCCAACTGGAAGGAGATGGACAGCCCGCTGACCGTCCCGGTGACCCAGAACCTTCACTGGGTGCTGACGGCCAAGAAGAAATATTCGCTTCCGCACCTGATGATGCCCTCGTTCATGAGCAACAAGGGGACCTACACGGTCTCGCTCGGCAATCTGTGCCGCTGGCTTGCGGGGCAGGCGGAAGCGCTCGGGGTGGAGATCTTCCCCGGCTTCGCGGCCGCCGAAGTGCTGTTCGACGAGAACGGCGCGGTGAAGGGTGTGGCGACGGGCGACATGGGAGTGGCTCGGGACGGCACCCACAAGCCGGACTACCAGCCGGGGATGGAGCTGCACGGCAAGTACACCTTCTTCGCGGAAGGGGCGCGCGGGCACCTCACCAAGGAGCTAAAGCGGATCTTCAGCCTCGATGCGAATAGCCAGCCGCAAGTCTATGGAATCGGCTTGAAAGAGCTCTGGGACATCGATCCTGTCAAGCACGTGCCGGGCCGAGTGATCCACACCCAGGGCTGGCCTCTCGAGGACGCCTGGGGCGGAGGGTTCCTCTACCACCAGGAGAATAACCAGGTGGCCTTGGGCTTCGTGGTCGCCCTCAACTACCGCAATCCGTACCTCTCCCCGTTCGAAGAGTTCCAGCGCTGGAAGCAGCATCCGGACATCCGGGCCATCCTGGAAGGCGGCCGGAGAGTGAGCTACGGCGCCCGGGCTATCAACGAGGGCGGCTACCAGGCAATCCCGAAGCTCGCCTTTCCGGGCGGAGCCCTGATCGGATGCTCGGCGGGCTTCGTTAACGTGCCCCGGATCAAGGGCAGCCACACGGCGATGAAATCAGGCATGCTTGCCGCCGAAGCCGCGTTCGAGGCGATCGGAGCGGAGCGCGAGCACGATTCGCTGGAGGCCTACGACAGCGCTCTTCATTCGAGCTGGGTCGCTGACGAGCTTAAAAAGGTGAAGAACGTAGAGCCGATGGTGGCGCGCTACGGCGGGACGGTCGGAACGCTTCTGGCAGGCACCGACATGTGGATGCGCCAGCTCAAGATGGGTCTGCCCTTCACCATGAAGCACCACCCGGACCACGAGACTCTGTGGCGCAGCGACATGGTGAAGCCGATCGCCTATCCGAAGCCCGACGGAGTGATCAGCTTCGACAAGCTCTCATCGGTGTTCCTCTCAAACACCAATCACGAGGAGGACCAGCCGGTTCACCTGACGCTGAAGGACCCCTCGATACCCACGGAGGTCAATCTTCCCGAGTATGCGGGGCCTGAGCAGCGTTACTGCCCCGCGGGAGTCTATGAGTTCATCGAGGAGGGCGGGAGGCCCAGGCTGCAGATCAACGCCCAGAACTGCGTCCACTGCAAGACGTGCGACATCAAGGATCCAACCCAGAACATCAACTGGGTGGTGCCGGAAGGCGGAGGAGGCCCGAATTACCCCAATATGTAAGCCGGCGTTGCGAGCGCTCCTGGCCGGCGCCCTGATCGCCTGCGCGGGCGGAGCCGCGTCGGCGCGCGAGACGATCTCCCCGCTACACGCCTATGCAAGGGCCCGGGCCGCGGCCAGTTCGGGACAGTCGGCGGAAGCCGCCAAGGCCTATGCCGCCGTGCTGAAAGCCTCGCCCGGCAACGAGCTCCTCGCCTCCAGGACCTTGGCCGAGGCGCTTGCCGCAGGAGACCGAGAGCTTGCGCTCCGGGCCGCCACGGTTCTGGAGCGAACGGGGTCGGCGGGTGCGGAGGCTCGCCTGATGCTTCTCTCCGACGCTCTCAGCAGGCGCGACTGGAAGCGCTCATCGCTCCACATCGAGGCCTTGGCGAGGGACGAGGCGTTCGGGTTCCTGGCTCCGGCGCTTCGGGCCTGGCTCGCCGTCGGCATGCGCAGGGGCAATCCTTTCACGGCCCTGCAGGCCGGGGAGGCGAACCCGCTCGCCAAGGCCTATTCGGCCGAGCATCGCGCTCTGCTTCTCCTTGCGACCGGGAATCGACAGCAAGGGGTCCAGGAGCTCCTTGCCATTACGCAGGGGGAGGGGTTTCGGGAGCAGCGGCTTCGGATCGCGGGCGCGGCGCTTCTCCAGCGATCGGGTGACCCGCAAGGCGCGCTGACGCTTCTCGCCGGCGATGCCCCGGCGCTGGCGGCGGCGCGGCGGCTGGTGGAGGCGCGGAGGCCGCTCCCCGGCGCCATCGCTACTCCGTCGGCGGGAGTCGCCGAATATCTGGTTCGGCTCTCGGGGGATCTGACCCGCCAGGACGTGAACGACCTGGCGTTGCGCCTGGCCCGGGTCGCCACCTTCCTCGCGCCGGAAAACAGCGAAACCTGGCTTGTCGCTGCTCAACTCCTCGCGGCGAAAGGGCAGCATGGCCCGGCCCTGGCTGCTCTCGATCGGGTCCAGGCGGCGGATCCCTTCGCGGCCACGGCCGAGGACGCCCGGATCAGGCTGCTCACCGCCAGCGGTCAGCAGCAGACCGCGCTTGCAAGGGCGAGGGCCGCGGCGGCCTCGCCGGGTGCGACGTCTGCTGAATGGACGCGCCTTGGGATGCTCTACTCGGAGCTCGACCTGCTGAACGAAGCAGCGGCGGCGTTCGAACGAGCGATCGCTTTCCGTCGCCACGGCCGCGGCTCCGAGCCCGAATGGACCCTCCACTTCCTAAGGGGCGGCGCTTTGGAGCAGGCCGACCGGTGGCCCGAGGCGAAGGTGGAGCTTGAGACAGCCTACAGGCTGGCGCCGGAGCAGCCGCTCGTGCTCAACTATCTCGGCTACGCACAGCTGGAGAGGCGCGAGAATGTGGCGGAGGCGATCAAGCTGGTAACCGAGGCGAGCAGGCTCGCTCCCGACAGCCCGGAGATCACCGACTCGCTCGGCTGGGCTTACTTCCTCCAGGGCGACATGCCGAAAGCGATCGAATTGCTCGAGCGGGCCGCTTCGGCTGCTCCGGCGGACGCCGAGATCAACGAGCATCTCGGCGATGCCTACTACCGGGCCGGCCGTCGCTTCGAGGCGCGCTACGCCTGGGGAGCGGCGCTCCTGTTCGCGGAAGGGAAGGACGCTCAGCGGCTCCGTTCGAAGATCGAGGTCGGCCTGACTCCGGAGCTCGCCTCCCCCTGATGGAGGAGGTCGCCTACGCCAAGATCAACCTGGCGCTTCACGTGCGGGCGAGGGAGCCGGACGGCTATCACAGGATCGAAACCTTGTTCGCCTTTGCCGAGGACGGCGACCGGTTGGAGGTGGAAGACGCGGACGCGCTGAGCCTGGAGGTGACGGGTCCCTTTGGTCGCCAGCTAGGCAGGGACAATCTGGTCTCGAAAGCGGCGGAAGCGCTTAGAAGCCGCTACGGCGTTTCCCGGGGCGCGGCTCTGACCCTGGACAAGAGACTGCCGGTCGCGGCTGGGATCGGGGGCGGCTCGGCGGATGCAGCGGCCGCGCTGCGGCTGTTGGTGCGGTGGTGGGAGCTTCCGTTTGAGGAGGATGTGCTGCTTGAGATCGCATCCGGCCTCGGCGCGGACGTTCCGGCCTGCCTGCGGAGCGAACTGGCGCGGGGGACCGGAAGGGGAGACCGGCTTGCGACGCTGGACGGGACCCGCCTCGCGGGGACGCCGCTGCTGCTCGTGAACCCAGGGGTCCAGCTCTCAACGGCTACCGTGTTCGCGAGGTGGGACGGAGTGGATCGCGGGCCGCTGGGGGAAGATCCGCCGAGTTGGCGCAACGACCTCGAAGAGCCAGCTTGCACGGCGGTGCCGGTGGTGCGGGAGGTGCTGGACCTGCTTGGCTCGCTGGGCAGCGTCACGTTGAGGCGAATGTCGGGATCCGGAGCGACCTGCTTCGCCTTGTTCGAGCGCGGGGAGGACCGTGACTCAGCCGCCGCCTCGATCGCCGCCTCGGATGCGCGGTGGTGGACGCTCGCGACTTCGCTGCGATAGGAGCTCCGGCATGTTCGATCTCAGCGTCGAAGGCTCGGTCGCCCGACTCGTCCTCTCCAGGGCGGAAGTGCGCAACGCCATTCCGCTGGACGGGTGGAGCGAGCTTGCCGCTACGGCGGAGCGGGCGGTGGCGGAGGGCGCGAGGGGGCTGATCGTGTCGGGGATCCCCGGCGGCGCATTCTGCGCTGGCGCGGACATTTCCGATTTCGGCAAGTTCCAGGAGGATTCCGAGGCGCGCACGGTGTTTCGGCTCGCGATGCGGGGCGGCCTCGACCGGTTGAGGGAGATTCCCGTGCCCACCGTCGCGCTGGTCGAGGGCGCCTGCTACGGAGCCGGAGTGGCGCTCGCGATGGCCTGCGATATCCGGATCGCCGGAGGGGGCGCTCAGTTCGCGATCACTCCGGCCAAGCTCGGAATCTCATACCCGCAGGAGGATGTGCACCGGCTCGTGTCGCTGGTTGGGCCGGGGCAGGCGGCTCGGCTGCTGTTCAGCGCCGCCACCATCGATGGAGCGGAGGCTGCCAGGATCGCACTTGCTGAGCTTTTCATGGAAAGCGGAGCGGCCGAGGCCGCCGCGGCACTTGCGGAGGCCATTGCCGCGAACGACCCGGAAAGCCTGAGGACTCTGAAGCGCGGGGTCGGTCTGGGGGAGGCCGGCATTCGTCAGGACGAGGGGCAGGACCTGGCCTTCGACGACCTGCTCGGCTCCGAGGCTCTGGCGCGGGGGCTGGAAGCCTATTGGGGGCGCGTCAGGTGACCCGCTTCATCCTCACCGCCGCCGAGATGCGCTCCGCCGAGCAGCGGGCGATCGACTCCGGCACCTCGGTGGAGACCCTGATGGAGCGCGCTGGAGCCGCTGCTGCCGAGGCGATCTGGCGCTTTGCCGGGCCGCTGCCGACCCTGATCCTGTGCGGCCCGGGCAACAATGGCGGCGACGGCTATGCGATCGCCCGGCACCTCAAGGCGCGCGGCTCGCACGTGCGGGTGGCGGCGCTGGACGAGCCACGAAGTGAGGCGGCGCGCTGGGCCCGCTCCGGCTGGGACGGGGCAGTCGAGACCCTCATCGAGGCGGAGTCAGCCCCGCTGTTGGTGGACGCCTTGTTCGGTACCGGCCTGGCGCGCCCGCTCGATCCGGAGGTCGCTTCGGAGCTGGTCAGGCTGAGTGACCGAGCGTCGGTTCGGATCGCAATCGACCTTCCCAGCGGCGTCGCCACCGACGATGGCGCAATCCTCTCGCGGGTGCCTGGTTACGATCTGACGGTCACGTTCGGAGCGCTGAAGCCCTCGCACCTGCTGCAGCCCTCAGCCCGGCACATGGGGAGGCTGGTCGTGGCCGACATCGGAGTCCAGGTTCGAAGCCGGCTCCACGCGATCGGAAGGCCAGCATTGCCCTCGCCGGGACCCGCCGACCACAAGTACAGCCGAGGCTATCTGGCGGTGGTGGCGGGCGAGATGCCGGGAGCGGCCGCTCTCGCCTCCGAAGCAGCGCTTCGCTCGGGAGCGGGATATGTGCGCCTCGTCACTGACGCTGCCGTTCCTGGAGTGCCGCAGGCTGTGGTGCAGGGGCGGGGGGGCCTGGAGGACCCGAGGATCGGAGCACTGGTGATCGGCCCCGGCCTGGGGCGAGGGTCTGCTGCCGCCGAACTTCTGGAAAAGGCCTTGGAAGCGGAACATCCGCTGGTGCTCGACGCGGACTCGCTGTTCCTTCTGGGAAGAGAGCCGGAGCGGCTCCGTACGCTGGCCCAGCTGCCGATCCTGACTCCGCATTCGGGGGAGTTCTCGCGCCTGTTCGGTTCTCCCGGCGGAAGCAAGGTCGATCAGGCGCGGCTGGCGGCCGAGCGGGCGAACGGCGTGGTGGTCTTCAAGGGGGCAGACACGGTGGTTGCGGCTCCGGACGGGCGCGCGGCCATCGCCGCTCCGGCTTCGCCCTATCTCGCCAGCGCGGGCACGGGAGACGTTCTGGCAGGCATCGTCGGCGCCATGCGGGCCCGGGGTCTGGAGGCGTTCGAGGTTGCCTGTGCCGCGGTCTGGCTGCACGGACGGGCGGCGGAGAAGGTTGGGCCGGGGCTGATCGCGGACGATCTGGTCTCGGCTCTGGGGAAGTGCCGGTGAGCGAGAGGGTCCTTCGCTTAGCCTCGCGGGGCGACGGGGTGACGGAGAGCGGGCGGCACGTTCCAATGGCCGCTCCGGGCGACCTGCTCCTGCCCGACGGATCGGTGGAGGCGGGCCCGCACCGTGCAGTCCCGCCCTGCCGCCACTTTCCCGAATGCGGAGGGTGCCAGCTCCAGCACGTCGACGACCAGGCCTATGGCGAGTTCCTCAAGGACCGCATCGCCTCCGCTATGGCAGCGCAGGGGCTTGCTGTGCCGGACATCCTCGATCCCCACATCTCGCCTCCGATGAGCCGCCGGCGCGCGTCGCTGCATGCGGAGAGGAGGGGCAAGCAGGTGCTGCTCGGGTTCAAGGCCGAGCGGAGCCACCAGGTGATCGACATGCGCGAGTGCTTCATCCTGCGCCCGGAGCTGTTCGCTCTGGTGGCGCCCTTGCGCGCGCTGATGGGGGAGCTGCTGGGGACCCGCGGCAGCGGCGGGGTCAGGATGACTCTTGCGGACCGGGGCCTGGACGTTCTGCTCGACAAGGTGAGCGCGGAGGGGCTGGAGGCGAGCGAGGCTCTCACCGCCTTTGCGCAGAGGCACCGGCTGGCGCGGCTCTCGATCGACGACGGCTGCGGGCCCCAGACGCGCTGGGAGCCGGAGCCGGTCACGGTGACGCTGGGCGGCGCCGCAGTGCCGCTCCCGCACGGCGCGTTCCTTCAGGCGACGGCCGAAGGGGAGGCGGCGCTGGTCGCAGCCGCTCGAGAGGCGGTGGGGGGTGCTTCGATCATCGCGGATCTATTCGCGGGGCTCGGAACGTTCGCCTTGTCGCTGCACGGGCGCGTGCTGGCCGCAGAGGGTGCGCGGGACGCGGCCGTCGCGCTCAAGTCTGCTGCCAACCGGGCTCAGAGGCAGGTCTTCGTCGACCACCGCGACCTGTTCCGCCGCCCCTATGACGAGAAGGAGCTGAGCCGCTTCGAAGCGGTCGTGCTCGATCCGCCCAGGGCGGGCGCGAAGGAGCAGGCGGTGCCGCTCGCCCGGTCGGAGGTGCCGAGGATCGCCTTCGTCTCCTGCAACCCGGCCACCTTCGCGCGCGACGCGAAGACCCTGACCGAGGGCGGGTACCGCCTCGACTGGGTCAAGCCGGTCGGCCAGTTCCGCTGGTCCACGCATGTCGAGCTGGTGGGGGCGTTCGTAAAGCGGCTGTAAACCATTCCCGGATAGGCCGGGGCGATGAGCTTTGAGGGGACCATTGCGGCCGCGCCGGGGCAGGCGGAGGCGAGTTCGGGAGCGTTTCGCTCATCGACCCCGCGCCATCTGACGCCTGCCTGGCTGCTTTCGACCTTGCTGGTCCTTGCTGCCATCCTTCAACAGTGCGTGATTGGGCTGGATGCCGACGTGTCCTGGCTCCTCACGGTTGGCGAGCGCGTGCTCGACGGGCAGCGGCTCTATGTCGACATCTTCGAAGTGAACCCGCCGGCGTCGGTCCTCATCTACCTGCCCGGGATTGCGGCGGCCCGCCTGCTCGGAGTCTCGGCCGAACTCGGCACTGCTGCGCTGATCTTCATCCTTGCGGGCGTCTCAATCTGGGGCTCCGCCCGCCTGTTGTTGCATGCCGGCATCTTGCAGCGGGGGCGGCACGCGCCGATCCTCTGCTGCGCAGCTTTCGCGTTCGTCCTGCTTCCGGGCGCCTGCTTCGCCCAGCGCGAGCATGTCGCGCTTCTCACGCTGCTTCCGTTCATGGCCGTTCTGGGCGTGCGCATGAAGGGCCGCTCCGTGGCATTGGCGGCAGGATTTCTTGCCGGTCTCGGCGCCGGAGTGACGATGGCGATAAAGCCGCACTTCGTTCTCGCCGTGGCGCCGATGGTGCTCTTTGCGATGTGGCGGAGGCGCTCCATCTCGGTCGCGCTCGGTCCGGAGGTCGGGGCGGCGGCAGCCGTGGTGCTGTCCTACGCGCTGCTCGTGGTCGCGATTTACCCGATCTACCTGACGGACGCTCTTCCGCTCCTCAATGCAGTCTATATTCCCGCGCGCAGCGGCTATGCCGAGATGTTGCTGTCGCCCCACAGGATCCTGTTCCTCGCCGCCTTCGTGCTCACGGCCGTTGTCGGCCAGGAGAGGCTGGTCCGAAGCTTCGCGATCCTTCCTTTCCTGGCCGCTGCGGGATTTGCCGCTGCCTTGCTCATGCAGGGGAAGGGCTACCTCAACCATGCCTACCCGGCGGTCGCGCTCGCCGTGCTCGCCCTGGCGATCATCCTGATGGAGCGGCAGGCGGATCGGGGGAGGCGGCGGGCGGGCGGGCTTGCCTTGGTGCTTCTGGCGGGCCTGTCGGTCTATGTCTTCCTGGCTGTCACCTCATACGCGGAGCTTGCCCGCACCGTTGAGCGCGTTGCTCCGCCGAGCCCGCGGATCATCGTCGCGGGCAGCAACCTGTCGGTCGGGCATCCGATTACCCGATGGCTGGAGGGAAGATGGGTCGGGCGAAGAGCATCCCTCTGGGCGACGGGCACTGGAGTCCGGCTCCTCTCGGAGCCGATGGACGCCGCTCGTCGGGCCCTCATCGAAGCCTATGTGGAGGAAGACAGGCGGATCTTCGTCGAGGACATCGCACGGGGCCGACCGGACGTGGTTCTGGTGCCCGGGGTGCACGGAATGCAGTGGATCGCCTCCCATCCGGAGGTGGCGGGCGCGATGAAATCGTACAGGACGGCAGGGAGCGCACAAGACGTCTTCATCCTGGTGCGCCGGCCGGGGCTGTAGCCTTTCAGCACCTCCCGCCGAAGCGGGAGGTGCTCTTCTCTTCCGGTCTTACCCGAACAGCTTCGCGAAGGCGCGCTTGGCGCGGTTGCGCCAGTGGCCGCGGTGGTAGGCGTCGGACGCGATCAGGGGGAGGACCGTGGTCGCTTCGGCGAACACCATCTGCTCCTGGGCGGTCGAAACCTTGCCCCAGCTTGCCGCCTCCTGCAGAGTTGAGGAGGAGCAGGCTCCGTCGCGAACGTCCGCGACGGTGATCTGGACCGCGTATTTGTGCACCTCGACATCCTCGTGGCCCAGGATCTCCGCGCAAACGACGGTGTCCTGGGTGAAGTTCTTCGGAACTCCGCCGCCGATCATGAGGAGTCCGGTCGTGCCCGCCTCGATCTTGAGCTGGGTGAGCTCGCGGAAGTCGGCGATCGCGTCGAGCACCATGTAGCGGCGGCCGGCCTTCATGGCGTCGACCTGGTGCTTGACCAGGCCGAAGCCAGCCGAGCTGTCGACGAATGCCGGGCAGAAGATCGGAACGTCATGCTCGTAGGCGAGCTTGACCAGGCTGTTCTCCTTCTTGCCGTTCTCCAGAAGCCACTTGCCCATCTCCTTGATGAACTCGCGGCTGCTGTACGGGCGCGGCTCCAGGCTATTGGCGATGTCGCCGATCGTGTGATCGGTCTCCTGAAGCTTCTCCTCGTCGATATAGGTGTCGTAGATGCGGTCGATGTAGAGCGAGCGCAGGGTGTCGTCGTCAGGGATATCAAGGGCTTGATAGTGCTTGTGGCCAAGCGCTTCGAAGAAATCCATGTCGACGATGGTGGCGCCGGTGGCGACGATCGCGTCGACCATGTTGTGGCGCACCAGGTCCGCGTAGAGGTCCATGCAGCCGCCGGCCGAGGTCGAGCCGGCGATCACCAGGATCACCGAGCATTCCGGATCGGCGAGCATCGTGTTGTAGAGCTCGGCTGCCCGGCCGGTGTCGCGGCTGGAGAAGCTCATCTTCTTCATCGCGTCGACGATCGGGCGAGCATCGAAGCTCTTGATGTCGATATGCTCGACGACGTTGGACAGAAGCTCCGCCTTGCGGGTGTCGTTGATCTTGGTCTGTTCGGTCATTGCTCTTCCCTCTGGTCTCGTCATGCCGGCGCAGGCCGGCATCTCATGAAGTCAAGATCGCGGCAGACGAGACGAGACCCCGGCCTTCGCCGGGGTGACGCTCTCACATCCGATTCTAGTCGCCGTTACAGTTGAACGACGTTGGACTGAATCGCCCGTTCCTCCGAAGCGCCGTAAAGCGACGCCATCGGCTCGTCATCGGCAACGACCTTGAGGTCGGAGCCGAACCCGTTGAAGCCGGTCCGCATGGCGCAGCCGTACGCGCCAAGCATCCCGATCTCTATATAATCTCCCGCCTGAACGTCCGCTGGCAGGAGGAACGGCCCGGCCATGTGGTCGAGATCGTCGCAGGTCGGCCCGTAGAAGCTGAACTCCGTGTCGCGGGCGTCGGAGTCCTGCGAGCGAACCAGCTTAACCGGGAAGCGCCAGCCGATATGGGCAGCATCGAACAGCGCTCCATAGGCGCCGTCGTTGATATAGAGCTCGTCTCCCCGCCGCTTCTCGACCCGAACCAGAACGCTGGCATATTCGGCGCAAAGGGCCCGGCCCGGCTCGCACCACAGCTCCGCGGAATAGGAGATCGGAAGGCTCTCGAAGCTTTTGTGGATGACGTCGAAATAGGCATCGAGCGGAGGAGGCTCCATTCCGGGATAGACCGAGGGAAAGCCGCCGCCGACATCGACGATGTCCACGGTCACCGCAGCCTCCACGATAGCGGCACGGACCCGCTCCATCGCTTCCGCGTAAGCGGCGGGAGTCATGGCCTGGCTTCCGACGTGGAAGCAGATGCCGAGCGCATCGGCCGCCTGGCGGGCAGCGAAGAGCAGTTCCTTCGTCTCGCCGGGCTCGGCTCCGAACTTGGAGGCGAGGCTGAGCTTCGAGTGGTCGGATGAGACACGCAGGCGAACGCACAGGTTCAGGTCCTCCGCGTTGCCGGTGGCGCGCATGATCTTCTCAAGCTCGTCCATCGTGTCGAGGGAGAAGGTGCGAACGCCGAGCGCGTAGGCCTGCTCGATCGCCTCCTCGGCCTTTACCGGGTGCATGAAGCAGATCACTGCTTCGGGCAGAGTGTCGGCGACGAGCCGCACCTCCGCGATGGAGGCCACGTCGTAGTGCGTGACTCCGCTGTCCCAGAGCAGCCGAAGCAGGTCCGGCGATGGGTTGGCCTTGACCGCATAGAGCGAGCGGCCCGGAAACTTCTCAATAAAGAATCGGGCTGCGCGCCGGGCGGCGTGCGGGCGAATGAGGGTTACCGGCTGGACCGGGCGCTGCTTAACCAGATCGGCGGCGCAAGCGGCCGCGGCGGGTTGTGCGATGCCGGCTCCGAATACGGTGCCGGAGGGGGCGGTTGCTAGCCCCAGCGCGTTATGACGGCTGTGCAATTCAAGGGACCTCCAAGGGGGTAGTTGGCGACAAAGGCTGCCTTGCGGTTATTGGAAGTCCCCATGGGGCAGCGGGATGCGATATATGTGCGTGCTACCCCAGTGTAAAGACTTTTGCTTTCTTCTTTGTTTCTCAGATGGATGAGCCAAAATCGATGCACGAGAGAAGGCCCTCGCCCACAGGTGTCGCAGCTGCGGCGGAACGAATTGCCGGAGAGGTGGTGAGAACTCCGATT
>DASYWC010000054.1:0-4127 GCA_035936615.1 Allosphingosinicella sp. | reverse complement strand
GAGCGGAGCCGTCACTCCAAGGTCGCGTGCCGCCTGGATCACGTTGTCGCGCCCGATGCGCTCGGAGAGCCGAACCGTGCCGACGTTGCTGGAGATGGCGAAAGCCTCCCGCAAGGTGATGGGGCCGCGATACTGGCCGCCGCTGTTCTTGGGCGACCAGTCGCCGATGGTGATCGGAGCGTCGGTGATCATCGATTCCGGGCTGAGGCCCCGCCGCAGAGCGGCGAGATAGACGAACAGCTTGAAGGTGGAGCCGGGCTGCCGCCGAGCTTGGGTCGCGCGGTTGAACGGGCTCTGCTTGTAGCTCTTGCCTCCGACCATCGCGACGACCCGGCCGTCCGGGCGCATTGCCACCAGCGCGACCTGCGCGCCGCCGAGGTTCGCCCGCTGGACAGCGCGCACGGCCATTCGCTGGAGGTTGCCGTCGAGCGTGGTGGTGACCGTCTGCTCCCCGTACACGCCTTCGGCAAAGGCTCGGGCCTGCGGGAATACCCAGTCCGCGAAATAGGTGCCGGTGGGGAGGTCCTTTTCCTTGCCCAGCTTCAGCTTCACGGTCGGGAGCTTTTCCGCCTTGGCCTCCGAGAGGAAGCCCGCGTCGACCATCGCAGCAACGACGACCTCGCCTCGGGCGCGAGCTGCCTTGAGATTGTTCGTCGGGGCAAGCCGCGACGGCGCCTTGACCAGCCCCGCAAGCATGGCGGCCTGCTCAACTGTGAGATCCTCCGGTTCGCGGCTAAAGTAGTGCTTAGACGCTGCCCTCAGGCCGTAGACATTGTCTCCGAAATAGGCGCTCGACATGTAGCGCGACAGGATCTGGTCCTTGCTCAGCCAGGCCTCCAGCCAGAACGCCATCATGAATTCCTGCGCCTTTCGGCCGTAGGTGCGGTCGGAGCTCAAAAAGGCGAGCTTGGCGAGCTGCTGGCTGATCGTGCTCCCGCCCTCGACCACTCCGCCCGCCACCAGGTTCTTCACCATGGCGCGCATGATGCCCCAGGGATCGACGCCCATGTGGTTGTAGAAGCGCCGGTCCTCGATCGCGAGAAAGGCTTGCGGCACGTGCGCCGGCAGGGTGTCGACCGAAACCGGCTGGTCGGTGACCGACCCTCGCCGGGCGATCGGCGTTCCCTGTGCGCTGAGAAGCGTGATCCCCGGAGCGGCGATCGGCTGCAGCGAGCGGGAGAGCGGAGCGGTCACCGCGAGCCAGCCCACCAGCACCATGAACAGGACCAGGAGCACGGCGGCGATGCGCCAGTAGCGGCGGCTTCGCGAATGCGCCGGCTGCTGCTGCGGCTCGTGCTCCAGCTCCAGCGGCGCGGGCGCGGCAGGGGCGAAGGGATCCGCGATATCGGCGGCGCGGCTATTGCCGAACAGCATCAAAATTCCGCTTCGCTGGAAAGGCTTGGGGCCGGTCTCATGCTCGTCCTTTAGCGTGCCGCTTCAACGGGAGCGAGGGTGTTTAGTTCAACTGCCCGGGCGGGCGCGGCGCCGCCGAAGCCAGCGCCCTTCCGCTTTCCACGAGGTCTTGAACAGCAGGTAGACGCCCGTGATCGACAGCCACAGAGCGCCAAAGGCGACGGTGACGATCAGCGGATGATTGAAGCTGGTTCTGTTCACATAATCCATATTGTGGAGCATCCAGAAGAAGTCCCAGAGGCGCCAGCTGTCGTTGCGCCGCTCCAGCAGCTTTCCCGTGGAGCCGGAGACGTAGAAGCTGCTGTTCTGCCCGTCCGCGAAATCCACCCGCCAGATCGGCAGCTCGTGGTTCCGCACCGCCAGGCTGAGCTTGCCGAGACGGGTGACTCGGCTGACCTGCCCGCCCCCTTCGTACCCTGCTTCCGCAACCTGGCGCGCGAGGGCTGCGGAGACCTGTACCAGGTTTCCGGTCGCGGCATCGAACAGCAGGATCCCCTCGCCGGTGCCGACCTCATAGACCTGCCGGTCGAGGAGCGGGCGGAGCGCGACCGCTTCGATCGGCAGATCGCCGAGGGTCTCGACAACCCGGGGCCAGGCGGCACCGACCGCGGGAAGCGGCGGCGGCTCGGCCGCGGGGGGCTTGTGCCCGCCCGAAACCTGCTCGTGGTCGAGCAGCGCCATCGCAGTGCCGCTGATCGTCCAGAGCAGGAACTGGAGCCCTAGCAGAAGCCCGACCCATTTGTGGACCCGCCGGAAGAAGGTGGCGAGGCTCACGCGCGCTTTCCTCTACGCCACTTGCGCCAGGGGAAGCTGTAGAGGAGCAGCCAAACGCCCGAGAGAGCCATCAGCAGTGCGCCCCAGGTGAAGGGCCGAAGAAGCCAGTTGTTGACGTTGTCGCGGGTCTCGTAGTCCATGATGTGCAGCATCCAGGCGAAGTCGAAGACTCGCCAAAGCTCGTGCCGGCGGGTCAGGAGCTCGCCCGTGGCGGGGGAGAAGTAGAGGGTCGGCTTGTTCCAGCCGTCGAAGTCGGCGCGCCAGACGGGCGGCTCCCGCCCCCTGATCTCCCCTGGCAGCTCGTGGATCAGCCGGACGCTCCTCAGTTCTTCATCGCCCGTGAACCGGTGCTCGGCGAGCTTCCGGATCTCGGCTTGGGTCGGCGGGGGCAGGACCGAACCCGTGGCTGCGTCCACCAGCTTGGGACCTTCCTCCGAAGCCACGATGTAAGTGGGCCTCTCAAGCAGCCAGTGCAGCTTTGCCGATTGCGCGCCCGGAACTGCCCGGGCGGCCGCGGCTGGATCGATGATTGCGGAAGCATCGAGGCCCCGCGGCTCGGCCTCCCTAATGAAGTGATCGCCGTGGATGATGTCGATGTGCACCGCCGTCATGTAGAGGCCGGTCAACGTCCAGATCAGCGCCTGGACGCCGACGAAGATGGCAAGCCATTTGTGCGTTCGGCGCACGAGGAGAGGAAGACGTAGAGGCATAAGGCGCTATAGCTTGGGCCGCCTGGTGCGTCATCGGGTGATGTGGTGCCGCTACCAGTTGAGGTGATCGGCCCCGTGGACCAGCGCTCCCCCGAGCCAGCCCTGCGCCAGAAGCACCCCTGTGAACGCTCCGAGCGCCCAGACCATCGCCCTGCTGTGCGCCGCCGAACTGCGCCTCCAGGCCCACAGCGCAACGGCCGCTCCCGCTATGCCGAGCACCGTCCCGGTCCAGCGGTGCCAGAGCAGCAGCGGATCGGCGTCGACCAGGGAGAAGCCGCCGTTGATCCAGCCGAGCACCGCAGCGGCAGCGGCCGCCGAGCCAGCGACCACGATCAGGGACCGGATCAGCGGCTCTGGGTCCCCGCGCCTTCGCCCCAGGATCAGAGCGACCCAGCAAATTGGGAACAGCGCCAGCGGGAAGTGAACGGCCAGCGGGTGGAGGCGCCCCACCCAGTCGAGGGAGCGCGCGGCCCAGGGCTTGGTGCGTTCCGCCTCGAGCCGTTCAAGGTCGTCCTTCACCGCCTCGTGCACCTCGGGCGACATCGGGTGATTGACGGTGCGTCCGTGCGCTTGAGCTTGACCCTGGGCCTCGGCCTGCTTTTGCTTGAGCTGACGGGCCTGCTCCGCCTTTTTCTTGTCATGGTCCTTGTGCGCCTCGGCGGGCGCGGACCAGCCGCTCCCGAGGAGCAGAAGCAAGGCGAGGAGCAGCGCCCTCAGAACCAGGTCCTCACGCCCATGAGCAAGCTAAAGCCTCCACGCCCCTCGCCTCTCGCCCGGCTGAAGCGGGCGGTGTCGCCGAACGATCGCTCATATTCCAACCCGATATAGGGCGCAAATTCGGGCCTGATCTCATAGCGCAGGCGCGCTCCCAATTCCGCGGAGGAAAGGCCGGAGCCGATCCCGATCTCAGGCACGTCCTGCAGCGCCAGATCCACCTCGACGCGCGGCTGAAGGATCAACTGCTGCGTTAAACGAAGGTCGTATTCTACTTCGCCTCGAGCGGTGACGTCCCCCTTGTTCGACAGGAAGACGGCTCCGTCCACCTCGAACCAGTAAGGGGCCAGGCCCTGAACCCCGGCCACGAGGTGGGTCCGCTGCGGATCGGGCCGGAAATCGTGCCGAACGCCCAGCTGGAGGTCGAACCAGGGATCGATGGCGTGGCTCCAGAGCGCCTGCACCTCCGCCTTTTCGACCTTTTCCCGGAATTCGCCCTCGCCCTCGGTCTTGAAC
>DASYWC010000053.1:0-11376 GCA_035936615.1 Allosphingosinicella sp. | reverse complement strand
CCTTAGGCCATGGTCTCGGGACCGCTTTTTATGTAGGCTCGATAGTCCGCCTCGGGGGGGAGCAGATCATTTGGGCTTGAGGCTGGTGACTTGTTTCGGTAACACAGCATCGAGGGCGGCCGCGTTCGCATGGCTGGTGTGGGGAAGATGAAAGCGATGAACGTCGAGAAGACCAGGTGGCGCACCGAAACGGTCGAGGGCGAGGTGCTGGACGAGGTCACCCTGGTCAAGCGCCGCCGGCGCAAGCGGGTGATCATCGCGCTTTCTGTGGTCGCCGTGCTTCTGGCGCTGCTGGCGGTCTTCGCATTTGCAGGCGGCAGCGAAGAAAAAGCTGCTCCGCCGGAGGGCAAGGCGCGCGGAGCTCAGGCTCCGTCCGTGACGGTGGTGGTGCCCGGGCGTCAGCAGGTCACTCGAGTCATCTCCACGACCGGCTCGCTCGCGGCGCGGGTTGAGATGCCGGTAGGCATTGCGGGCGAGGGCGGGATGGTCAGCAGAGTGCTGGTCCAGCCGGGCCAGTGGGTAGGATCAGGGCAGACGCTCGCGGTCATCGACCGATCCGTTCAGGCGCAGGAAGCGCAACGGCTCGCCGCCAGCATAGAAGTCGCCAGGGCCGATGCGCGCCTTGCGCAGCAGGAGCTTGACCGCGCGGAGGCGCTGGTCGCCCGAGGGTTCGTGTCCAAGGCCGATGTGGAAAGACGCACTGCTGCACGCGACGCAGCGAACGCGCGGGTCCGGGTCGCGCAGGCGCAGCTCGGCGAATCCCGCGCGAGGATCGGCCGGCTCGACATTCGGGCTCCAGCCGCGGGTCTCGTCCTAGAGCGCAACGTGGAGCCGGGACAGGTCGTGAGCGGCGGGACGGGCGCCCTGTTCCGGATCGCCCGCGGCGGTGAGATGGAAATGATCGCCCAGCTCCCGCAGCAGGAGCTTGCGGTGATGCGGGTTGGGCTGCCGGTGGAGGTAACTCCTGTAGGATCCCCGGTTACTCTGCAGGGGCGCGTGTGGCAGATATCGCCGGTGATCGACCCGCAAACGCGGCAGGGCGCCGCCCGGATCGCGGTACCGTACCATCCCTCCGTGCGGCCCGGCGGCTTCGCGGAAGCGAAGGTCACCAGCGGCGCCCAGTACGCGCCGCTGCTTCCGCAAAGCGCGGTGCTGAGCGACGAGCGGGGCAATTACGTCTACATCGTGGGCCCGGGGGACAAGATCGTTCGCCGCGACGTGCGGGTTGGAACGGTAGACGAGCGCGGGGTCACCATCGCTGCCGGTCTCAGCGGGCAGGAGCGGGTCGTCCTCTCGGCGGGAGCGTTCCTCAACCCGGACCAGAAGGTCGTCCCGGTGCGGGCCGTCGCCCGCTAGCGAAAGCCCAGAGCAATGAACTTCCGGAACATCTCTTCCTGGGCCATTCGAAACCCGGTCTTTCCGATCGTGCTGTTCGCCGCGTTGCTGATCGCCGGCATCGTCAGCTTCATGCGCATGGACGTGAACGACAGCCCGGACGTCGAATTCCCCTTCGTGAACGTCAGCATCTCCCAGCCGGGAGCCGCTCCGACCGAGCTCGAGACCCAGGTCACCCAGAGGGTCGAGGCCGCCATTCGCGGGGTGAACGGAGTCGAGGAGATCAACAGCTCCGTCCGGGAGGGCAACTCAAACACGTTCGTCATGTTCGAGATCGGAACGCCCGTCGACCGGGCCACCAACGACGTGCGCGATGCGATCTCCCAGATACGCGGCGATCTTCCCGAAGGAATCCTGGAGCCGCAGGTGGCCCGGGCCGAGGGCGGCAGCCAGCTCGCAATCTTCGCTGTCGAAACCAGCGACATGACCCTTGAGCAATTGTCGTGGTACGTCGACAACAATGTCGCCAAGCGGCTGCTCGGAATTCCGGGCATGGCGAGCGTGGACCGCTACGGCGGAGTCAGCCGGGAAATCCGGGTGATCCTCGACCCGGCGGCGATTCAGGGGCAGGGCATCACCGCCGCTCAGGTCAACCAGCAGCTGAGGCAGACCAACCTCGACTCCGCCGGCGGGCGCGCGGAAATCGCGGGTTCGGAGCAGTCGGTGCGAGTGCTTGGCAATGCCGACGACGCCGCTCAGCTTTCCAATACCCAGATTGCGCTTCCCGGGGGCCGGACGACCCGCCTCGGCGCAATCGCTCAGGTGATCGACAGCAATTCCGAGCAGCGCTCGATCAGCAAGCTCGGCGGCAAGCAGATCCTCAGCTTCGGAGTGTCCCGGGCCAAGGGCGCCTCCGACGTCAACACCTACGAGGCGGTCGAGAAGGAGCTTCGCAAAATCGAGGAGGAGTCGGGCGGGAAGGTCAAGTTCAACCGGATCTATACCGAGGTCGACGCCACCATCCTTCAGTACAAATCGTCGATGGAGATGCTTGGGGAGGGCGCTCTCCTGGCGGTGATCGTGGTGTTCCTGTTCCTCCGGGACTGGCGAGCGACTCTGATCTCCGCAGTGGCGATCCCGCTCTCGGCGATCCCGACCTTCTGGTTCCTCGACCTGATGGGCTTCACTCTCAACTTCCTGAGCCTCCTCGCCCTCAGCCTGGTCGCAGGCGTGCTGGTCGACGACGCCATCGTTGAGATCGAGAATATCGTGCGGCACATGCGGATGGGCAAATCCGCCTATCAGGCCTCTATCGATGCCGCGGACGAGATCGGGCTTGCGGTGCTCGCCACCACCATGGCGATCGTCGCGGTCTTCCTTCCCGTCGGCCTGATGCCCGGGATTTCGGGCCAGTTCTTCAAGAACTTCGGTTTCACCGTCGTGGTCGCGGTGCTGATGAGCCTGTTCGTGGCGCGCCTGATCACCCCGCTCATGGCCGCGTACCTTCTGAAGTCCCAGGGTCCGGCTGCCCACGGCGAGAACTTCGTCATGCGCACCTATCTGAAGGCGCTGCGCTGGACCCTGCGCCATCGCTGGTCGGCGGTGGTGGGCGGTCTGGTCTCGCTGCTGCTCACCGGCTTCCTCTTCGCCCAGCTCTCCTTCACCTTCATGCCGCCGCAAGACCGCGACTTCAGCACCGTTCGGATATTCCTTCCCCCCGGCTCGACCCGGTCCCAAGCGGAGGCAGTCGCGACTCGCGCCCGCCAGATCGTCGAAACGGCGCCGGAGGTTGAGCAGGTCGTCGAGCGCGTGAACGTCGGCAATGCGACCTTGAACCTCACTCTCAGCAAGGATCGTGAGCGGACTTCGGTCGAGATCGAGCGCAGCCTCGCGCCGCGCCTCAGCGCGATCGCCGATGCGCGGGTCAACTTCCAGTCGCAATCGGGCGGAGGTCCGGAAGGCGGCGGCGGCGGCGGGCGCGACATCACTCTTCACCTTGGGGGAGACGATCCCGTCCAGCTGCTCGAGGTGGCCAACAGGATCGCCGACGAGATGGAGACACTGCCCGAGCTTCGGGCGCCCCGAGTGCAGGGGGACCTGGTCCGGCCGGAGATCGTCATCCGGCCGCGCCTCGACCTTGCGGCGGACCTCGGAGTCACCACCGCTGCCCTGAGCCAAACCGTTCGCGTGGCTACGATGGGCGACATAGATCAGAACAGCGCGAAGTTTTCGCTGAACGACCGGCAGGTCCCCATCCGGGTAGCCTTGCCGGAGGCCGCTCGCCGCGATCTCGGCACCCTGGAGAACCTTCCGGTGCCCACTCAGGGCGGCGGCTCCGTTCCGCTCAAGTCCGTCGCCGACATCAGTTTCGGCTCCGGCCCGACGACCGTGCAGCGCACCAACCAAGTCCGCCGAATTGCGGTCGGGGCAGACCTCTCACCCGGGCTCGTGTCGGGCGATGCATGGAAAAAGATCAACGAGCTTCCGACGATGAAGAACCTGCCGCAAGGCGTCTCGCAGCTCCAGCTCGGAGAGGCCAAGTGGCAAGGCGAGCTGATCCGCAACTTCATTACCGCGGTCATAGCCGGAGTCCTGCTGGTCTTCGCGGTGCTGGTGCTGCTCTACAAGCGCGTGCTGGTGCCCTTCGTGAACATGGGCTCCCTCCTGCTCGCTCCGCTGGGCGCGGCAGTTGCGCTCAACATCACCGGAGATCCGATCTCGCTTCCGGTCTTCATCGGCCTGCTCATGCTGCTTGGGATCGTCGCCAAGAACTCGATCCTTCTCGTCGACTTCGCGATTGAGGAGATCGACCGGGGCGTCGACAAGGACATCGCAATCATCGAGGCCGGCCACAAGCGCGCACAGCCGATCGTGATGACGACCGTAGCGATGGTGGCCGGCATGGTGCCGGTTGCCCTGTCGCTGACCGGCGATGGCTCGTTCCGGGGTCCGATGGGCGTGACCGTCATCGGCGGGCTGATCTTCTCGACGGTCCTCACCCTGCTCATCGTGCCGGCGAGCTTCAGCCTGGCGATCGACATCGAAAGCTGGATCGGCCGCCGCTTCAAAGGTTTCACCGACTCGGGCAAGCAGACGCCAACGATGCGGCCCGCACCGCTGCCTGCCGAGTGAACCCAAGGTGAGGTTCATCCATTAACCGGAGGATGAGCCTGCTCGACCATTCCGCCTTCACCCGCTTCAATCCTGCTCAAGGGGGCGCGCGCGGCATGCGGATCATCGCCACCGGAATGCTGGTGGTGATGGCGGCGGTGTTCCTGATCGCCAACGGCTTCGACGAGCGCTACCCCGCCCTCGGGTTCGTGAAAGCCTTCGCTGAAGCAGCGATGGTGGGGGGGCTTGCCGACTGGTTCGCGGTCACCGCCCTTTTCCGCCATCCCCTCGGTCTCCCAATCCCGCACACCGCCATCATCCCGAGGAACAAGGACAGGATCGGCGACACCCTGGCCCAGTTCCTGCAGGACAATTTCCTCACCCCCTCGGTCGTCGCCCGCCGAATGCGGAGCGTCGACGTGGCCGGCGCCGTCGGCCGGTTTCTCAGCAACCCTCCGGGCCATGGGAGGCTCCGCGAAGGCGCCTCCAAGCTCGTCGCCAACGTCCTGGAGTCGCTCGATCAGGAGCGGCTAGGCGGAATGGTGAAGAGCGCGGTCTCCTCGCGTCTTCGGGCCATGGAGGTATCGCCGCTGCTCGGCTCCTCGCTGGAGGCCGCGATCACGGACGAGCGCCACGTGCCGCTGCTCGACGGGATCATCACCTGGGCCGGGCGTACGCTCGACTCCAATGAAGACATGATCCGGGCGATGGTGCGCGACCGCACCGGCTTCATGGTGAAGCTGACGGGGCTGGACGAGAAGATCGCCGACTCGCTGATCGACGGGCTTCGACGCCTCACCATCGACATGGCCGTGGACCCCGCCCATCCGCTGCGCGCCAAGGCGGAGGAGGGCCTGGCGCAGCTTGCCTGGGACATGCGCTTCGATCCTGCCATGCGGGCGAAGGTCGAGGAGTGGAAGAACCAGATCGTCGAGAACAAGGCCGTCTCGGATTGGGTGGAGGGGCTTTGGGAGAATGCCAGGCAGGGGCTGCTCAAGGCGGCCCGAGATCCCGACGCTACAATGGCGGGCAAGTTCGGCGAAGCCATGCGGCAGCTGGGTGAAACACTGCAGGAGAACCCGCGGCTCAAGAGCACGATCAATCAGTTCGCCCGCCGCGCGGTGGTAGGCGCCGTCGCAAGCTACGGCAGCGGCATAGTCGCGCTGGTGTCGGACACGATCCGCGGCTGGGACGCCGGCACCGTCACCGACAGGCTGGAGGGCGCGGTCGGCCGCGACCTTCAATATATCCGGATCAACGGCACTCTGGTCGGAGGACTGGTCGGCCTCACCATCCACACGTTCGAAGTGGCGCTCTGATCAGCCGTCGCTGATGCGCTCGATATCCGCGCCTACCGCCTGGAGCTTTTCCTCCAGCCGCTCGTAGCCGCGGTCGAGGTGGTACACTCGGGAGACCTCCGTCTGCCCTTCGGCGGCAAGGCCGGCGAGGATCAGGCTCATCGAGGCCCGAAGGTCCGTCGCCATGACCGGCGCGCCATGGAGCTTCTCGACCCCGCGAACCACCGCCGCCCGGCCCCGCACTTCGATATCCGCGCCCATTCGGGCAAGCTCCGGCACGTGCATGTAGCGGTTCTCGAAGATCGTCTCGGTGAGGAGGCTCGTTCCTTGCGCGAGCGAGAGCATCGACATGAATTGCGCCTGCATGTCGGTGGGGAAGGCCGGGAAAGGCGCAGTCGAGATCGAAAGCGGCTTGATCCCTCCGTCCGCGCTCACCTTGAACCCGTCGCTCGTGTCCTCGATGATGGCTCCCGCATCCGCCAGCCCCGCCAGGATCGAGGGCATGGTCTCCTTGCGGGCGCCCACCAGTTCCAGGGACCCGCCGGTGATGAGGGCGGCGCAGGCGTAGCTGCCGGCCTCGATCCGGTCGGGCATGACCGCGTAGGTTGCCCCGTGGAGCTTCTTGCGGCCTCGGATCGTGAGGGTGTCGGTACGAAGCCCGTCGATGCTGGCGCCCATTGCGATCAGGCACTTGGCCAGGTCGGTGATCTCGGGCTCCCGAGCCGCGTTCTCGATAACGGTGGTCCCGTTGGCGAGCACCGCAGCCATCAGGGCGTTCTCGGTGGCGCCCACCGAAACTTGGGGGAAGCTGATCGTGCCGCCGGTCAGCCCGCCCGCAGGTGCGGTCGCTTTGACGTAGCCCGAGGTGATCTCAAGCTTTGCGCCGAGCGCCTCCAGGGCCTTGAGGTGCAGGTCGATCGGCCGCATTCCGATGGCGCAGCCGCCGGGCAGGGAAACGGTCGCCTCGCCCGCGCGGGCAACCAGCGGACCGAGCACCAGGATCGAGGCCCGCATCTTCCGGACGATGTCGTAGGGAGCCACCGTCGAGGCGATATTGGAGGCTCGAAGGGTCATGACCCGGCCGAATTCGTCCGGCCGAGCCCCCTCGACGGTGGTCGAGACTCCAAGCTGGTTCAGCAGGTGCCCAAAGCTGTCCACATCGGCCAGCCGCGGCAGATTGCGCAGGGTCAGCGGCTCGTCGGTCAGAAGGGCGCACGGCAGCAGGGTCAGTGCCGCGTTCTTGGCGCCGGAAATGCAGACCTTGCCATGGAGCGGCTTGCCGCCTTGGATGATAATGCGATCCATCGCTGGGCTTCTATAACTTTGACGGGAACGCGCAAGCTGCGGGCGGCGCAACTGCCCCCGAAATATCGCTTCTGAAACGACTTCTTGATTTCGATCAGCGCATGGCTGACAAATTCCTGCTTAGAAGCTGGCGGTTTGTAAGCACTTAACGGGGGAAGTGGCGTCTTGGGGGGGTGCTTTGCCGAACGCTTGGGGCACTATGTGTCGCTCACCTCGAGCGAGCGCGATGCTCTGGGCCGCCTCGAGGAGCAGAGCCGAACCTACCGCCGCGGAGCCCTGATCCGCAGCGAAAACGACACCGCGCGCGAGCTGTTCATCGTGTCGAAGGGCTGGCTTCACAGCTACGCCCTGCTCGGCAATGGCAGCCGCCAGATCATGCGACTCCACTTTGCAGGCGATATATTGGGCCTTTCGAGCCTGGCCTACGGCCGCTCCTCGGAGTCGATCAGCGCCGTGACGGACGTGACGCTCTGCCCGTTCGACCGGGACAGGCTCGCCTCATTGTTCGAGGAGCATCCGCGCCTCGGCGCGCTCGTGTTCGCCCTCTCGGTCGCCGACCGGGTGACGCTTGCGGACCGGCTCGCGTCGATCGGCCGCACCTCGGCACGGGCCCGGGTGGCAACCATGATTTGCGAGATGGTCGCTCGCCTCCGGCTTGCCGGCGGAAGCGAGCTGCAGCAGTTCCACATTCCGCTGACTCAGGAGGAGATCGGCGACTCGACCGGCCTTACCGCAGTCCACGTCAACCGGATGATGCGCGGGCTGGTCGATGACGGGCTCATCGCCCGCAACGGCAACCACCTGACCCTGCTGGACGAGGCGCGGCTCATAGCCGAGGTCAATTTCGTCGACCGCTTCGCTCGGATCGATACCAGCTGGCTCCCGCCGCCCCGCTAAGCCTTTTCGAGCGTGCACTGAAGCGGGTGCTGGTTCTCCCGGGCGAAGTCGATCACCTGGGCCACCTTGGTTTCCGCGACTTCGTAGCTGAAGACCCCGCAGACCCCGACGCCGCGCTGGTGGACGTGAAGCATCACCCGAGTGGCGTCCTCTATGTCCATCTTGAAGAACCGCTGAAGGCACAGGACGACGAATTCCATCGGGGTGTAGTCGTCGTTCAGCATCAGCACCTTGTAGGGGGAGGGGGTTTTGGTTCGGGTGCGGGTCCTGGTGGCGACTCCGAGACCTGTACCGTCATCGTCTCCCCTGCGTTCGTCGCCGGCCGTGATCTTCACTGAATCGTCCATGCCCATATCAATGCCTGAATATGGCAAGCGCTCCCCCTCCGGCAAGAGTGTGCAAACCGCAAAACCGCTGCAATCGAGTGGCGTGAGGAACGAAAAAGGGCGGCCGCTCCATTGGAGCAGCCGCCCTTTCGTACGCATACTGGAACTTGATTAGAGAGCGGCGCTCTTCACCCGCTCGGCAGCCACCGAGTAGCGGCTGGTGATCGGCTCGGCCACTTCGCCGGCCAGCTTGAGCACGGTCTCGCTCGTCTTCGAACTCTCCGAGACCCAGCTGTCGAAGGCGGAGCGGACATAGTCGCTCTGAAGACGGAAGAAGTCGGTCGGCGACTTGACTTCGGCGAAGCTCTTCAGAGCGGCCGAAGCTTCCTCGAAGCTGCGGCGGCCATAGTCGGCCGCGCCCTGACCGAGGGTTTCGACGCCCTTGGCTGCGACCTTGGAGGAAGCGACGATCGCTTCCACGTTGCCCTTGGTGAACTCGGTCAGCTCTTCCATCAGCTTGGCGCTGTTCTCGACCGTGGTCTTGGCGCGCTCGTTGACGTCGCCGAACACCGCCTGGATGCGGTGGCCAGCCTGGTTCGCGGCTTCGGTAGCGGTTTCTTTCTTCTGCGTGGCCATTGTCTTGGGTTCCCTTGCTGTTGGCCCGCCTAGGGGCCGAAAATTGTTGCAGTGCACAAATAGACGATTGAGCACATCGTTTCAAGCCTTTTTTGTGCAGTGCAGCATAGCAAGCTCTGGCCGCTCCTGGAGCTTCAAGCTAAGCCGCCCAAGTGAAACAGGCAACAGGAGCGCTAGAGGTTCTGACCGAGCGGCAGGGGCTGCTCGATGTCACCGACCGAATCGTGGCCTGGGGGGAGAAGCAGGGGATTGCGGAGGGGCTCCTCACCGTCTTCTGCAGGCACACCTCCGCCTCCCTTCTGGTACAGGAGAATGCCGCCCCCGAAGCTCGCCGGGATCTCGAAAGCTATTTCGCCCGGATCGCGCCGGAGGACCCGAGCGCCTATACCCACAATGACGAGGGCCCGGACGATATGCCCGCCCACCTTCGAGCGGCGCTCACTCAGGTCCAGCTGTCGATCCCGCTGAGCCAGGGGCGGCTTGCTCTCGGCACCTGGCAGGGTGTCTATCTCTTCGAGCACCGCCGAAGCCCGCACCGCCGCTCGCTCGCGCTCCACCTGATCGGCGACTGAGCACCGCGGCCCTGCGGAGCGGCTACGAGGCGTGCGGCTTCTTCGCCTCCCGCCAGAACCTTTCCATTGCGAGATAAGTGAAGGAGGTCGACCAGCCGATCAGGACGAAGCCGTTCAGAGCCTCTATCCCCGCGATGATGCGCATCGCGCCCGATGGGAAGATGTCGCCCAGGCCGAGCGTGGTGTAGCAGGTTATCGAGAAGTAGAAGAAGTCCACGAACGCGCCCGCGGAAGCGCCGTGGACGGAGCCGAGGCCCAGGTGGTCACTCATGAGCATATAGGCGACGGCATAGAGGCACACTTCGAGGATGTGCGCGATGAAGATCCCGGCAAGCACCAGCAAGATGCGTGTCCTCGCGGCGGCCGGAACCGTGGCGACCAGCCGCGACGTGCCCCTTAGCACCTCATAGTGGATAAGGACCGTCGCGATCACGAGCGCTGCGGCGAAAAACGCGGTCCAGACAAAAACCATAAGTCCCCTCCTCGCGTCCCTCCCGGAGCGCGCCAATACACTAGCCGGGCAGGCTGATCGGACGCGACTTGAAGGCGCTTCGCCAGCGGTCGACGTCGGCAAGCGTGATGTCGGCGACGCTGCGCAGCCGCGCGGCAAGCCGCTCGTGGTGCAGTGGCTCTCGCTCCAGCGTCCGTGCCAGCTTGGTGAGCCGTCCCGCGGTCACATGCGCTCGCTGCGCCAGCCCGGCGAAGTCGCCCTGCATCCTGATCCCGTACAGCGCTGCTCCAAGCGCTGGCAGAAGCGCGGTCAGGAAGGTGACCAGCTCCGTCAGAGTGACCTTGCCCGAGATCGTCATCGGAAGCCCGAGCAGCTTCATCGCTATCCACAGGCAACAGGCCGCCACCGTTCCTCCGAAAAGCCACTCGCCCCCCAGAGCGAGCCGGTGCTCGGTCGAATGGCTCGCCGCCGCATTCGCGCTCTGGTACTCGATCTGCCGGTTCACCATCTCCACCGCAGCCCTTCGCGCCCCGTGGAGAAACTCGGCGTCGGCGGACACGCAAAGCAGCCCTATCTCGCGCGCCGTGGCCCGGCTGTACCATCGCACCCAGCCCGGCAAGGCCGCCGCGTCCCTCTCGTCCCGGTCGCGCAGCCCCAGATCGCCGAGCAGGCTCATCAGCGCCAGGCAGCGCAGCCGTTCGGCGAGGTGGCGGTTGTCCATCCATTGATCGTGCCAGCCCTGGTGCTTGCCCGCACGGGTGTTCACCAGGATCAGCAGGACCAGGATCAGCTCCAGGGTGATGAAGGGGAGCTTGAGAGCGGGGAGCAGCAGGCTCGAGAGGGCCAGCAGCACCGCGAGCGCTGCAAGCGTGAAGTTGGTGACGAACCCGCTCCTGTAAAGCTGCGCGTTGTATAGGGCGAGGCAGTCGGCACGCCCGTAGCGGCACGCGAGAAGCTCCATCGACTCCGGGTTCTCGCACCTTTTCTCCAGGAGCGGCATCACCATCGCCCGAAGCTCCTCGGCGCAGGCGTCGGGCTTGGGCGGAACGAAGTCGGATCGGCGCGTCCGCCTCACCCGTGCCGCCGCCAGGAGCAGCGGATAAGAAATTCCGACATTCACCCGCCGGTCGCGGGCGGTGAGATAGCGGGCGAGCATTGCTCGGTTGTGCATGTCGTCAGGGGGCGCCGTCAGTGCATGGACCACTCCCTCCAGCGCTTCTTCCGCCGGCATCCTGGGTACGTTGTCGAGCAGGAGCTGGTCGAGGTCGCTGTCTTCCAGGCCGCTCCAAAGCAGCTGCGGAGCTTCGCGGCCGGACGGGTGAATGTGGAGGACCGGGATTCGCTGCGCAACCGCTTCGGAAACGATCTGGGCGGTGCCGCCGCGCCCTTTTGCCGAATCGCCGTCCCAGATCGCCAGTAACAGATCGGACTGATCGAGGGTTACC
>DASYWC010000052.1:0-4410 GCA_035936615.1 Allosphingosinicella sp. | reverse complement strand
GTCCCGGCCATAGCCGCGCGGGCGATCGTCGTCGCGGTCGCGGTCCCTGCGCCGGCTGCTCTCGCGGCCGTCATCATCGTCGCGGTCGCGGCTCTTGTCGCCGCTTCGCCAGCCCAGGTCCGGGCCCCAGCCGCTGCTCATCCTTTCGCCCTGGTCGCGCCGGCCGCGCATGGAGCCGCGCTCGCCCCGGTCGTCGTCGTCGGAGCGATCGCGGTCGCCGCTATCCTTGCCGCGGCCCCAGCTGAAATTCTCGCGGTCCTCGGTCCACTCGCCTCGGCCGCGCGGGCTTCGCTCGTCGCGATCCTCGTCGCGTTCCCGCTCCCGCGAGCCGCCGCCGAAGATGCTGCTTCCACGGCCACGTTCTAACTCGCGGTCATCGTTGGTTCGCCTTCCGGTGGTGATGTCGTAATCGTATCTGCGATTGTCGGACATATCGTCTCTCCTCTGGTCTGAAGGCGGGCTCTTTGATGGCGCCCGCCGTTGAAGCTTCACTTGGAGTCCTGGGATCTTCGGCCGGCCCGCCCGCCGCTCGCCGTAGTCGCGCTGCTTCCGGTGCTGGACTCCGACGCCGACAGCTCGCCGCCGCCGCCCGCGGTAGTCGCAGCGGAGGCGCCCTCGTCACCGTCGCTGATCCGGGTCGTGGAGCCGCTACCGGCTTTCTGGCCTTCCAGCCCGGTTCGGCCGCTGGTCACTTCGCCCGCGGTTCCCGGCGCGCCTTCGCTCTGGCCGCCGCTCCGGCCCTGCCTTTGCTGACGCCAGCTGTGGAAATCGGTTTCGAACTGCTTCTGCCGGTCGCGGCAATATTCCTCATAGTCCCGGTCGAGTTGGCTGATCTGCCGCTCCCGCCAGCTCATATAATGGTCGTCGAACGGGGAGGAGCCGCCGCGCTGCCCGCCACCCCGCGACGGCCAGTCGCTTCCGCCGCCCCAGGTCTCGCGCCGGTCGCCGCTCGATCGGCCGCGATCGTAAGCTCCATAGTCGCTCCGGCTGCTCCGCTCGCTTGAGCGGCCGCGGTCGTCGTCATCGTCGCTGAACCAGGACTTCACTTCCTCGCCCGCGCGCTGGAAGAAACCGCGCTCTTCCGAGGAGCCGCGCCCTCCGCCTTCGTGGCCCGAGCGCCGATAATCGCGCCGGTCGTCGTCGCTGAAGATGGAGTCGCTTCGCCGATAGCTTCCGCGCCCGCGGTTGCCATACCTGTCGTCTGCCATTCAGACCTCCTGTTGATGTAAGCTGCCGGGCCGAAGCCCTCCACCGACCAACGGGCATTCCCACCTGCCGTTCCCCCGCTCACCGCCGCGAGACGGCGCTCCGCCGCGCTTGTTTCGGCCTTGAATCGAAACCGCCGCGCCTTGCCTTCCGCGCTCCCGGCACCCATCTCCCGAAGCCTGCGTTGACGCAGTCATGCCGCGCCCTTGCACCCACAGAACAAATCTGGAACACCACCACCCATGCTGACTCACATCCGGAAGCATAGGTTTACCGTATGCTGACCCACATAAGCGTCCGCGGCGCGCGGGAGCACAACCTCAAGGGGGTCGATATCGACATCCCCCGCGAGACCCTGACGGTGATCACCGGCCTGTCGGGCTCGGGCAAGTCGAGCCTCGCCTTCGACACCATCTATGCCGAAGGCCAGCGCCGCTACGTCGAGTCGCTCAGCGCCTATGCACGCCAGTTCCTGGAGATGATGCAGAAGCCCGACGTCGACCATATCGAGGGCCTCAGCCCCGCAATCTCGATCGAGCAGAAGACGACCAGCCGCAACCCGCGCTCCACGGTCGCCACCGTCACCGAGATCTACGACTATATGCGCCTGCTCTGGGCGCGCGTAGGAGTCCCCTACAGCCCGGCCACCGGCCTCCCGATCTCCGCCCAGACGGTCAGCCAGATGGTCGACCGGGTCATGGCGCTCCCCGAAGGAACGCGCCTTTATTTGCTCGCCCCGGTCGTGCGCGGCCGAAAGGGAGAGTACCGAAAGGAAATGGCGGACTGGCAAAGGGCCGGCTTCACACGGGTGCGGATCGACGGCCAGTTCCACGACATCGAGGACGCACCCGCACTCGACAAGAAATACAAGCACGACATCGAGGTCGTCGTCGACCGCCTGGTCGTGCGCGAAGGTATCGAGACCCGCCTCGCCGACAGCCTCGAGACGGCGCTCAAGCTGGCTGAGGGGCTCGTCTATTTGGATCCCGCCGATCAAAGCCCCCTCTCCCAGGGGGAGAGGGATGGGGTGAAGGGCTCGGATATCGACGGAAACTCGCAAACATCCGACACCCTCACCCAACCCTCTCCCTCCAGGGAGAGGGCTGTTCTGGGCAACAACGCCCCCCCGGGCCGGATCACCTTCTCCGAAAAATTCGCCTGCCCCGTCTCCGGCTTCACGATCGCCGAGATCGAGCCCCGCCTGTTCTCGTTCAACGCCCCCCAGGGTGCCTGCCCCGCCTGCGACGGCCTGGGCGAAAAGCTGCTGTTCGACCCGGAGCTGGTCGTCCCCAACCAGAACCTGTCGATCAAGCGCGGAGCGGTCGTCCCCTGGGCCAAGTCGAACCCGCCGAGCCCCTACTACATGCAGGTGCTGAGCTCGCTCGCCCGCGAGTTCGGCTTCAGCCTCGAGACCCCGTGGAACGAGCTCACCGAGGAGATCCACCGGATCATCCTCCACGGCACCGAAGGGCGCCCCGTCACCCTCCGCTTCATCGATGGCCGCAAGAGCTACGAGGTCCGAAAGCCCTTCGAGGGCGTCATAGGCAACCTCAACCGCCGGATGCTCCAGACCGAGAGCGCCTGGATGCGCGAGGAGCTTTCCAAGTACCAGTCCGCAGCGCCCTGCGAGACCTGCAACGGAGCCCGGCTCCGGCCCGAGCCGCTCAGCGTCAAGATCGCCGGCGAGGACATTTCGCAGTCCACCCGCCGCTCCGTCCGCCACGCGCTGGAATGGTTCTCGACCCTCCAGGACAAGCTCTCGCCCCAGCACCAGGAGATCGCACGCGCCATCCTCAAGGAGATCAACGAGCGCCTCGGCTTCCTCAACAATGTCGGCCTCGACTACCTCAACCTCGACCGCACGTCCGGCACCCTGTCCGGCGGCGAGAGCCAGCGGATTCGCCTGGCAAGCCAGATCGGCTCCGGCCTTTCCGGAGTCCTCTACGTCCTCGACGAGCCCTCGATCGGCCTCCACCAGCGCGACAACGACCGCCTGCTCGTCACCCTCAAGCGCCTCCGCGACCTCGGCAACACGGTCCTCGTCGTCGAGCATGACGAGGACGCCATCCGCCACGCGGATTACGTCATCGACATGGGCCCCGGAGCCGGAGTCCACGGAGGCGAGGTCGTCGCCCACGGCAAGCTGGACGACGTCCTCGCCAACGACAGATCTCTCACCGCCGACTACCTCACCGGCCGCCGAACCGTCCCAATCCCCGCGACGCGCCGCAAAGGCACCGGCAAGAAGCTCAAGGTCACCGGCGCCCGGGCCAACAACCTTCGCGACGTCACCACGTCCATTCCGCTCGGCACCTTCACCTGCATCACCGGGGTCTCGGGCTCCGGCAAGTCGAGCTTCACCATCGACACCCTCTACGCCGGAGCAGCCCGGCAGCTGAACGGAGCAAGGGTCGTCTGCGGCCCGTGCGAGAAGATCGACGGCCTTCAATATCTCGACAAGGTGATCGACATCGATCAGTCGCCGATCGGCCGCACGCCACGGTCCAACCCCGCAACGTACACCGGCGCCTTCACCTGCATCCGCGACTGGTTCGCAGGGCTCCCCGAGAGTGGAGCGCGCGGCTACAAGCCCGGGCGCTTCAGCTTCAACGTCAAGGGCGGCCGCTGCGAGGCGTGCAAGGGCGACGGCCTCGTCCGCATAGAGATGCACTTCCTCCCCGACGTCTACGTCACCTGCGACGTCTGCCACGGCGCCCGCTACAACCGCGAGACCCTGGAGGTGAAGTTCAAGGGCAAGAGCATCGCCGACGTCCTCGACATGACGGTCGAGGACGCGCACGAATTCTTCAAGGCCGTCCCGCCGATCCGCGACCGGATGGCGATGCTCGAGGAGGTGGGCCTCGGCTACGTAAAGGTGGGCCAGCAGGCGACCACCCTGAGCGGCGGCGAAGCCCAGCGCGTAAAGCTCGCCAAGGAGCTGTCGAGACGCGCCACCGGCCAGACCCTCTACATCCTCGACGAGCCCACCACGGGCCTCCACTTCGAGGACGTCAGAAAGCTCCTGGAAGTGCTCCACGCCCTCGTCGACCAAGGTAACACCGTGGTCGTGATCGAACACAACCTGGAGGTCATCAAAACCGCCGACTGGATCATCGACCTGGGCCCCGAGGGCGGAGATAAAGGCGGGGAGATCGTTGCGGAAGGCACTCCCGAAGACGTCGCCCAGGAACCACGCTCGTACAC
>DASYWC010000051.1:0-6221 GCA_035936615.1 Allosphingosinicella sp. | reverse complement strand
TATTGGACGAGAGCCGGGTCGCGATCCGGGCCGGGCACCATTGCGCCCAGCCTTTGATGGAGCATCTGGGGCTGGACGCCACGGCCCGCGCGAGCTTCGGGGTTTATAACGGGAAACGGGATGTCGAGGCTTTGGTCCGAGGCATCGAGCGCGTAACGAGAATTTTCGGATGAACGAAGAACGCAAGATCGAGGTAGAGGAAGTCGAGGAGGCGTCGAAGCCGCCCAAGGCGCGCGTCTCGGAGACTTTCGAACGCAAGCGGGACTATCTCGCCGGCTTCCTCGCGCAAAAGCCGCAGGAGCCCGCTCCCGTGGAACCGGGCGGCGACCTTTACGAAGCCGTCATCGAGGCGCTCAAGGAGATTTACGACCCGGAAATCCCGGTCAACATCTACGACCTCGGACTCATCTACGACGTCGAGATCACGCCTGAGAACCACGCGATGGTGAAGATGACCCTGACGACGCCGCACTGCCCGGTGGCCGAGTCCATGCCCGGCGAGATCGAGCTTCGAGTGGGCGCGGTCCCCGGCGTCGGCCACGCCGAAGTAGAGCTCGTCTGGGACCCGCCTTGGGACCCGCAGAAGATGAGCGACGAAGCAAAACTTGAATTGGGAATGCTATGAGCACCAAAGTTCGTGAACGCCCCGCCGCGCTGAACCTCACGCCCGCCGCCGAGGCACGGATCGCCGAGCTGATGGCGCGCGCGCCCGAAGGAGCGATCGGGGTCAAGCTCTCCACGCCCCGCCGCGGCTGCTCGGGCCTCGCTTACTCGGTCGCCTATGTGACCGAGGAGAAGCCGTTCGACGAGAAGATCGAGACTCCGGGCGGCACCTTCTACGTGGACGGGGCCTCGATCCTCTATCTGATCGGAAGCAAGATGGACTGGGTCGAGGACGATTTCACGGCGGGGTTCACGTTCGAGAATCCCAACGCAAAAGGGAGTTGCGGCTGTGGGGAAAGCTTCACCGTCTAGGCGGGCTTGCGGCGCACCGGAACGTTGACGTTGCACAGGTCGATTCCGCCGGCAGGGCGGTTGAAGAAGGTGCCGCCCCGGTTCGCCCGGCCGAGCACGTAAGCCGAAAAGGCCTCGCTGTCGCTCCGCATGACCTGGAACGCCGGGCGCTCGGCGGCGGGCAGGTCGGAGGCGAGGCGGATTCGGGCGATCGGCACGTGATTGGCCGGATCCTTGATGAAGCCCAGAGCTTCGGTTCCGCGGGGGATGGAGGTCAGCTTGTCGAAGCCCTCCAGAACCCGGCCGACGGTCGCGATGTTGAGGTCGAGGTGGCGCGGAGCATGGCCGATCACCGCGTAAAGCTCGCCGCCAGTGCCAGTGTCGGGAGCCAGGTCCCGTCCCACTCCCACCGAGGCATAGCAGTGGGTGAGCCAGGCGCGGCCAGAAACGGGATCGTAGCCGACCGGCCAGCCGTCCACGTGCCCCACCATCGGCGCGTAGCTGTCGGGATAGCCGAGCGGCCGAACCTGGAGCCCGGCGAGCGGGCGGTCGTATTCGGCGGGCGGGGTCTTCACCACTCCGGGCGGAAGCGGGTTCTCGGCATCGCCGTTGCCCCACTGCACGACGTAATTGTCCTGCACCCGGTAGATGGCCGCGTTGTTCCACCAGCCGGCCCGGGCAAAGGCTCGGATATTGGCGACGTGTACCGGAGCGAACTGCGGCGCCAGCTCAATGGCGATCCGGGCGCCGTTCTTCAGCTCCATGATGAGCAGGTTCTGCGGATCGACGTCCCTCCAGGCCGAAGCCGGAGCGTTCTTGATCGTCTCGGACGGCTCGACCACGCCCGCCACCGGAGTCGGGCTCCATGCCGTGGCGGGCTGGGCGGTGGAAACCACGCTCGGAGCGCAGGACGCCGTAAGCGCTGCTCCGGCTGCCATTGCTGCAAAACGGGTGCTGCGCATGCTTCCTCCTGGGGCGACGTGGCTGGCCATAGTGGCCGTTCGCCGCCGCCGGTCAAGTAAGTCTGCGCAAGCGGGCTCTCGCCTCGCGGTGAGCGACGATCAGTCGATCAGCAAGCGAGCGGCCGTCCTCCGCCGGCAGGTTGAGGATGTGAAGCGGCCGAAGCGCTGGAGCGCCGGCGGTGTCGATGGCGAGGGTGGCGAGCTTCAGCCGGCGCTGAAGCGGCCCCTCGACCAAGGCCAGCGCCTGGACCCGCTCGTACGGCACGATCCAGAGGCGGCGGGTGAGAAGGCCATGGCGGACGTACAGGTGGAGGGGCGTGAGGCAGTAGCGGTGATGCCGCCACTGCAGAGCTGCGGCGGCGATCACAAAGGGCACCAGCAGGAGCAGGAGGAGAGCCTCGGGTCGAGCCAAAGAGCCTGCGAGGATCGAGACGACCAGCCACAAGGTCCAGCGCAACGACTGGCGAAGGATGTGGCGCCTGGAGACCCGGACATAGTCCCCCTCCGGAGGCAGGTCTTCGGGCGACACCTGGGCGAGCACCAGCCGCACTTCCTCCATCCGTGCGAACGGCGCCGCCACCTGGTTGCCGGCCTTGGCGGCATCCGCGCCCAAGGTCTGGAATTCGAGCCGGAACCACCCGAACGCGCGCTCCAGCAAGCCGGAGCTAAGAATGGAAAGCTGCACCCGCCGGAACGGGATCACTGCTTCGGAGAGGGTGAGTAGTCCTCGGCGGCGGCGAAGCCCTCCCCCTGCCCTCGTCAAACGGAAGTCATAGTCGCGGCCCAGGGTTCGAACCATGCCTGCGATTATGCCGAGCAGCAGGATGAGGAAGAGCGCGAGCGCGGTCAGGCCCCAGGTTGCAGTCTCCGCCAGCGCCCGAGCCGGCCCGATCCAGTCCATCTTCAGCGGATCGATTCCGAACAGCGCCTCCACATATTGGAACGAGCCGAAGATCACCGCGAGGTAGACGAGCGAGAAGTTGAAGAAGCCGGCGAGCAGCACTCGCTTCAGATCCATGTGAAACAGGAGCGGCTCCTGCGCCTCCACGGGCGCAGGCGCAGGCTCTTCTCCCTTTGCTCCAGCAGCGGCGTGCCCGCGCCTCAGGACCTCGCGCAGGCGGTGCGCCTCGGCCAGGGCGACGGAATCGAGGCTTCCCTCGTCCTTGGCGCCGCCGCCGGTTTCGATCCGCACCTTGGCGGTGCCGAACAATCGGGCGAGAAGCCCCTGCTCGATGTCGATGTCCTGGATCCGGTCGAACGGAATGACCCGGCGCTGACGGTGGAGGACTCCGCTTTCGATGACGATCTCGCTCTCCCCGACACCGTAGCCGAAGCGTTTCCAGAAGAGGTAAGCCCCGGTCGCAGCTGCGGCCGCTCCGGCAAGGGCAATGAGGAGCAGGATCGCAAGATCGGTGTCGGAAGTGAGGCCGACTACCGCCGGAAGCCCCACCACATATTGCGGGAGGGCGCGGATCGTTCGGGTCAGGAATGTCGCCGGGTGCAACCGCCGGTCGGCAATGGTTCGGAGCTCGTCCATGCCCCACTTTCCCTGTTTTGGGGAAAATAACAGGGAAAAAGACGAAAATCGCACCTCACTGACCGCCAAGAGGAGCAGAAAAAGCTCGGATTTATGTCGGTTTCGAGCAAATACCCTGCGACTCGGAACAGGGAAATAACAGGTGCGGAACAGGGTATCATCAGGAGCCAAACAGGCAACGAAACTGGACGGAACAGGCGAGCCGCTCAAAGCAGAGCAAGCAGGGAGCCGCAGCAAAGCGCAGGAAAGTCGGCAGCAACGCCCCGCGATCTCAGGAACCTGCGGCGAGAACCGCCGCTTGGAAAGATTAGCCCCGCTGGCCGCCTGTGACGAGTTCCTGAAATCCAACGCGAAGGTGCGCGGCTACCGCACGCTGACTGCCGATAACCCCCGGGGGAAGGTCTGGGAGGAAGGCACTCGCCGCCGATGCCGCACCGCCTGCTACTTGCTGCAGCGGGCGGTTCCCGGCAGGAGCCTCGCCCATATCGAGCAGCAGGACCTCGTAGAATTTCTGGGCTTATTGAAGCGCCTTCCGCGGCATCATCACCGAGACCCGGATGATCACCAAAGATCGCTGCATGAGATCTGTGAGAGGGCCGCTAGGGCCGGGGGGGATGGCACCCTCAACCCTGCAGACATCGGTTTAACGGGATCTGCCAGCAACAGCCATTTTATATATATCAGAATGGTCCACCGCTGGCTCGAACGGTCGATCTCGGTTGCTCCCATCTACTGGGACGATTTGCTTGTAAGCGAGCACAAGCGAAAATCCCCCAAGCGGCCGGGCTTTTCCAAGAAACAGCTTCGCGAACTCTTTAGTCACCCATTCTGGACCGGGCGACTCCACCACGGTGGCGCGCCGGTGCCGGGGCCTCACGTCTTTCACGACGCCACATACTGGGTGCCGCTCCTCTGCTGGTACACCGGCGCGCGCGTGGAAGAGCTGTGCGGTCTGCGAGTACAAGATTTTCAAACCCGAAAGGCAATCTGCTTCCTGCGTCTGGTTCACCACGAGAAGCGCCCCCTGAAAAACCTTGTTAGTGAGGGAGACGTGCCGGTGCATTCGGAGCTGCTTCGGCTGGGTTTCGCTGAGTACGTCGAAGCCATAGCGGCCCAAGGGCACCGCTGCTTATTCCCCGAACTCTTGACACCGCTCGCTCAGCGCCACGCGAACCGCCTCTACAGTGTATGCTGGAAATACCTAAAGCGTGATCTCCCCTGGCTTCAGGAGGGTCAGGCGTTTCACTCCTTCAGGCATGCGGCCAACGACGCGCTCAAGCGAAAGGAAGTATTTGCTGAGTATCGGCGAGAGCTGCTCGGCCAAGCAGGAGGATGCGAGGCGAGTGACCGGTACGCAACGAAAAACTCTCTGAAACGCATGAAAAAAGTAGTCGAAAAGATCCCGGTGGTGACCGACCACCTGCCCGCTGCACCACTGACGCTGGTGGCACCGGCATCTTCTTTCGGCGGCGCCGTCTCTCGAGGGTCGAAGTGGCCGCAGCCCATAGCCGCTCCACAACGACTGAGCAGACCGATCGCGTTTTAGAAAGGCCAGGGGTGACTTCTAGTGCAGCGGCACGGAAAAGGGGCGTCGTTAGCAGCTCGGGCCCCAGCGACACTCCGATCAAATCAGGTCCTGCCGAATCTGGCCGCGGATCTCGTCCCGCAATCGCTCGGCATCGTCCAAGCCGAGCCCAGGCAGCACCACGGCACTGGCGCGGGTGCCTGCCGTGTGGAGCGTCAGCGCGCCGACGCCGTAGCGCCGCTCGAAGGGGCCCTGGCTGACGTCGATATGTTGGACGCGTCCGAATGGCACGATGGTGTGCGTTCGAAGCCATATTCCGTTCTGGACGTGCAGTTCATCCTCGGTGACTTCGTAGCCCCACGCGCGGTAGCGGCGCTCCGGCATCACCAAGACGAGAAGGAGCGCGATCAGCAATGCGGGGCCCGCAACGAGCCCTGGGGGGATCGCCCGCTCCAGGGAAAGGGCGGCCTCCCCAAAGAGGGCAGCTCCCAAAAGCACCAGCGCCACCACCCCGCCTCTTGCCCGGAGCACTTTCTTTTGGGGGGGAGCGAGGGGCTTCATCGGCTCGCCAGCCATACTGCCCGGGTGGGCCTTGCGGCAATGGCTGCATTGCGGTCGGCTGACTTATGTGTATTTTCTGGTGGTCCAATAACCAACACAGGGGTTTGATAGATGAGGCATTTGACCACGGCGCTGCTAGGCGCAGGAATGCTGGCGCTGGCTGCATGCGGCGGCTCGGGCGACGACACGGCCGGCGATCAGGTCGCTGACCAGGCTGACACCAGGGCCGACATGATGGAAGAGCGGGCCGACAATGCGGCCACCGAGGCCCAGGAAGATGCGCTGGAGGCAAATGCCGAGGCCACTCGCGAAGCTGGCCAAGCCACGGAAGAAGCCATCGACGATGCCGACGTGCAGGTGAACCAGCAGTATTAGATCATGCGGAACGAAGGAGCCTCGGCCAGCAATGGCCGGGGCTTTTTTGTGCGCTGAGGAGATCGACCGTTCATCCGCCCGCAAGTTTTTTTTAATGCCGATGGCACCGCGGCCCTAATCGGCCGTTCTAGCCATGATGAGGAAGAAGCTTCGCCTTTCCAGGACCTTGCGCAAGCTGCCGCTGGTAGCCGCAGCCGCGACCACCGCACTCGCTCTGCACGCCTGCGGTCGGGCGGAGGCAGAGCCTCAGGCCGACCCGGTACCAGTACAGGCGTATCTGGATCAGATAGATGCGGAGCAACGGCTT
>DASYWC010000050.1:0-3208 GCA_035936615.1 Allosphingosinicella sp. | reverse complement strand
GGGCTGTTCTCACCCAATTCCCCTGGCTGTCTTGCCGCTCGGCCGCCCGCCTTCGGCCCGGCTTCTCCGGCGATCTTCGCCGGATTCGACCGGCTGGACGCGCTGAGAGACCGCGGAAGCACGATCGACCGCTATTTCCAGAACAGCCGCAACTATGCGTTCTTCACGCACAACATCTTCCACATCACCGACCAGCTCGCCCTGACGGGTGGCCTTCGCTACACGAACGAGCGCAAGCGCTTCCGGGCAACATTCGGCAACGACAACACCATCTGCCCGGCCCAGCAGGCGGCGCTCCTGCCGTTCCTCGGCAATGCGGCGCTGGCGCCGATTGCCGGAGCCCTTATCGCCCTTTCGTGCCAAGGCAACTCGACCGCTGAACTCAACGGCGTGACGATCCGGGACCGCCGCAAGGACAGCGAGGTTACCGGGACCGGCGTAGTCTCGTTCAAGCCGGACGACGACTCCCTGCTCTACGCAAGCTATTCCCGCGGCTACAAGGCGGGCGGCTTCAACCTCGACCGTTCCGCGCTGAAGTCGCCGATACTGCCCTTTGCAGCCACGCCCGGCGGCGCTCAGGCGCTCGTGGGTGGGCTCCAGTTCGACTCCGAGATCAACGACGCCTACGAGATCGGCGCCAAGTATTCGCGCGGCCCGATCACGTTCAACGTCATTGCGTTCCGCCAGCACTTCCGCAACTTCCAGCTCAACACCTTCAACGGGACGGTCTTCCTGGTGCAGACGGTGAATGGCTGCGAGAGCGATCTTGATGTGCCTCGGGGTGATCGCGACCTCAGCGCCGCGACCGGAAGGTGCGCCGAGGACGACGTGGGCTACGGCGTCAGGTCGCAGGGCATCGAACTCGAAGCTTTCTTCCGCCCGATGCGCTACCTGAACGTCAGCATGGGCTTCACTTTAGCCGACACCGAGTACCGCAACAGGCTTGTCGGCAACGACGAGGGCGCTCCGCTGGACCCCGCGCTTCGAGTTCTCCCGGGCAACAACCTGTCCAACGCTCCCGAGACGGTTCTGACGGGGTCGGTCGGATGGACTCCGAGGCTCGGCAATTCGGGCCTGTCGGGGCTGTTCTATGTGGACACCCGAGTGACCGGCGACTTCAATACCGGCTCGGATCTCTTCCCGCAGAAGGAACAAGAAGGCTTTACCCTGGTGAACGCCCGTGTCGGCATCCGCGGCCCCGGCGAGCGCTGGTCGATCGAGGCCTGGGCGCAGAACCTGTTCGACAAGGACTACACGCAGGTCGCGTTCAACTCGCCGTTCCAGGCAGGCGCGTCGTCTCCGCCGTTCGTTGATCCCGCCTTCCCGGGCGGGCGCCAGATCTTCTCGGCCTTCCTTGCCGAGCCCCGAACCTACGGAGTCACCGGCCGGATCCGCTTCTGATTCCGGCTTCATTGGTGAACGAACCCCCGCCGGCGACGGCGGGGGTTTCTTTTTGCGCTAGGCTGCGGCGCTCTGTTCCGGCTGGTCCCCACTGGCCACTTTCAGAAGCCTCGAGTGGAGCGCCTTGAGCCGCGCCGGGCTCGCAATCTTCTCCCCCTTGAGGTCGGTCAGGTAGAAGACGTCGACCGCGCGTTCTCCATAGGTGGCAATGTGGGCGGAATGGATCGCGAGCCTGGACTGGAAGATCGCAAGGGCGAGGCCGCTCAGTAAGGCGGCGCGGTCGCGCGCGTTGACCTCGACGACCGTATAGCGGCTGGACGCCTCGTTATCGATGAACACTGCAGGGCGGATCGGGAAGGCTCCTGCACGAACGAGGGGAAGCGGTCGCGCTTCCAGCCGCTCCACCACCGGCTCCTGCCCCTGGATGGCGGACAGGACCGCGCTCTCGAGCCGGGTAAGCTGGCGCTCGTCGTCGAAGACGCCGCCGCCTGAATCCTGCACCAGGAAATTGTCGAGCGCCATTCCATCCAGCGTGGTGTGGATTCGAGCGTCGATGATGTTGGCGCCAGCCAGGCTGATCGCTCCGGCCAGGCGGTAGAAGAGACCCGGCTGGTCCTTCGCGTAGACGGTCACGAGGGTGGCCCCCTTCTCCTGCTCGATGCTGGTGGACAGCGGGAGAACCCTGTTGGGGTCCCGGTCGGCGGCCTCGATGAAGCGGGCGTTGCGCTCCAGAACGTCGAGCGGCTCCGCGATCCAGTAGGAGTCGGGCAGCCGCAATGTAAGGCGGGCGAAGCGGCTTTCGTCCCAACATAGAAGATCGTGAAGCTCCTCCTGGATCGCTTCGACTTTTTCGCGCCGTCCCTTCTGCTTATGGCCGAGGCGGAGAACCTCCTCCGCCGCTTCGAACAGATCGCGAAGCAGCTGCCGCTTCCAGCTGTTCCACACTCCCGGCCCGACGGCCCGTATGTCGACCACCGTCAGAACAAGCAGCAGTCGAAGCCGCTCCAGGCTCTTCACCCGCTCGACGAAATCCAGGATCGTCTTAGCGTCGGAAAGGTCGCGCTTGAAGGCGGTGGCGGACATCAGAAGGTGCCATCGAACCAGCCATGCGACCGTCTCGGTTTCCGCCTCGGTGAGGCCGAAGCGGGGGCAGAGCTGCCGGGCGACTTCGGCTCCCAGCAGGCTGTGGTCACCGCCCCGGCCCTTGGCGATGTCGTGAAGGAGCACCGCTACGTAGAGCACCCGGCGTGAGGCGATGCGCTTGAACAGGGCCGTGCACAGCGGATGATCGTCCTGCAGATCCCCACGCTCGATCCGGGCGAGCAGGCCGATTGCCCGGATCGAGTGCTCATCGACCGTGTAGTGGTGGTACATGTCGAACTGCATCTGGGCGACGACCCGGCCGAAGTCCGGAACGAAGCGGCCGAACACTCCGGCCTCGTTCATCCACCGAAGCACCGTCTCCGGATCGCGCGGGGACGTGAGCACGTCGAGGAACAGGGCGTTCGCCCGCGGGTCGGAGCGGACCTCGTTGTCGATCAGCTTCGCGTCGCGCGTGGCCGCGCGCATCGTCAGCGGATGAATCTCGAGCCCGTATTTGTCGGCGAGCGCAAAGACCTGGATCAGGCGGACCGGGTCCTCGGCGAAGAAGTCCTCGCTCTGCAGGGCCAGTCGGCCGCGGTCGAGAACGAAGCCCTCGAGCTTGCCTGGCCGGCGGCGAAGCGCGGGAAGCCCGAGCCTGCGTCCGCGGCGCGCGAACTTCTCGTCGAGGTGGGCGAGGAAGACTCCGGTGAGATCGCCAACCATC
>DASYWC010000049.1:0-4991 GCA_035936615.1 Allosphingosinicella sp. | reverse complement strand
CGTGCGGGCTGATCCGGTCCGGCGGAATGCCCGCATCTGCGGCGAGCTCCTTCAGCAGCTGGTAGAGCCGGACTCTGCTTAGGTGCGACTTGCCCGAGGGGAACAGCCAAAGCGACGAGCGCGGCACCAGGGCAGCCCACTCGGCTACCGCGGCTCTGGCCCTGTCCGAGATCGGGACCAGGCGCTCCCGGCCGCCCTTGCCCCTCAGGATCAGGAACGGCTTGTCAGGCGCGATTGCATGGCGCGGAAGGGAGACAAGCTCCGTCGCCCGAAGCCCGGAGCCGTATAAAAGCTCGACAAGCGCAGCGATCCGGACTGAGGCGGCGTCGCCCTTCTCCGCCTTGCGCCGCTCCACCTCGGCAAAGAGGGCATCGACCGACCCGTGGTCCAGCACCTTGGGAAGCGGACGCTCACTGCCCGGGCGCGGGAGTGCCGCGGAAGGGTCGTCCGGCCGAAGCCCCTCGTCAGCCAAGAAGGCGAAGAAGCGCCTCAGCGCTGCCGCCTTGCGAGCGACCGTCGCCCGCTTCAGCGGCATCCAGGCCTCGCCAAGCTTCTTCAGCTTGTCAGGCGGCGCCCCTGCAAGCCCGCCGCCCATCAGCTCGGACGCGCCGCGCAGATCCCGCTCGTATGCAAGCAGCGTATTGCGCGCCGCTCCAGCCTCGGAGGCCATCATTTCCAGGAACGAGGCGATGAGCTGGCGATCCTCGCCGGCCCCGATCACAGCCGGGTCAGCGCTTCTGCGGCGATCATCCGAGCTTCATATTCGAGGCCGACCTGGGTCAGAGCTCGGATGATCCGGTAGAGATGCTCGGGCGGAACCCCCCGCCAGCTCGGAGTCTGCATTCCGGCTGCGGCGAGCACGGCGACCGTGCCTTGCTGGCGATTGCGAACCGCGGCGTCCAGCATCCGGGTCCAGGCGTTCTCCCGCCCGATCGGAACTTCCATCCGCTCCGCCAGACGGTTCGCCTGCCCCTCGTCGATCCGGCCGAGGCCCGCCAGCGCCGCGAACAGCAGCTTCGCCCGGAAATCGCCGCCGCGATAGTCCGCGATCTGCCCGGAGCTGATGTCGACAGGCTGCGGTGAGCCGACCGCAAGCAGCGCCCAGGCCCGCTCCCCTGCCTCGCCATCGAGGCCGCTTGCGAGGTCGGCCCAGCGCGAAACCTCCCGATCGGCTCCGGCCGACAGCATGGACGCAATGAGATTGGGAGCCTCTTCCTGGAACGCCTCCATCGGCGGCAGCCGCGAGGCGGCCACGGCCGTCAGGAGCAGCCGCGCATAGCGCTCCTCCGGAGTCTTGGCGTCGCTCCACAGATCCTCGAAGGCGTCGATCCGCGCCTCCGCCGTCCGCCCCACATAGGCCCTTCGAAGCCGGGCCCCGACACTGCCTTCCAACTCAGTCACGTCCAGCCCGTCCATCAGCAGGCTGTAGAGCTCGACCAGCGAGTCGTTTGAGAAGACCCCGAGCACCGCCGCGGTCTGGGCGGTGTCGACCCGCTGCTCCAGCGGGATCATCGGCGCGCGGGCATGCCAGGCACGCATCTGGTCCGGCGCATCCTGGAGCAGCCGCTCGGGAAATTCGACGCCGGTCGCCGCGGCAAGGCCGAAGCGCCAGCTGTTGAGCGCTTCCACCTCGTCCCACTGGATGGTGACGGCTCGGCGCGTGTTGGGGCCGGCGCCGATCACCTTCTCCGCCAGCAGCAGGTCGATTCCCCGGGCCGTGCCGCGCCTGCGGGCCTGGTCGATCCCAGCGCTCGCCTTCGACGCGTCGCCTTTGAGCGCGGCACAGATCGAGTCGGCAAGCGGCCAGACCGGCTCCTTTGAGATGGCGCGCCCGGGCTCCACAAGCGGGCAAAGCGCCGCGGGATCGGCGGTCGCGAGAGCCGTCTGGACGGCAACTGCGAACATCTTCGGGGTGAACTTGTCCACGTCCACCGACTGAACCAGCATCCGGGCGGCGTCGGCCTCACCCATCCGAAGCAGAAGCCACGCCCGCTCGGCGACCCAGTCCACCGGATGTACGAAGGAAGGCGCCTGCACTCGCGAAAGGAGCGCCCGCCGGAGCAGGATCGAAGCCCAGCGAGACGGCAACGGCGCGTCGATGCGGCGCATCAGGGTCGAGAGGAAACGGCCGTTGGCAGTCCCGAAGGCGCCGTCGCCGAGGCCCCCGTCCGCTGGGCCAAGCCACCCCACCACGTCCGTGGGCCGGCGAGCCTCATCCGGAATCTCGATTGGAGGCGGCAGATTGATCGCGGCAAGAGCTTCCAGGTCGATCTCTGCGTCGGTGACCACGACGGAGTCGGACGCGGGCGCCCGGCTCCGGCGCGGAGCAGGCCTGGAGGGCTGCGGCTCCACATTCTCGACGTTCGTCGGCGGCGGAGGCGGAGGGGGAGGCGGAGGCGGCTGGTTGGCGGGGTCACCGAAGCCCGGCGGCAAGACGGGCGCATCCTGGCTTGCAGCCGGAATCGCCAGGCCGAGCGCCGCTACGCCGCCAAGGAGGAGAAGCTTATTGCGCCAGGGCTTCATTGGTCACGTCTTGCTCGATTCGCTGCTGCGGGACTTCGGTGTCCAACGTGGAGAGATAGATGGCACCGCCGATCAGCAGGACGAGCAGAAGCCCGAGCATAAGCGGAAGCGGCGACCTTCGCCGTCTTTGGGGGGTAAGCATGGTTCTGCGCATGCGCGGCCTTTTGCCCCACCAGGGCCGCCAATGTATAGCCCCTCCCTCATGCCGAACTCACTTGACCTTCCAAAGCTTCCGATAGTCCTCGTCGGGCTGATGGGTGTGGGCAAGTCGACGGTCGGAAAACGCCTCGCCAGGCGGCTTGGAATGGACTTCGTCGATTCCGACAGCGAGATCGAGCTGGCGGCCGATCACAGCATCGCCGAGATCTTCGCTCGGTTCGGAGAGGAGAGCTTTCGCGACGGGGAGCGGCGGGTAATCGCGAGACTGATCGAAGGCCCGCCCAAGGTGATCGCGACCGGCGGCGGAGCCTTCATGAACGATCAGACGCGCGCCCTCATCCTGCAAAGCTCCATCTCGATCTGGCTGGACGCCGATGTCGAGACCCTGGCCGAGCGCGTCTCGCGCCGGGAGACGCGGCCCCTGCTCAGGGACAAGGACCCGCTGCTCCTGCTTCGGGACCTCGCGAAGGCGCGCAACCCCATTTACGCCCAGGCCCATATCCACATCCGAAGCCAGCGGATGCCGCACGAACGGGCGGTGGAGCGGATCGTCGAGGCGCTTCGGGAATGGCAGGGCAGCGACAGCCGCTAGCGGATCAGCGGGCGGATGGCTGGAGCCTCGGCCACCGCCTCGGCAATTGCTTCGAACGGGAGCAGGATCGACTTATGCCGGGCGGGGAAGGACCGAGCCTCGCTCAACAGGCTCAGCCCCGGCCACTCGCCCGGATCGTCCCGCTCGCCCGCTAGAAAGGCGGCGAGCGCATCGCGCGCTGTGGCGAGCTCGGCGGCGTTCCGGCCGATGGCGTGTGCTCCCATCAGGGAAGCGGAAGCCTGACCAAGGGCGCAGGCGCGCACTTCCTGGCCAAGCTCGAGGAGGCGCCCTGTCTCGTCCACCATGACATCGACCGCGACCCTGCTCCCACAGACAGGCGAGCGCTTCTCCACGCTCCCCTGCGGCCTCTCCAGCCGCCTGTGGTGCGGGATCGAGGCTGCAAGGCGCAGGATATGCCGATTATAGAGCGCGCTGGGCATGTGCGGGCATATAGGGCCGGCCCGCCCGAAGCGCCACTTTACCCCCTCTCCCATGGCGAGAGGGATACGGAGACTTGGCGCCTCTGGCGCCTAGTCGCAGTTGGGTGAGGGGCTGGGATGCCGGCGCATTTCCACAGAGACCGTAACCCCTCACCATGAACAGGTGCGGATGTCCCCCGGACATCCGCAGCCATGCCGGGGGCATGGCGGGCCTGTTCATCCTCTCCCTCAGGGAGAGGGGGCTTTAAGCCCTCCGCCAGATTGTCCCGGCCGGACCGTCCTCGAGCACTACCCCTTCGGCCGCCAATTCCTCTCGAATCCGGTCAGCCTCCGCGAAGTTCCTTTCCCGCTTGGCTCGGCTTCTCGCCTGCACCAGCTCGTCGATCCGCAAATCCCCCGCCCCCTGGAACCAGGAGCCCGAGCTCTGGCCCAAGAGCCCCAAGAGCGCGCCGCTCGCCTTCAGCGCGGCGGGATCCTCGATGGCCGACAGCCGAGACAAGGCGAGCGGAGTGTTGAGATCGTCGGCAAGCGCCCCAACCACCCCCTCATCCGCTTCCCCGGCCTCTGCATCCCCCGCAGAGCGGTACAGCCTGTCCAGGGTCGCCTTGCTTTGGGCCACCAGCGCTTCCGACCATTCCAGCGGCTGGCGGTAGTGGGCCGACAGCAGGGCGAACCGAAGCACCTCGCCCTTGTGCCCCTGCTCCAGAAGCTCCCCCACCGTCACCACATTGCCGAGCGACTTCGACATCTTCTCGCTTCCCGCCATCGAAAGAAAACCGTTATGGACCCAGTACCGCGCGAGCGGTGCTCCGCCGTGGGCGCAGCGGCTCTGGGCCATTTCGTTCTCGTGATGCGGGAAGATGAGGTCGAGCCCGCCGCCGTGGATGTCGATCGTCCGCCCTAGGTGCGCCTCGATCATCGCCGAGCATTCGATGTGCCAGCCTGGGCGCCCCCTGCCCCACGGACTGTCCCAGCCGATCACCTCGGCCTGCGAAGGCTTCCAGAGCACGAAGTCGGCCGGGTCCTTCTTGTAGGAGGCGACCTCGACCCTAGCGCCTGCGATCATCGCGTCGCGGTCGCGGCGCCCCAGTGCGCCGTAATGGGGATCGGAGGGCACGTGGAACAGCACATGCCCGTCGGCTTCATAAGCGTTGCCGCTCTCGATCAGCCGAGTGATCATCGCCACCATCTCGGCGACGTTCCCGGTCGCCTTTGGAGCCAGCGTCGGCGGAGCCACTCCCAGCGCCCCCATGTCCTCCAGATAATGCCGCTCGTAC
>DASYWC010000048.1:0-3820 GCA_035936615.1 Allosphingosinicella sp. | reverse complement strand
GGGTGAGCGGTTTCGGGGGTCTGGCGGTCTGGGAGTCTGCGGCTCCGGAGGCGTCAGGAAAAAAGCTTCAGCCCCGCGATGCAGGCGATCAGGGCGAAGATGAGGACGATGCGGATTGGGGTCGTCGGCTCCTGGAAGAAGAAGATTCCAACCAGGACGGTGCCGAGCGCCCCGATCCCGCCCCACACGGCATAGGCGGTGCCCATCGGGATCGAGCGGGATGCGGCTTCGAGCAATCCCATGCTGAGCGTCACCGAGGCCAGGAAGCCGAGCGTCCAGGGGATGTTGCGGAAGCCGTCGACGAAGCGAAGGCAGGTGGTGAAGCCGACCTCGAACACTCCGCCCAAAATCAGCAGGAACCAGGCCATGCGGGCGCCTCCTTCATGATGCCGCCGCCTCCAGGTGCGGGCGCGTGACTCCGGGCCGCCGGGCGGCGAAGACGCAGCCGGCGACGATCAGGGCCGCTCCGGCCAGAGTGAAGGGCGATACCTCCTCGGAGAAGAACAGCCAGCCCAACAAAGCTGCCCAGAGGAAGGCGGTATATTCGGTCGCGGCGAGGTAGCTCGCCTCCGCATGGGCGTAGGCCCAGGACAGGATCATCAGCGATCCTGTGGAGAGCAATGCGGCTCCGGCGATCCAGGGCCATGTCGCCCAGGACGGCAGCTCCGTCCCGAGCACGGGAAGCGCAGCCAGCATCAGAGCCGCCACGGTCATGTTCTGGAAGAAGCCGATCTCAATGGGCCCGGCCGCCAGACTCTGGCGGCGCATCAGGATGATGTTGAGGGCGTAGCACAGCGCCGAGCAGAGGATTGCGAAGCTTCCGATCAGCGCCTCGCGGCCGAGATCCGCCTGCGCCTGACCCGCGAAGATCAGGAGCACTCCGCAAAAGGCGGCGACGGAGGCAGCTACGGTTCGGCGGTGCACCTTCTCGTGCAGAAGGACCGCCGCCAGGTAGAGCGAGACCAAAGGAGCGATGAAGGCCAGAGCGATCGCCTGGGCGAGCGGAACCCGGCCGAGGCCCCAGAAGAAGAGCACGCCCATGAAGGTGGTGAGGACTCCGCGCGTCAGGTGGATGCGCAGGGTGTCGCGGCTGGGCCAGCCGACTCGGCGGGGAAGGTATAGCGCCGAGGAGAGGCCGAGGCTGACGAGGCTGCGCCAGAACAAGGTGGCGTAGGTGCCGATCGCGAGCACCAGCCCCTTCATCACCGCGTCCATCACCGAGAACAGGGCGATGCCCAAAGTCGCGACGGCAAAGGCGGCCGCCGTGCTGACGGGCTTCATTCGGCGGCGTGCGGGATCGCGCCCTCTGCCGCCTCGATCTCGGCGGCTTTGGCTTCGACGAGGCGGACGATGTGGTCCACCATCTCCTCGTCGCGGACATGATGGTCGGTAAGGCCGGAGAGATAGACCATGTGCTTGCCGTTGCCTCCGCCGGTGATCCCGATGTCGGTCTCGCGAGCCTCGCCGGGTCCGTTGACGACGCAGCCGAGCACCGAGAGGGAGAGCGGGGTTCGGATGTGGGAGAGCCGGTCTTCCAGGGTTTGCACGGTTCGGATCACGTCGAAGCCCTGGCGCGCGCAGCTCGGGCAGGAGACGACTCGGACTCCGCGGTTGCGGATCCCGAGGCTCTTCAGGATCTCATAGCCCGCGCGCACCTCCTCCTCCGGCTCGGCGGAGAGCGAGACCCGGATCGTGTCTCCGATCCCGAACCACAGCAGCGAGCCGATGCCGATCGCGCTCTTGACGGTTCCGCCGCGAAGGCCGCCAGCCTCGGTGATTCCGAGGTGAAGGGGGCAGTCCACGGATTCCGCCAGCTGCTGATAGGCGGCGACGGCGAGGAACAGGTCGGAGGCCTTGACCGCGACCTTGTACTCGCGGAAGTCCTGGGCCTCGAGCAGCTTGATATGATCGAGCGCGCTTTCGACCAGCGCCTCCGGGGAGGGCTCGCCGTATTTTTCGAGCAGGTCGCGTTCCAGGCTTCCGGCGTTGACCCCGATGCGGATCGCGCAGCCGTTCGCCTTTGCCGCGCGCACGACTTCGCCGACCTTGGCTTCCGAGCCGATATTGCCCGGGTTGATCCGAAGGCATGCGGCGCCGGCATCGGCGGCCTCGAGCGCCCGGCGGTAGTGGAAATGGATGTCGGCGACGATCGGAACGCGCGCGGCGCGAACGATCTGCTTCAGGGCCGCGGTCGATTCCTGGTCCGGGCAGGAGACGCGGATGATGTCCGCTCCAGCCTCCTCGCAGCGGCGGATCTGGTCGATCGTCGCCTTGGCGTCGGCAGTCACCGTGTTGGTCATGGTCTGGACGGTGATCGGCGCGTCGCCGCCTACGGCCACATTGCCGACCATGATCTGGCGGGAAGGACGGCGCACGATATCGCGCCACGGGCGGATGGACATGGCGGCCATATAAGCGCTTGAAGCCTAACGCGCTACCCGAACGGATTGTCGAGCGAGGGCGGCGGGGTGGAGAACCAGCGGGGGCCGGCCGCGGTCATGTAGAAGCAGTCCTCCAGCCGCACTCCGAACTTGCCGGGGAGGTAGATGCCGGGCTCGTCGGAGAAGCACATGCCGGGCGCGAGCGGAGTCTTCTCGCCGCGCACCAGGTTGGGCCATTCGTGACCTTCCAGGCCGATTCCGTGGCCGGTGCGGTGGGAGAGGCCGGGAAGCTTGTAGTCGGGGCCGTAGCCGAGGCTTTCGTAATAGCGGCGGACGGCGTCGTCCACGCTTCCGGCCGGGCGGCCGAGCTGGGCTGCTGCAAAGGCGATCTGCTGGCCCCGGTGCATGTGGTTCCAGACCCTGCGCTGCTCCGCATTGGCCTCGCCGAAGACGAAGGTGCGCGAGACGTCCGACTGGTAGCCCTGCACGTTGCAGCCGCAGTCCATCAGAACGACCTCGCCTTCGCGCACCTGCTGCGGCTTTCCGGTCCCGTGCGGATAGGCGCTGGCTTCGCCAAGCAGGACCAGGGCGAATTCGGGAGCGCCGCCGAGCGCTTGCGTAGCCTTGTTCATGATCGCGGAGATGTCGGCCGGGGTCATGCCTGCGCGGATTTGCGGCGCGGTGTGGCGGTAGGCGGCGATGGTGACGTCGGTCGCCGCCTGCATCAGAGCGATCTCGGCAGGAGACTTGATCATCCGGAGCGTTCGAACGACCGGGTTTGCGCTCCTGATCCGGGCCTGGGGCAGCGCCTTGGCCAGCCCGTCCACGGCGAAGTAGCGCACCGTTTCCTCCACTCCGATGTCGCCGGTCGCCTTTCGGTCGCGAAGGAAGCCGGCGACGGTTCGAAGCGGATCCTCGTCCTCGTTCCAGACCCGAACCTCGCCCGGAACCTTGAGACTCTCGCGAACCGAAGGTTCTTCGAAGTGCGGGGTGACGATGGCGATCTCGCCCTGGGCAGGGATGACTGCGGCGGTGAGGCGCTCGCTGCGCCGCCATTTGACTCCGGTGAAATAGGTGAGCGAGGCGCCCGGCTCGATCAGAAGAGCGGACAGCTTGTGCTGCCGCATCAGCCGCTGTGCGCCGGCGATCCGCGCCAGCCGCTCCTCGGTGCTGATGGGCTTCACTCCGCCGGTAATCGGCTGGAGCTCCGCAGCCGCCGCCTGCGCGAGGGCGCTGCCCCCTCCAATCGCCGCCACACCTCCGGTCGCCGAAGTCATCGCGATAAAGTCCCGCCTGTTGGTCCGCATTCTGTTCTCTCCGCCTTCTTTCGCTGCCCTGCGCGAGTCGGACAATCGGTGCAATGGGCAAGGCTCATCCTGGCACTCGCGGCGAACGTCCGGGCGAATAGCTCGCGCGGGGGAAGAGGAAGGGGTGTAGGG
>DASYWC010000047.1:0-4813 GCA_035936615.1 Allosphingosinicella sp. | reverse complement strand
CTTCTGGCGCCCGGTCCTGCTGCATCGCGTCGTAGCCCATTGCGGGCCCCTGCCTGGCGGCAACAGAGCGAGGAGCTCCGCCGACCCTGGCGAAGCCCCGACCCGCCGCCTCCATTTGCGCGGTGTCCTGCTGCGACGAGTCCATAGTGGCAACGCCGACGTCGCGGGTCTGAACTCGAGGGGCGTCTCCAAGCGCAGCGCGGGAGGTCATGGCGCGCGCCCGGTCCAGGTCCGCCGTGCCAGCGCCGTAAGTCTCGCGCGCGGCTTGCCCCGCGTATCCTTCGTTCGTCGACAGGCCCGACCTAATCGGCCGACCATAGGCCTGAATGGGGTTTGCAAGAGCCGTAGCTTCGGCGCGATTGAAGGTGCGCTCGCCAGCGCCAGTCATCCACGCAGGGAGCGAAACCTGGGAGGTCCCCTGCTCCTTCGTCTTGGTCGTCTGCTTCGAGCCCCCCATGGCGTCCCCCTAAACTTCGGCGCTGTAGAAATGCCGGTGGCGAAGGCCCGGGATCGCGCGCTGGAATCCCTTCCGGTCGGTTTCGAACGTGATGCGAACGCACTGGTTGTCCCGGGCAATGCCGAGCAGCTGCTCCCAATAGGCGAGAGGCGGCTCGCCGGTTTCGTTGCAGCAGATCCAGCAGTGGAGCTCGCGCCCATAAGGCTGCGGCGGCACCTGCAGGATCAGGAACCCTTTCAGGTCCTCCGTGCCCCAGAGGAACGCCTGGGCGTTCACCAGCTCGTTGAACACGTCTTCCGGTAGCCAGGGCTCGTCGCAAGCCTCCTGGATCGCCGCGATGCGGCCGCGGACGGTGGGCCAAACATCGCGGACGTCCTCCGGCAAGATCATGGTGAGTGCTTCGGTCACAGCGTTGTCCCCACGTTCGTCGTCTGCAGTACGCCGGCGTCGGTGACCGTGACGGACCAATAGGTGCCGTTGGCGGAGCGGATCAGGGCGCGGCGGCCGTTCTCGAGGATGACGTCTCCCTCCTCTATCCTACGAACATCGTGGCGCACGTTCTCGAGGTGTTGAGTGAGGGCCTGGACGTTTCTAACGTCGACCTGGCCGGAAGCACCGCCGCCTCTCATCGCCCGCCCCCCTTCTGAACTTCGATCGAGGGCGCCCCAAGCTCCCAATAAGCCGGCGAGGAGCCTGCTATCTTGAACTGAACTTGTCGGGCGGACACAGCCAGGTCGACCTTCTCGTCCGCCACGCCGAACGCGTAAGGGCCGAACACCTGGTCAGGAGCCCCGGCATAGTCGCGGGCGATCACGGTCAGCGCGCAGTCGCCGCTGGTCGCCTCCATGTCGGGGAAGAACGAAATCAGCTCGACGAACGACTCGCCGCGGCCGAGCAGGATGGGAGCGGAAAGAACGTAGCCGCCGATCGGTGCCCCGTCGGCGCTATCGCCGTCCTCGTGCTGGTATATGTTTCCATTCGAGTCCACGGCGAAGGGCAGGGGGAAGATGCCCGCGTCCATCCACGCCAGGCGCGCGGCGCTGATCTTCGACCAGGTGCCGTTCCGGTAATTGAACGAAACCGCCCGATCTATGCTGTTGGAGCCGGCGCTGCAGTAGTAGAACCAAATCTCGCTGAACCGGCTGTTGATCGCGGCAAAGAACTTCACCCGCTGAACGATGTTGATGTCCTCATACACATAGTCCTGCAGGTCGCAGTCCATGCGCCGCGCCAGGCCATCATAGACGAAGAAGCCCTCCGGCCCCATCCATATAGCCACTTCGCCGCCTTCGCCGGTCACGACCGCGACTGCGTTGGGGCCCATGACGCCGCAGTTGGAGCCAAGACGATCGCGCGAATAGACGGTGGAATTGAACGTCGGAGCGAAGCCGAACAGCTCCGTTTGGGTGAAGCCGAGCATCATGCCGCGGACCCGCTTGCCGCACTGGAATTGCGACGTCGCCTGCATGAAATAGCGGCCCGCCCGATTGGTGGCGGCGGGCGTCCATACCGTCCGATTCTCGCGGTCGCACCAATCAACCCGGTAGGGGTCGCCGGCGGCGCCAAACGCGAAGATGTGGCGCTCGTCCGAGACGGCGATAGCGTTGGCGGTCGGAGCGTTGGTGACGGGCTTTAGGACGGCGCCAGGCGCGTCGACGTACTCGTATATCTTCCCGTCGCCAGAGTAGCAGGCGATCGCCACGTCCCCGAACAGATCCAGCGTCCAAGTCGCCGCGGCCAGGGTTATGCCCGACGTCGGGCGCGGGGTGCCATAAGTACCGGCGCCATAGAGGCCTGCCCCGTACCCGCTGCCCACCAGGCTATCCGTCCGCCCGGCCACGAAGCCCACAGGCGTAATAGGGGTCACCGAGCCACCGTCGAATTTATAGGCGTGACTGTGAGTGGCGATAATACCAAGCCGCCCGGCCTGGTTGGACGGACGCCAAGCGATCATCGCCCGAGCTCGCCCGGCAACCGGAGCTCCCGTAATCGGCGGCGTCGTCCAGCCACCAATCTGCTGCGGAACTTGGTCGACGAAGCGTGTATCGAGGCCGTCAACCCAGCGGCCCCGGCTCGAGCGCTTCGTGCGGTTGGCGTAGAGCCCTGGTGCCAGCTCGAGGGGGACGAGAGCGCCCACAACTAGGCTGCTTCGTAGGTGCCGTTGACGACCACCTTCATCCCCGTCGTGGGGGGGATCGCTACGAAAATGGTGGCTGTTCCTTCTTGAATGTTCCCTTGGGTTCCGGCTGCCACTCCGTTGATGTCCGCCGCCTGCACCATCTGCCGCCAGAGAGTCCCGCCGCCGTTATGCGCCGTCACAGGAGCGCTGCATGAAAAGCTTGTGCCAGTCGCCGTCCCCTTGTCGGGCAGATCAAACATGGCTCGAAAATGTACCGTTTTGCCGACTTGCTTGAAGCGCCCCCGGGCGACGGCGCCAGCGCCAAACGCACCTGAAAGGGGGGTGAACGTCGGGGTGTAGGCAGTCCAGGCCCCGCCGAGGAGCGCGTCGAGGCTATCCAGGTCCGCGTTGATCTTCGCACCCCAGGTGTCGTTCGAAGCGCCAACCTCCGGCTTCGTCAGGCCCAAGTTGGCGGTAGTGGTATCAGGCATGGGGCCCCCTAGCTGTTCCGGCCAAAGGCCGCGTCTCGATAGCAGGTGTCAGGCTGGATGCCGCCACCATAGTCGTCGGTCCGAGCCTCATCCTCCTCATTCGAAAGGAGCTCGAGCTTGCTTTCGAAGCTCCGGCGCTGGCGAGCTGCCTCCACTTCGTTCTTGAGATAGGACAGCGCCACTTCCGCGCACGCGCCCTTGATAACCGTAGCCTGCTCCCGCTGCAGCGTCGCATTCGTGTCGCCAGCTGCTACGGCGACGACCAGGTCGCGCGAGGTCCGGCTGGCGTAAATGAGTTCGAACTGGCTCCCGATCGCTACCCGCGTGTCGAAGTAGAACTTGCCGTCGTGGAAGCAGTAGAGGCTGGGCCTGCCGACGCCGGCACCGCGGGCCTCCTCGCGGATCCGAGCGAGCGACACGGCGTCGAGGACGTCATAGCTCGAGGTCCCGTTGAGATAGGCCAGGGTGCCGACGCTCGATGTGTCCGCGGGCGCCGGGATATTGTCGGCTTCCACCAGGGCGGTCAGCGGAGTGGTTAGGTCCTGGAGCCAGCGAAACCGCCTCTCCCCCTCAATCTCTAGGATGGAGGCGTGAAGCGCGCGATCGCATACATCGTCAGGGATGCCGGCGGAGCCGGTGCGCCAAAGGTCCCCCCGCACCTTTGTACGCGCACCTGCCCATGTGATCGTCATGCTTCACGCCCCCCAGGCTGCAGCTTAGTGCTGCAGCAGCAGGTCCACCTCGACTGCAGACGCAGCCGTGATGTTTGCCCCGCCAACCAGGATCTCGATGATATCCCCGGCGAGGACGTCCACCGGACCGATCGCGTTGGAATTCACATAGCTCGCCGCGCCAGCCGTGGTCGCCGCGGTGAGGTTGATGCGAACGCCGCCGCGATTGCGCTGCAGCTGCAGGGTCGTGCCAACGCCCAGCGAAGCCAGGGCCTTGAGGTGAGCACCATGCAGGCGACCATTCCGCTGAATGGTGAAGCACTGAATGTTGTCGCCCGCGGCAGCCAAGCCGTTGGTGAGGTTGAACGAGCCGCGAAGATCGTAGGTGGAAACGTCGACCATCGGCGTGAGTACCGAGGAGACCAGGAGAGATGCGATGATAGCCATTTCAGTTTGCCCCCCTTGGGCTGGTTAAAGGTTCGAACTTCCCTCAATGAGGGGAGCCGAAGCTCCCCTCATATTCGGGTTAGACCGCCGCGGCGGCCGCAGTCTCGATTGCGAACGAGGCGAAGTCGCTCTGGTTGTCGAACCGGGACCTCGCCATGCCCCAGATGAGAGTGACGCCGACGCCGAAGCGCTTGCCGTAGTCGAAGGTGCGCTCGACGACCTTCATCTTGCCGACGCTATCGGTGTCCTTGCCGTGAGCGACGACCCCCGCCTGGGCACCCAGGACGATGGCGCGAGCACCCGCGATGTTGGCGCCAGCGCCGCCGTTGGTGAAGGTCGGCACGCGGGTCGACTCTACCAGGATGAAATCCCGGTACATGCCGAGCGCTTCGCCCCAGATGGGGTTGTCGCTGACCTTGCCGCCCTGCATCGCGGCCTTCTGGATATCGAGCCACTCGCCGGCACCCGCAGCGCGACGGATGGACGTCACCTGGTAGGGGTGGAGAATGACGACGTAACCCATTTTGCCGCCGAAGCTCGCCTTGCGCATGGTCGGCGTGGCCAACTTGATGCGCTCGGCAACCTTGTCGAGGACCGCGAGCGTCATGGTGTCGGTTGCGGTCAAGCC
>DASYWC010000046.1:0-3359 GCA_035936615.1 Allosphingosinicella sp. | reverse complement strand
AGCTTCGTCCGCCGCCGCGCCAGTCGCGAAGGCCGTATTTGGCGTCGTAGGTGTAGTCGGCGTGCCCCGGGCGGTAGGGTCCCGGACCCTCGCCGTAATCCCTGGGCCGCTGATCCACATTCTCGATCATCAGGCTGATCGGGGTGCCGGTGGTGCGCCCCTCGAAGGTCCCCGACAGGATCTTCACCTTGTCCGGCTCGCGCCGCTGGCTGGTGAAGCGGGATGCGCCCGGGAGGCGCTTGTCCAGCCAGGGCTGGATGTCCTCTTCGCCGAGTACCAGGCCGGGAGGACAGCCGTCCACGACCGCACCGATGGCGGGCCCGTGGCTCTCGCCCCAGGTCGAGAAGCGGAGGACTCGGCCGAAGCTGTTAAAGCTCATCGCGAGGCGTTGCTCGTGTCATCGGCTTGCCGTCTATAGCGCGCAGGCGCAGGCGGCAACGCGAACGGGACTCTCCGCTTGGCCTCGGCTGAGCCTCGGCCTACAAGCGGAGCGGGGCACGCAATCGCTGTGTTGCGGAGCTAAGACAGTTGTGCGATTAGGGCTGGGATGACCGAACATAATTTTGAACATATGCGCCGAGCCATGGTCGCGAGCCAGCTTCGGACCACCGGCGTCAACGATCCTCGGGTAGTAGCGGCGATGGGGGCTGTGCCGCGCGAGCGGTTCGTTCCGCCGGACCGGGTGCCGATGGCCTATGCCGACGCTCTCGTGCCGCTTGGGAACGGGCGGGATCTCAACACTCCCATGTCGCTGGGCCGGATGCTGACCGAGGCTGCGCCCGGCGAGCGGGACCGAGCATTGGTGATCGGAGCCGCGACCGGTTACGCGGCCGCCGTGCTCGCGGAGCTGGTGGCGACCGTCGTCGCAGTCGAGGAAGATCCCGAGCTGGCAGCCGTGGCGCGCAGGGCGCTTGCGGGAACCAAGGTCGAGCTTGTCGAAGGTCCGCTCACCCAAGGCCATAAGGCAGGGGCGCCTTACGACCTTATCCTGATCGACGGGGCGGTTGAGTTCGTGCCCGAGGAAATCGTGGAGCAGCTGGCTGAAAACGGCAGGCTCGCGGCTGCGATGCTTGTTGGCGGCGTGGCTCAGATCTCGATCGGCAGGCGCGGAGGCCCGGGCTTTGGAATGGCGGCGGTCTCGGACGCCGCTTCGGCCATTCTCCCCGGCTTCGTGAAACCCAGGGGATTTACCTTTTAGCGAGTGGAGTAGGCGTGATGCGGGGTGGGTTGTTTGCGGCGGCGGCGGTTGCCGCGCTGCTTGTTGGGGAGGCGGCATTGGCGGACGATCTTCGCCAGGCGCTGGTTCAGACCTATCGAACCAACCCGACCATCACCGCCCAGAGGGCGCAACTTCGAACGCTGGACGAAGGCGTCGCCGTGGCACGAGCGGGGCTTCGGCCCCAGCTTTCGGGCACGGTCGGCCTCAACCAGGACTTGATCTCCACAGGGCGCGGGAACGGGCGCAACTTCAGCGCGGGGGTGGACGTCAGCTATCCGCTGTTCGACGCCGGCCGGGTCAGAAACCAGATCCGCGCCGCCGACGAACGCGTTTTCGCCGGGCGTGCCAACCTCCGGGCGACCGAGGGAGACGTCTTCACCGAAGCGGTAGCCGTGTACAACGACGTGATCCGCGACCGCTCCATCGTCACCTTGAACCGCAACCAGGTGAACGTGCTGGAGACCAACCTGGATGCGAGCCGCGACCGGTTCGAGGTGGGCGACCTCACCCGTACCGACGTCGCCCAGTCCGAAGCTCGGCTTGCGCTTGCCCGAAGCAGCCTGGAGCTGGCGCTGGGACGGCTGACTGCGAGCGAGGAGAATTACCGCCGAGTGATCGGCGACACGCCCGACAACCTGCAGCCGCCTCCGCCGCTCCCTGTCTTGCCCGCCACGGCGGACCAGGCGGTGGAGATCGCGCTCGCCAACAATCCCGACCTGATCGCGATCGGGCGCCAGATCCGCGCCGCCGGCCTTGACGTGAGCGTCCTGAACGCCGGTCGCCTCCCGACCGTGTCCGCGGTCGGAAGCAGCAGCTACACGAACTTTCTGGGGACCGCGGACGAGCAGTTCGCACCCGGCGCTCCCAACAGCAGGTCCGCCGCGGGAGTGGGAGTCCAGGCGCGAGTCCCTCTCTATCAGGGCGGGCTGGTCGCGGCCCGGGTTCGCCAGGGGCAGGCGCTTCAGAGCCAGCTCCTGGAGCAGGGGATCGGGGTCGAGCGCTTGATCGTCGCCAATACCAGAGCCGCCTTTTCGGCGTACCGGGCGGCGCTCCAGGCCATTCAGTCGAACGAGATAGCCGTCGCGGCGAACAGCCTCGCTCTGGAAGGAACCAGGGCTGAGCTGACCGTCGGGACCCGCAACGTGCTCGACGTGCTCAACGCGGAGCAGGAGCTGCTCAATAGCCAGGTCGCGCTCGTGACCGCCAGGCGCGACGCCTATGTGGCCGGATTCCAGCTGCTGAACGCAATGGGGAGAGCCGAGGCCGAGGACCTGAACCTGGACGGAGGCCCGCTCTACGATCCAGTGGCCAATTACAACCGGGTGTCGAGGCGTTCCTGGGATTGGGCGCGCGACCCGGCGGTCGAGCCGGTCGCGACTCGGACGATCGTCGTTCCGGTCGCTCCGACAACCCCCGTGACTCCGCCGCGGCAATAAGCGATAAGCTCCTCGACATGGGGGACAATCGCCAGGATCCGTCGATGGAAGAGATACTTGCCTCCATCAAGCGAGTCATCGCCGAGGAAGGCGAGGCCGAAGTGCCTGCGCCTCGCGCGCGCAAGCGTGGGCCGCAGGAGGAAGTGCTGGAGCTGAGCGACCCGGTCTCCGACGAGAGCGGCCTTCTCTCTCCCGACGCAGCCGAAGCCAGCCGCCACCGCCTGGCCGAACTGGCGGCACTGCGCCAGCAAAGCGGCCCCGTTTCCGATGCTCCCCTGGAAGCGCTGGTCCGCGAGATGCTGAAGCCACTGCTCAAGGACTGGCTCGACCAGCGCCTCCCCGAGATGGTGGAGGAACTGGTCGCCCGCGAGATCGCCCGGATTACCGGAAAGCCGCTCTGAGCTGCACCCCCTCTCCAACCTTACCCCCTCTCCCATAGGGAGAGGGTCGGGGTGAGGGGTTGCGATCTCTGAGAATTGGCCGCGGGCATCCCAACCCCTCACCAACTCCGCCTAAGCTCCTTCGTCGCCAAGGCTGCGTATCCTCTCCTTGTGGGAGAGGTGGAGATGGCTACACGCAACGCTGTATGACGGGACCCAATCTGTAGTTGATCGTCTGTCGCGCCAGGACCACGCTTCCGGTCTGGGTGGGGCGGATGGTCACTCGCGCGGCGGGATTTCCGGTCTGGGTGGTAAGGGTGATGT
>DASYWC010000045.1:0-12682 GCA_035936615.1 Allosphingosinicella sp. | reverse complement strand
CTCGAGGGCGACGACTCGTCGATGGGCTTCAATGCCCAGACCGAGACCTATGAGAACCTCGCCAACGCGGGCGTGATCGATCCGACCAAGGTCGTCCGCACCGCGCTTCAGGACGCGGCGTCGGTCGCCGGCCTCCTCATCACCACCGAAGCGGCGGTGAGCGAGATGCCGGAAGACAAGCCGGCTGGCGGAGGCGGAATGCCCGGCGGCGGAATGGGCGGAATGGGCGGAATGGATTTCTGACCTGATGCGGCCGGAGCTCGCGGTACGCTAGCTCCGGACTCGCACAGGTCCGGGCGGCGGGGCGTGCCGCCCGTTGCCGCACGAACCCGTCCGACGCCAGCACGGGCTTCGCCCGTGCCCGTCCGCAACCAAAGGAAGGGCCGGAGGAGCAATCCTCCGGCCTTTTTCATGAACCTATTGTGCGTTGGCCGGAGCGGTAGCCGGAGCAACGTCATTGACGTCTTCCGCGACCGGCAGGCCGTTGCCCATCGCGCTTTCGTCGGGAGCCATGACGACATCCTCCGGCGTGTCCAGCAGTTGGGCGGCGTTGTCCGGCTCGGCCGAATCTTGGGCGGTGACGTCCCGATCCGCCGAGTCATGGCCGCCGTCGCACGCGCTGAGCAGGATCAGTGCTGCTGCGCCCCCGAAAGCTATGGATGCTTTCATAATCGTCTCCTCTTTTTTCGGGACGGAAGAATAGGCGCAGTTGGGACAAAAGAAAAAGGGCCGCGCGTCCTTCGACGCACGGCCCTTCATTTCAAAGCTTGGTAAGAAGCTTACTGGGCGTTCGTCTCAACGGCGTCCGCAGCGTTCTCAACGGCTTCGCCAGCGTTCTCGATGGCCGCGCCGGCATTGTCGAGAGCGGCGTCGGCGGCATTCTGCGCGTCCGTAGCGGCAGCGTTGACGTCCATCATCGTGTTCTCGGTGGTCATGTTGTAGTCCGTGGTGGCCACGTTCTCAACGGCAGTGTCTTCGGCTTCGTTGCCGCCGCAGGCGGCGAGAGCCAGGGTCGCAACAGCGATAAGAGCAATCTTCTTCACGGCATTTCTCCCTCTGGAGTAACTGTTTTCGCTGGGCGAGGTGTTGAGGGAGAGCCCCCCAACGTCCAGCAGCGCCCCTTTTAGAGGAGGCGCAGCGGAATGTCTACTGGTTTGGTAGTCAATTCCCCCAACCCCCTCTGATACCAAATTTGCGCCCCTTCGCAAGCGATGGCGCCCGGGCCAAGAAAGGTCGTTGCTTGTCCGTAACTTAGCTTGCCGGTGGGAAATGAGGCCCTGCCGGACCGAATCACTTTTCCGAATCCCGCACATGCTTGTTGACCCGCATATAAAGATATCTTTATATCCTTAAATCATGCGCAACGCTCCGGAACTGTTCCAATCCGTCTCCGACGCTACCCGGCTGAGGATCCTTACGCTGCTTCGGGCGATGGAGCTTTCGGTAGGCGAACTCGCTCAGGTTCTCGGACAGAGCCAGCCGCGCGTCTCAAGGCACGTCAAGATCCTGATCGACGCGGGACTGATCGAGCGGCGCAAGGAGGGGAGCTGGGTGTTCCTCAGCCTTGGCCGCACCGGCAGGGTCGAGCCGCTGTTCGCCTTGCTCGACCGGTGGAGCGAGATCGACGGGGAGGATGCCTGGGCAGTGGCGGACGCGGCCCGGCTCGCGGCTGTCAGAGCCGACCGGGCGGCGGCCGCGGAACGCTATTTCGCCTCGCACGCCTCGCAGTGGGACGAGCTTCGCTCGCTCCACATCGCCGAGAGCGAAGTCGAAGCCGCGATCGGGAGGGCGCTTGCGGACCGGCCGATCGGGCGCCTGATCGACATCGGCACCGGCACGGGCCGGATGATCGAGCTGTTCGGCCGGGAAGCCGACCGCGCACTTGGCGTGGATCGCTCCCCCGAAATGCTCCGTCTCGCCCGGGCCAAGCTGGCTGAGGCGGGGCTCCAGGCCGCAGAGCTTCGCCAGGGGGACATGTATTCGCTTCCGCTTCCCACCGCTTCGGTCGACACCGCCATCATCCACCAGGTGCTTCACTACGCGCAGCAGCCCGCGGCGGCAGTCGCCGAGGCAGCACGCCTGCTTGCTCCGGGAGGGCGGCTCCTGATCGTGGACTTCGCTCCGCACGAGCGCGAGGAGCTTCGCTCACGCGACGCGCATGCGCGGCTGGGCTTCTCGGACGAAGCTATGCTTCGCTACCTCGAGACCGCCGGCCTGGAGGGTAGGGTCGTGGAGCATCTGGAGGGCGGTGAGCTCACCGTCACCTTGTGGATCGGCGAGCGGTCCGAAGCAAAGCTGAAGGTGGTCGCATGAGCCATGTCGCACCCGCGCTGATCAATGGCGGAAAGCCGTTGTTCGAAGACGTCCACGGCGACATCGACGTGTCGTTCGAATTCTTCCCGCCCAAGACGGAGAAGATGGAGGAGACGCTCTGGGAGTCGGTGAAAACGCTCGAGCCGCTTGGCCCCCGCTTCGTCTCCGTCACCTACGGCGCGGGCGGCTCGACCCGTCAGCGCACCCACGCCACCGTCGAGCGGATCGCACGGGAGACCTCGCTCGCCGCCGCGGCGCACCTCACCTGCGTCGAGGCGAGCCGGGAGGAGATCGAGGAGGTCGCGCGGGAATATTGGGCGGCTGGAATCCGCCACATCGTCGCGCTTCGCGGGGACCCGCCCGAGCTGGGCAAACCCTTCGAGCCGCGCCCCGACGGCTATGCCAATGCCGCCGAACTGGTCGAGGGCCTGAAGAAGGTGGCGCCGTTCGAAATCTCAGTCGCCGCATACCCGGAGTGCCACCCCGAAGCCGCTAACAAAGCAGCGGACATCGAGAATCTGAGGCGGAAGATCGATGCTGGCGCGGACCGCGCGATCACGCAGTTCTTCTTCTCTCCAGAGTGCTTCTTCCGCTTCCAGGATGCCGTGGGTGCCGCGGGGATCAACGCCGAGATCGTGCCGGGCATCCTTGCCGTGTCGAATGTCGCCCAGACCCGTAAGTTCGCGGCCATGTGCGGCGCCTCCATCCCGGGCTGGATGGACCGGCTGTTCGAGGGTCTCGACAACTTGCCCCAGGCGCGCCAGCTGGTCGCCGCGACGGTCGCGGCGGAGCTTTGTGGCCAGCTCTACGCCGGGGGAGTCCGCCACTTTCACTTCTACACCTTGAACCGCGCCGAGCTCGCCTACGCGATCTGCCATCTGCTCGGGCTTCGGCCGAAGAACCAGGAACAGGAGCAGGCGGCATGACCCGTTCGACAAGCTCCGGGCAGGGCCCCAGAGAAGCACTCAACCGCGCCGCTCAGGAGCGAATCCTCCTTACCGACGGAGCCTTCGGGACCGAGATCCAGAACCACAAGTTGGACGAGGCCGCCTATCGCGGCGATCTCGACCTCAACAAGGACCAGAAGGGCAATAACGACATCCTGGCTCTGACCCGGCCGGAGATCGTCGAGGGAATCACCCGCGCGTATCTCGCCGCGGGGTCCGACATCGTCTCCACCAACACCTTCAGCGCCAACCGTATCAGCCAGGCCGATTACGGCGCCGAGCACCTGGTCGCCGACATCAACATCGCCTCGGGCCGGATCGCCCGCAAGGCCGCGGACGACTTTGCGGCCGAAGACGGCAAGCCCCGCTTCGTCGCCGGCGCGATCGGCCCAACGAACAAGACGCTGTCGCTGTCGCCGGACGTCAACGATCCGGGCTACCGCGAGATCGACTTCGACGGCCTCAAGGAAGTCTATCGCGAGCAGTGCGACGCTCTGATAGAGGGTGGGGTCGACTTCATCCTGATCGAAACCGTTTTCGACACCCTGAACGCCAAGGCCGGAATCATGGCTGCGATGGAGGCGGCCCGCGCGCACGGCCGCGACGTGCCGCTGATGATCTCGATGACCATCACCGATCTCAGCGGCCGCAACCTTTCCGGGCATACCGTCGAGGCCTTCTGGCACGCGGTCCGGCACGCACGGCCGGTGACGGTGGGCCTCAACTGTTCGTTCGGTGCTCAGCAGCTTCGGCCGCACGTCCAGGCGCTGGCCGCCACCGCCGACACGTTGGTCATGTGCTATCCCAACGCCGGGCTCCCCAACGACCTTGGCGAGTATGACGAGCTTCCGCACCAGACTGCCGAACTCGTGGGCGAGTGGGCCGAGCAGGGGCTGGTCAACATCCTCGGCGGATGCTGCGGCTCGACGCCCGCCCATATCGCAGCCATGGCCAAGGCCGTTGCGGGACGGTCGCCGCGCCGCCTGCCGGCACCGCCGGTGATCACCCGGCTCGCCGGCCTCGAACCCATGGTGCTCGCCGCCTGACCCCCAAGCGCACCGCGCCAATGCCGGAATGACATGACCCAACAGATCGCCTCCTTCGTCAATATCGGCGAGCGCACCAACGTCACCGGGTCGGCCCGCTTCAAGAAGCTGGTCATGGCCGGCGACTATGCGGCCGCGGTCGAGGTCGCTCGCCAGCAGGTGGAGAACGGCGCCCAGGTCATCGACATCAACATGGACGAAGGCCTGCTCGACGCCGAGCATGCGATGACCACCTATCTGAAGCTGATCTCAGCCGAGCCCGACATCGCCCGAGTGCCCTTCATGATCGACAGCTCCAAGTGGAGCGTGATCGAGGCTGGGCTCAAATGCGTGTCCGGAAAGCCGATCGTCAACTCGATCAGCATGAAGGAGGGCGAGGAGCAGTTCCTGGAGCAGGCCCGAAAGGTCCGCGACTATGGCGCCGCCGTAGTCGTCATGGCCTTCGACGAGGTCGGACAGGCGGACACCAGGAACCGGAAGGTCGAGATCTGCGAGCGCGCATACAACCTCCTTGTCGCGGACGGCTTCCCGCCCGAGGACATCATCTTCGATCCCAACATCTTCGCCATCGCGACCGGAATCGACGAGCACCGCAACTATGCGGTCGACTTCATCGAGGCGTGTAGGGAGATCCGCGCCCGCTGCCCGCACGCGCACATATCCGGCGGGCTCTCCAATCTCAGCTTCTCGTTCCGAGGCAACGAGCCGGTGCGCCGGGCGATGCATTCGATCTTCCTCTACCACGCAATCCCCGCCGGCCTCGACATGGCGATCGTCAATGCAGGCCAGCTCGACGTCTACGACACGATCGACCCGGAGCTTCGCGAGGCGTGCGAGGACGTGATCCTCAACCGCCCCGGCCGCGACGGCCGCGATCCGACCGAGTGGCTGGTCGAGCTCGCCGAGCGCTATCGCGGGTCCGATCCGGCCCAGGAGAAGCTTGCCGCCGAATGGCGCGGCTGGACTGTCTCGAAGCGGCTGGAGCATGCGCTGGTGAAGGGCATCGACGCCTTCGTCGTGGAGGATGCCGAGGAAGCGCGGCAGCAGGCAAACCGGCCGATCGAAGTGATCGAAGGCCCGCTGATGGACGGAATGAACGTCGTCGGCGACCTGTTCGGCTCCGGCAAGATGTTCCTTCCGCAGGTGGTGAAGTCCGCCCGTGTCATGAAAAAGGCGGTCGCCCACCTCATCCCCTTCATCGAGGCGGAGAAGGAGAAGCTCGGAACCACCCAGGGCAAGGGCCGGATCGTCATGGCCACCGTGAAGGGCGATGTCCACGACATCGGCAAGAACATCGTCGGAGTCGTCCTTCAGTGCAACGGCTTCGAAGTGATCGACCTCGGGGTCATGGTGCCCTGGCAGGACATTCTGACGGCCGCCAACGAGAACAATGCCGACATGATCGGGCTTAGCGGCCTCATCACTCCGAGCCTCGACGAGATGGTAACCGTTGCGTCCGAGATGCAGCGCGAGGCGATGCACCTGCCGCTTCTGATCGGGGGGGCGACCACCAGTAAGGTGCACACGGCTCTGCGCATCGCGCCTGCCTATGAAGGGCCGGTAGTCCACGTGCTCGACGCAAGCCGCGCCGTCGGAGTCGCCTCGACGCTCGTCTCGCAGACGTTGCGCGACAAGTTCGTCTCGGAGACTCGCGGCTCTTATGACGAGATCCGCACCGCCCGCGCCAACAAGGGCCAGAACGAACTCGCGACCATAGAGGAAGCTCGAGCCAACGCATTTCCCTTCGATCCCGAGGGTATGGCGCCGCCGCCGAAGCGGCCTGGAGTCCAGCAGTTCGGCGAATGGCCGATCCGCGACCTTCGAAGCCACATCGACTGGACTCCTTTCTTCCGAGCCTGGGAGCTTGCCGGCAACTACCCCGCCATCCTGGAGGATCCGGTGGTTGGGGAGACCGCCACGTCCCTGTTCGCGGACGCTCAGGCGATGCTGGACAAGATCATTGCGGAGCATTGGCTGACGGCGCGCGGCACGGCTGGAATCTGGCGCTGCCGCCGGGAGGGCGACGACGTGCTCGTCCTCGCAAGCAACGAGGAAACCCGAATCCCCTTTCTTCGCCAGCAGGTGAAGAAGCGGGAGGGGCGCCCCAACATGTGCCTCGCCGACTTCATCTCACCGGAAGGCGAGGACTGGATCGGCGGCTTCGCGGTCGCGATCCACGGCCTCGACCCGCACCTCGCCCGCTTCAAGGCGGACAATGACGATTATTCGGACATCCTCCTGAAGGCGCTCGCCGACCGGCTCGCCGAAGCGTTCGCCGAGCGCCTCCACGCCCATGTGCGCGAGAGCGTCTGGGGCTATGCCGGCACCGAGCATCTCACCAACCAGGAACTGATCCGCGAGAAATATGTCGGCATCCGTCCGGCGCCCGGCTATCCCGCTTGCCCGGACCACAATCTGAAGCCCTTGCTGTTCGACATGCTCGGCGGCGCCCCCGCGGGAATCGAGCTCACCAGCAGCCTCGCGATGCTTCCGACCTCGGCGGTCTCGGGCTTCTACTTCGCCCACCGCGACAGCGAGTATTTCGGAGTGGCCCGAATCGGCCGCGACCAGCTGGAGGAATATGCGCAGCGGCGCGGGATCACGATCGAGGAAGCTGAGCGCTGGCTCAGGCCGAACCTGGACTGAGGCTAGGCTGAGGTCGCCAGATCGCCCACCTGGACGAGTTCCGACACGGCTTCCTCTTCTTCTGCCAGCTCCTCCGAAACGGCTTCGCGGCGCATCTCCAAGGTGCCGTCGAGGTCCAGAAGGCTCCACACCCCCGTCACGGTATTCCCGTCGCTCGAAAGGCTGCCGACGTAATCGACGGGATTCTCGTAGCCGAGCGGCGGGGCTGAATAGGTCTTGGTGAAATCGACGCTGGAGCCCTGCCTGAGGCCCTCCAGAGTTGCGGTCACCGATGCGGCGCCGGAGACGATGTCGGGCTCGATGATCGTGCCTGTCAGCCGCCCGCCCTCATCGCGAAGAGTGGCAAGGAACGGCGTCGTGGGGCCTGAATGCCGGGGATAGCCGAACTCCCCCGACCAATCGCCAGTGAGATTCAGGGAGCCCCTGCCCATTCTTCCTGTCTCCCGTCAGCGAGGGCCCGATGTGCCGACGCTACTCGACTCCGCGCCGATTGGAGGAACGGAGATGATCGAGGATGCCGAGCGCGATCTCGGCTCCCAACAGCACGGCCGAAGCGACGAGCAGCGCCAGGCTGAGCGACCCTCCCGTCTCCTGTGCAAGTTCGAAGGTGATAAAGCCGCAGAAGATTACCAGAAGCAGGGTCAGCCGGAGGCGGGTCCAGGACACGGCGATCTTCATGTACCTAATGTCGTCAGGGAGAGAGGCGCCGTCAAGATCGTGAGGTTCCTCCCGTTGCCTAGGCCAGACCTTGCACTCGCGCTGTTCAGGATCGGGGTGCTATAGGCGCCGCCCATGATCCGGCTTCTCTTGTTCCTGGCGGCTTTGCTGATGCCCGCGCTGGCGCACGCTCAGCTTCCGCAGCCGCGGCAGAATGCGATTGCCTCCTCCCTGGTGGCGGAGGTGAGCCGCGTCGTGGCTGGGCAGACGGTGACGCTGGCGATCCGGATGAGCCCGAAGCCCGGCTGGCACGGCTACTGGAAGAATCCGGGGGATGCAGGCGCGGGGATGCGAATCGACTGGGACTTGCCGCAGGGAGCAACAGCGGGCGAGATCCAGCATCCGGTGCCCTCGACCCTGCTGATCGCCGGGCTGATGAACCATGTCTACGAGACCGACTACACTCTGCTGGTCGATCTCAAGATACCCGCCACAGTACGCGCGGGAACGCGGCTGCCCGTGCGCGGAACCATGGATTATCTCGCCTGCACCGATGAGATCTGCGTTCCCGAGACCGCCGTCGTCGCGACTGAGCTGGTGGCTTCGGAGCGGGCCGGGCCTCCCACCGATCCCGCTCTTTTCCGAACGGCGCGGGAGCGGCTCCCCAAGCGCCTTGCGGGCGAAGCCACGTTCCAGATCGAAAACGGCCGCTTCAGGCTGGTCATGCCTTCCCCCGGAGGCGAAGCCTTCGCCGGCACCCACTTCTTCCCGGCCACCGAGAGGGTCGTGCGATATGGGGCGGTGCAGACCATAGCTGCCGAGGACGGCAGGATCTTCATAGAGGCCGAGGCGGCCGGCAAGGCCGGCGCCCCGGAGTCGGTCGAAGGAGTGCTCAAGACCGGGCGGAACGAGGGCGTGCTGGTGGTGGCAAGGCCGGGCACGGTGCCGCCCCTGCCGGCAGCGATGCTCGCGGAGGCGCCGGGGCGGAGCAGCGGGACGACCCTCCTGCTGGCTCTGGCTGGAGCGCTGCTCGGCGGAATCCTGCTGAACGTCTTGCCCTGCGTCTTCCCGATCCTCAGCCTCAAGGCTCTGAGCCTCGCCAAGCTCGGCGGCGACGAAGCGGCTGCTCGGCGGGAGGCGGTGGCCTATTCGGTGGGAGCGGTGCTCACCTGCCTCGCCCTCGGCGCCTTGCTGCTTGCGCTTCGGGCGGGGGGAGAGACGGTGGGCTGGGCTTTCCAGTTGCAGGACCCGCGCGTGATCCTGCTCCTTCTGCTCCTGGTGACTGCGATCACGGCCAATCTGGCTGGGCTGTTCCAGCTTCCGGCGCTCGGAGCCGGGGAGCGGCTGACCAGGGCAGGGGGAAAGACCGGAGCGTTCTGGACCGGCGCGCTGACGGCCTTCATCGCCACCCCTTGCACCGGGCCGTTCATGGGCGTTGCCCTCGGGGCGGCGCTGATCCTGCCGACGGCGGCGGCGCTGGCGGTGTTCGCGGGCCTTGGCTTCGGTCTGGCGCTTCCCTTCCTGCTGCTGGGATTCGTGCCGGCGCTAAGGCGCCGCCTGCCCCGGCCCGGCCCATGGATGGGGCGCTTTCGGCGGATCCTGGCGATCCCGATGCTTCTCACGGCCTTCGGCCTTCTCTGGATCCTCAGCCGCCAGGCCGGCGTGGAGGGCATGGCGCTCGGCCTTGGATCGGCCCTGGTTCTTGCGGTGGGGCTATTCCTCGCCGGGCGGGGCAGGAGCCCGTGGCTCGGTCTGGCTCCTGCAGCCGCGGTCTCGGCTGCGGCGCTTTTCGTTGTGACCACCACAGCCACCCCTGCCGTCGCGCGTTCGGCAAGCAGCCTCCCGAGCGAGCCGTTCAGCGAGCAGCGCCTGGAGCAGCTCCGGGCCGAGGGCCGGCCGGTCTTCGTCTACTTCACCGCCGACTGGTGCCTCACCTGCAAGGTGAACGAGCGCGGGGTGATGCAGCGGGACGATGTGGCGCAGAGCTTTTCGGGCAAGAACGTCGCGGTGCTGGTCGGCGACTGGACGAGGGGCGATGCGGCGATCGGCCGCTTCCTCGAGAAGCAGGGCCGATCGGGCGTGCCGTTGTACCTCTACTACGCTCCCGGCCGACCCCCTGAGATCCTGCCGCAGATACTGACCGCCAGCCGACTCACCGCCCTTGGGGGCTAGAGGTGGTCCGGTCCCACACCTTGCGGCCGCCAACATAGGTCTCGAGCACCTGAGTGCCTCGGATCTGCTCGGCGCTCGCATTGGCGAAGATGTCGCGGTCGATGAAGATGAAGTCGGCCATCTTTCCGCGCTCCAGCGAGCCAAGCCGGTCCTCGGCGAAGGCGGCGAAGGCCGCGCCCCGGGTGAAGCCGTCCAGCGCCTGGTTCAGCGAGACCCGCTGCTCGGGCATCCAGCCGCCTGGCGGCTGCCCCTCGGCGTCGACCCGGCTGATCGCGACTGCGAGGCCGTGGAAGGGGTTCGCCGATTCGACGGGGAAATCGGACCCGAAGGCGAGCCTCGAACGGTTCTGGAGCATACTGGCCCAGGCGTAGGCGCCGCGCAGCCGCTCGACGCCCATCCGTGCTTCCGCCATTCGCCAGTCGGAGGTCTGGTGCACCGGCTGCATGGACGCGATGATCCCGTTGCGGCCGAACCGGGGGATGTCGACAGGGTCGACGACCTGCGCGTGCTCGATACGCCAGCGCCGGTCGCCGGTATAGGTCGCGGCCAGCTCCTCGATCGCCTCCAGAACCTGGGCGTTGGCCTGGTCGCCGATCGCGTGTACCGCCACCTGGAAGCGGTCCATGGCCGCCCTGCTCATCAAATTCTTGAGCACGGTGTCGCTGACGATCGCAAGCCCCCGCTCGCCCGGAGCGTCCCTGTAGGGCCGCTTCAGCCAGGCGCCGCGTGAGCCGAGCGCTCCGTCGAGGTAGAGCTTAACGCCCACCATCCTGAGCTTGCTGTCGTAGAGCCAGGGCGTGGGGCCGCTGCCGGCCACGGTGAGCAGCGGATCGATACCGGCCGCATAGGAGAGGATCCGGACGTTGAGCCTGCCATTGTCGCCGGCTCTGCGGATCGTCGACCAATCCTCGACGCTGGTACCCATGTCGGCGACTGCGGTGAGGCCGTTGGAGAGCATGATCTGCTGCGCCCTTGCAAGCGCCTGGTCTCGCACCACCGGGAGCGGTGGGGGTACCGCTTTGTCGACCAGCTGAGCCGCGGCGTCCACGAAGATCCCCGTGGGCTCGCGGCCCGCCTTCTCGATCCGTCCTCCCGGAGGCGAGACGGACTGGGCGGTGACTCCCGCTTCGCGCATCGCCATGGTGTTCGCCCATCCGGCATGGCCGTCCACCCGCTCGAGCCACACCGGGCGGTCGGGAACCACGGCGTCCAGATCGGCAGCGGTCGGAAAGCGGCCGAGGCCCCAGCGCTCCTGGTTCCAGCCTCGCCCGATGATCCAGCGCGGCGAAGGGTTGGCGGCTGCATAGGCTGCGATCTTCGCCTGGGCCTCCTGGAGCGAGCGGGTGTCGCTGAGGTCGAGCTGCATCGCCTGGAAGCCCAGGCCCATGACGTGGCCGTGGGCGTCGAACAGGCCCGGGATCAGAGTCCGGCCGCGGCCGTCGATCCTGTATTGCGGGCGCGGGTTCACCCTCTCGCCTCTCTGGAGGAGCTGTTTCACTCGCCCGTTGTCGTCGATCAGGATCGCTCCGAACCGCACAAGCTGCCCGCCGTCGGCGAGGGTGTAGCCGTTCACATTGTCGATCAGAGTGTCGGCAAGAGCCGCCGGGGCGAGGAACAGAGCGGCGAGCGCGGCCAAAAACTTCTTCATCTTGTCAGCCTTCTTATCAGTGACGAGGTGTCCTGGCGTTCGCCGCCCATCGACTGGATTTCTGCGTAGAATTGATCGACCAGCGCCGCAACAGGCAGGCTGGCTCCGTTGGCCCTGGCTTCATCGAGCGCAAGCCCCAGGTCCTTGCGCATCCAGTTAACAGCGAAGCCGAAGTCGAACTCGCCATTGTTCATGGTGTCCCAGCGGTTGACCATCTGCCAGCTCTGCGCCGCTCCCCCTGAAACGGCTTCGAGCACCTTGTCCGCGTCGAGCCCTGCCGCCTTGGTGAAGTGGAGGGCCTCGGAGAGCCCCTGGAGCACGCCTGCGATAGCGATCTGGTTGACCATCTTGGTCAGCTGGCCGGCGCCGTCTCCTCCGACATGGACGATTCGGGCCGCATAGGCGGCCATGATCGGCTCGGCCGCGGCCAGAGCTTCGGCGCTTCCGCCGCACATGATCGAAAGCTGGCCCTTCTCAGCGCCCGCCTGGCCTCCCGAGACTGGAGCGTCGACGCAGAGGATGCCGCGCTCCTCCCCCGCCTGGCCCACACGGCGCGCCATCCTTGCCGAAATCGTGGTGTGGTCGATGAACAGCGTACCCTCCGCCATGGTGCGGAACGCTCCGTCCGGGCCGGTGGTGACCGCCTCGACGTCGGAGTCCGCACCCACGCAGGAAATGACCGCCTCCACATCGCCCGCGGCGGCGGCCGGAGTGTCGGCTAAGCTGCCGCCGTGCTTCGCCACCCAGTCGCGCGCCTTGTCCGGATTGCGGTTCTGGACGGTAAGCTCGTGGCCTGCTTCGGCCAGGTGCCTTGCCATGGGAGCGCCCATCACTCCAAGGCCGATAAATGCGATCCGTGCCATCGCCGCCGCGCATAAGGCTTGTTTGCCGGACGCGCCAGATGGCATAGCCGGGCCGTCCATGGCCGAACCCTCCGTCACACTTGCCGACATCCGGGCAGCCGCCGAGCGCATCGAGGGGGCGGTGGTGCGCACCCCCACGACCCTTAGCCGGACCTTGTCCGAACTCACCGGCGCAACCGTGTACGTCAAGTTCGAGAACCTCCAGTTCACCGCCGCCTACAAGGAGCGGGGGGCACTGAACAAACTGCTGCTGATGGGTGAGGAGAAGAGGTCGCACGGGGTGATCGCGGCTTCGGCCGGCAATCACGCGCAGGCGCTCGCCTACCATGCGCCAAGGCTCGGAATCCCCGCGACAATCGTCATGCCGCACCCGACTCCCACGATCAAAGT
>DASYWC010000044.1:0-17359 GCA_035936615.1 Allosphingosinicella sp. | reverse complement strand
GTCCGGAAGCCAAACCCGCCCGGCCCAAGGCGAGGAAAAAGAAATCCGCGCGGACAAATCCTAAGCCGGTAAGCCAGTCGAAGGCCGGCGCGGCCAAACCTTCTCCGGCGCCGTGGACATTCCCGAAAAATTCCCTCGAAGACGCGCTTAATATTGCTAAAGCGATTGAGGAACAGAACGCTGGCAACCCAATGAAAGCAGACATGCTGGTCCGTGCCGTCGGTTTTTCAACCGTGAATGATTGGCGATTTCTTGAACTTCTTCGGTCAGCAAATCAGTACGGCATTGTGGAGGGTAGTGGCCGCCACGCAACGGTCAGGCTGACAGAAATGGGCAAGATATCGTGGCTCCCAGTTCGCCCAAAGCGCGGCAAAACGCGCTTATCAAGGCGTTCCATAATGTGGAACAATTTTCTAGTGTCGAGAAGTTTTATAGCGGAAAGAAACTTCCCGAAGATGAGTTCTTTGAAAACACCTTATACAGGGAATTTTCAATCCCGAGAGATCGAATTAAGACATTTATTGATGTTTTTACTAAGAATCTAAATTATCTGCAGGCTTTTCGACCTGTTGACCAGAGGCGGCGGCGAGAAGAGCCGAGCAGCTTCGGAAGCACAGAGCCAGAGGTATCACCGCCCACAGACGAAGGGGAAAGCGCACGGACCTTCCTGGATACCTGTTTTGTCATGATGCCGTTCGGGGAGTGGCTCGACACGTACTACAAAGACATCTTTGTTCCCGCGATTAAAGACGCTGGGCTCGAGCCAGTGCGCGCGGATGAACTGTTCACTACGGGATCTGTGATCGAACAGATATGGGATCAGATTCAACGAGCCAAGGTTTTGCTGGCCAACCTCTCGGGGAAAAATGCAAACGTCTTCTACGAACTCGGTTTGGCCCACGCAGCCCAAAAGCCAGTTGTTTTTACAACATCCAGTCTGGACGACGTCCCATTCGACCTGAGACATCTTCGAGTGGTTGTATATGACCTACGGGACCCGGCGTGGGGGCTGAAACTGCAGCGTTCCCTCACGGCGTACTTGCGGGCAGCACGCACCGATCCCGAGCGATCTGTTCCACAGCCGTTTCGCAAAATAAGTGGAAGTGAGCCGCAAGATTAGGCTCTTTCTCGCCGCTTAGACCGAGAACGCACCCTTGAGCGGGCAGTTCTTTGGCAGCTGGATCCGAGTTGAAACGATTGCCACACCAAGCGTGCCCTATCGCATCTGCTCGCAGATTAGGCCTCTCTCACCTGGAACTCTCGCCCAATAAGATTAAGGCCGCGCCTTGTGATGATCACGTTGAAGCGCTTGAAGAATCGCACGAAGGTCTCAAGATCAACGGGCACCTCCACACGGCGGACCTCGAGTGGCTCGGCAGCAAGGAGCGACTTTGCCTCCTCGTAATTTCTTGCTTCGATGAGGAACACCCGAACAAAAGTCGAACCCATCCGTCCGGGATGGTTTTCCCCTACGAAAACCTCAGCTCCAATGAGAAAATCGTCTGGCCCCATCAAGCCAGCGGCCTCTAAGAAATCCGTCATGTCGCCCTTGTCAATCCGATCGGCGGCGACACTTCCCTCAAAGTCTCCATATTGGACACCAGCTTGGAAGGTTTGCATCCTCTTTCTCTCCCCTTATTCACTGTTGTTCATCCGAGACCTTGGTCGCCCTCTCCCGATGTGTTTTGGACCTGCGGGTCGGGCTCCGAGGCACTCCACTCTGCGACCTGCTGCCCAATCACCCAAGCAGTCTGACCAAAACTCCACGCTGCCGGCACCGCTGAGATGGTAAAGCCTACACCGTACAGAATTCCAATCGCCATGCGCAGTCGTGGCATTCGAAAGTTCCGAATGTGCCACCGAGCAGTCATCAGAGGAACGATATGCTCCTGTGGGGGAATGTGCTCATCGCTCCGTATGTCAGGATCAGTGAGGCCAAGCGTATTCACCTGCCAGCTCGGCAGCTTATTCAAATCACCTCTCACTGAGGCTTTCACATAGTTAAAATTGTTGCGAACCATAAAGTAGCCGCTCTCAGATGTGGTATATTCAACAGCAGTTCCATACCGTCGGATGATCTCGGGGCAGAATATCGAATAAAGAATGGACGCTGTGCCAACAAATGAGAGTCCGACGTAAAGCATGATCAATCGCGGAGAGATGTCCACGTCTCCGAGAATTTGTATCCAATCGGCTACTTTATCATTGAGCAAAATTAGGTAGCCGATGATGGGGATGAGTGCGGACGACCGAACCAACCCTGAGTTGCCGATAGCCCTCAGCTTGCTCCAGCGGGTCGCTTCTTCTAGTTTGGGAAATGACGGTTGAGTGCTCCCCATGCTGCTTACACCAACCGACTTTGCTTGACCGCAGCCTCAATAAAGCTCGCAAACAATGGATGAGGTTCAAACGGTTTAGACTTCAGCTCCGGGTGAAATTGCACCCCCACGAACCACGGATGGTCCGGCCGCTCCACGATCTCCGGCAGCGCTCCGTCCGGGCTCATGCCTGAGAAGACCAGGCCGCCTTTCTCCAGAGCGTCCTTGTAGTGGACGTTGACTTCGTAGCGGTGGCGGTGGCGTTCGCTGATCTTCGTTTCGCCGTACATGGCGGCTACGTGGCTGTTGCCGCTCAAGGTGGCTTCGTAGGCGCCGAGGCGCATTGTGCCGCCGAGGTCTCCGCTCGCCTCGCGCCTTTGCCGCAAGCCCTCAGGGTTCATCCATTCGGTGATGAGGCCGACGACCGGCTCTGCGCAGTCGCCGAACTCGCTGGAAGAGGCGCCGTCGATTCCGGCGGTGTTCCTCGCGCCCTCGATGCAGGCCATCTGCATTCCGAGGCAGATGCCGAAGAAGGGCACTCCGCGCTCCCGGGCGAACTGCACGCTGGCGATCTTGCCCTCGGAGCCGCGCTCGCCGAAGCCGCCCGGGACGAGGATCCCGTGAACCGGCTCGAGCATCGGAGCCACGTCGCTTCCGTTGTCGGAGAAGAGCTCGGCATCGAGCCAGTTGATGCGCACCTTGACTCGGTTGGCGATTCCGCCGTGGACCAGGGCCTCGGTTAGGCTCTTGTAGGCGTCCTGGAGCCCGACATATTTGCCGACCACTCCGATCGTCACCTCGCCCTCGAAATTCTCGAGCCGGTCCATGATGTCCTCCCAGCGGGAGATGTCGGGCTCGGGAGCGTCGGTTATTCCGAAGGCGCGCAGGACCTCGGCGTCGAGGCCCTCGTGGTGGTACTGGAGCGGGACCGAGTAGATGCTCTTAGCGTCGAGGGCGGGGATGACCGCCTCTTTACGGACGTTGCAGAACTGGGCGATCTTGGCGCGCTCGCCGTCGGGCAGCGGGCGGTCGACCCGGCAGAGCAGAAGGTCGGGCTGGATGCCTAGTGACGTGAGGTCGCGCACCGAGTGCTGCGTCGGCTTGGTCTTAAGCTCGCCGGCGGCGGCTATGTAGGGGATGAGCGTGGTGTGGATGGAGACTGTGCGGGTCCGGCCCATCTCGTCACGGCCGAGGTCGTTTCGAAGCTGCCGGATGGCTTCGATGAAGGGCAGGCTCTCGATGTCGCCGACGGTCCCGCCGATCTCGCAGATGATGAAGTCGTGGCCTTCCGTCTCGGCCAGAGCGAACTCCTTGATGGCGTTGGTGACGTGGGGGATGACCTGGACCGTGGCGCCCAGATAGTCGCCGCGCCGCTCCTTGGCGATGATGCCCTGGTAGATGCGGCCGGTGGTGACGTTGTCGCTCTGGCGGGCGGGGACGCCCGTGAAGCGCTCGTAATGGCCGAGGTCGAGGTCGGTCTCGGCGCCGTCGTCGGTGACGTAGACCTCGCCATGCTGGTAGGGCGACATCGTGCCCGGATCGACGTTCAGGTAAGGGTCGAGCTTTCGGATCCGGACGGTGTAGCCGCGCGCCTGGAGGAGCGCGGCGAGACTGGCGGCCATGAGGCCTTTACCCAAGGATGAGACCACGCCGCCGGTGATGAAAATGAACCGCGCCATGGGAGTTGAGGATTAAGGCCCGGTGGGCGGTAAGCGCAAGGCTTATCCGGTCAAAGTGGTACTTCGGCCGGGATATAGTTGGGGATTATTGAGCTAAGGGTACAGACCCGTTGGCGGGAGCGTCCGGCGCTACCGTCTGGGGCTGGGCGGCTTCAGGTGTGGGAACGAAGCTGTCCGCGCTGGGCGGCGTGGTGGAGGTCGCTCCGCCGAAGCCGGAGAGCGGATCGGTGTTGATCCGCCCCGGAGCGCTGGAGGGGGCGCCGGGCGCCTGATTGGCGAGCGACGGGTCGATCTCGGTGGGGGCGCGGTCGACTGCGGCGAGGCCGGCGAGAACGATGGAAAGGATGATGAACAGGGCCGCAAGCACAGCCGTTGCGCGGGTCAGGAAATCGGCCGCTCCCCGAGCGGACATGAGGCCCGAGCTGTTCCCTCCCACACCGAGGCCGCCGCCTTCGGAGCGCTGCATCAGGATGACGACCACGAGCGATGCGGCGACGATCGTCTGGACGATGAGGAGGAACAGGAACATGGGCTTGCTGGTCTTTCGGGAGAATAGGTTGGCCGCGATCTAGTCTATCGGGGGAGCAGGTTCAACTACGTGCCGCTTCGATGATTGGGACGAACTGGGCGGCGGTGAGGCTTGCTCCGCCGACGAGGGCTCCGTCGACGTTGGCGGTTGCGAACAGTTCGGCGGCGTTGTCGGCCTTGACGGAGCCGCCGTAGAGGATCCGGACTCCCTCCCCTACTTCGGCGCGGATCGCGGCGTGCATTTCGGCGACATCGGCGGGAGTGGCGGTCTTGCCCGTGCCGATTGCCCATATCGGCTCGTAGGCAACGACGATCTCGCCGGTGCCCCTCTCGGCGGGGAGCGAGCCGGCGAGCTGGCGCTTCACGACGCCGATATGCTCCCCGGCCTCGCGCTGAGCCTCGCTCTCGCCGACGCAGACGATGGCGGTGAGACCTGCCGCAAGCGCTGCGGAGGCCTTGGAGCGGACCTCCTCGTCGGTCTCGTGCTGGTCGGCGCGCCGTTCCGAATGGCCGGTGATGACCAGGCGCGCGCCCGCCTCCTGGAGCATCGGCACGGAGAGGTTGCCGGTATGGGCGCCGCTCGTCTTGGAGTGGCAGTCCTGGGCGCCGATGGTGAGGCCCGGCGCGCGTTCGGCAGCGGCCTCAATCAGCGTGAACGGCGGACAGATCGCGACGTCCACCGAAGGATCGGCGGCTGCGGCTTCGGCGATCGCGTCCAGCTCGGCCAAAGCGGCCCTGCTGCCGTTCATCTTCCAGTTGCCGGCGATCAGCTTCCTTCGCACATCCGTTCCTTCCGTGGGTGAGACTGGAGGCGCCTAGCAACCCCGCGGGCCGGAGCCAAGCTTGCCGCCGCGCCTCGCCGCTTCTATGACGGCGCCCAATCAATCCAGATCATCGAGTACCGTCCACACATGTTGAACATCTTTCGCCGCGGAATCACGTCCAAGATCATGCTGGCCGTGCTCGCCATCGGCCTGTTCGCGATCGTCGTCACCGGCTTCGGCACTGGCGGCGACGTCGGAAACCTGGCGGGCGGCGGCGACCGGCTCGCCACCGCGGGCGACGAGCAGGTAAGCTCGATCGAGTTCAACGAGCAGATGAACCGGCAGCTGACTCAGGCGCGCCAGCAACGGCCGGAGCTCGACATGGCGACCTTCATCTCCACAGGCGCCTTCGAGGAGACGCTTCGGCAGCTCATCTCATCAAAGGCGCTGCTCTCCTTTGCTCGAAGCCTCGGCTTCACGGCGCCGGAGAAGATGGTGAACGCCCAGATCGCCAGCATCCCCGCGTTCCAGAACCTCGCCGGCCAGTTCGACAACGCGGCTTACCGGCAGGCGCTTGCCCAGCAGAAGATCACCGAGCAAGCCCTCCGAGAGGAGATCGCCACCGGCCTCATCCAGCAGCAGGTGCTGGTGCCTCTGGCGGCCTCCGCTCGAGTGCCGGAGTCGCTCGCGCTCCAATATGCGTCGCTGCTGCTCGAGCGCCGGACTGGCTCGATCGGAGTCGTTCCTGCCGCCAATATGGAAAAGGGTCCGGAGCCGACTGCACAGGAGATCGCCAATTTCTACCGGCAGAACCAGGGCCGCTATCGGATCCCGGAGCGGCGGGTGATCCGCTACGCTCCGTTCGGGCCAGAGCAGGTGGCCGCCGCCGCTCAACCTACGGACGCCGAGATCGCGGCCTTCTACCGAGCCAATGCCGGACAATATGCGGCGCAGGAAACTCGAACCCTCTCGCAGGTCGTGCTCCCGACCCAGGAGGCTGCGCAGCAATTCACCGCCAAGCTCGCCCGCGGGACCAGCTTCACCCAGGCCGCGGCAGAAGCGGGCTTCAGCAATGCCGACATCAAGGTCGGCCAGCAGACCCGGTCTCAGTTCACCAGCCTCACCTCGCCGGCGGTGGCCAATGCGGCGTTTTCCGCAGCGCAAGGCACGGTAACTGCCCCAACCCGCTCCGACTTCGGCTGGCACGTGGTTCGGGTCGACTCCGTCAATCGCACTCCGGCACGCTCGCTCGCAGCCGCGCGAGACGAGATCGCAAAGCAGCTCGGTGAGCAAAAGCGCCAGGAAGCGCTGGCCGACCTGGTGACCAGGATCGAAGATGCGTTGGCAGACGGCTCCAGCTTCGAAGAGGTGGCAAGGGCGAACCGGCTGACGATCCAGGAGACTCCGCCGGTCACCGCCACCGGAAAAGCCGAGGGCGGTCAATTGCCGCCGGAAGCGGCCCCGCTGCTCAAGACGGCGTTCGAGATGGAGGCGGACGAAGACCCCGTGGTCGAAGCGCTGGGCCAGGGCGACCGGTTCGCGATCGTGGCGCCGGCTCGGGTGATTCCCGCGGCTCCACCGCCGCTGGCGCAGATCCAGGACAGGGTGAAGGCCGACTTCATCGCCCGCCGAGCCGCCGACCGGGCACGGGCAGTAGCGGCGTCCATCGTTGCCAAGATCAATGCCGGAACCGCCCCTGCCAAAGCTTTCGCGGAAGCGAAGGTCCCCCTCTCGGCGCTTCAGCCCGTCGACGCCCGAAGGATCGAGATTTCCCAGGGCGAGGAGGTGCCGCCGCCGCTGGCGATGATGTTCAGCATGAAGAAGGGCACTGCCAAGCTGCTCCAGGCGCCGAACGGGGCCGGATGGTTCGTCGTGCACGTGGCCGATACTGAAGCAGGCGACGCGCGCAGCCAGCCCGCTCTGGTGCAGGCGACTCGCGCGCAGTTCAACCAGGTGGCAGGCAATGAATATGTTGACCAGTTCGTTCGTGCCGTCGAGCGCGACCAGAAGGTCAAGCGCAACGAGGACGCGATCCGCCGGGCTCGCAAGCAGCTGCTCGGGCCGGGAGCGCGCTGACGGCGCGCCGAAGCGCCAGCTCGACTGGGGCGGGAGGGCCTGTGATCCTGGTCGTCGACAATTACGACAGCTTCACCTGGAACCTTGTCCATTACCTCAAGGAGCTGGGAGCAGCCGTTCGGGTCGTCCGCAACGATGAGCTCTCGGTCGAAGAGGCGATGGCCAGCGGAGCCGACGGCTTTCTGCTCTCGCCAGGGCCGGGAACCCCGGACGAGGCCGGCATATCGCTTGCACTGGTCGAAGCTTGCGCGGCCCAGCGGCGGCCGCTGCTCGGCATATGCCTGGGGCACCAGGCGATCGGGCAGCATTTCGGAGGGCAGGTGAAGCGCGCCGACCGGCTGATGCACGGCAAGACCTGTGCGGTGGAGCATGATGGGAGCGGGCTATTCGAGGCGCTTCCCTCCCCCTTCACCGCAGCGCGCTATCACTCACTGGACGTGGCGGCGGAAGGGCTTGCCGATTGCCTCGCCGTCAACGCCACCGCGCCCGACGCCTGCGTTATGGGCCTCAGGCACCGGACGCTTCCGATCCACGGTGTCCAGTTCCATCCGGAAAGCATCGCAAGCGAGCATGGACACGAGCTGCTCGCCAACTTTCTGGCGATTGCCGGAAGCTGGATGCCGGAGGAGTAATTCGCGGGCTTTGCGCCATTGCTCAGCAAATCATCACCACTTGCTCATGACCCTCACCGGCGCGCTCGGCCAATTGGCAGCCTCATTCACGCAACGAAGGGCAAGACAATGGCAGCAATGACGAACGGTAAGGGGCGGATCAGGATCCCGTGGAGGATAATTGGCTGGAGCATCTTAGGCGTCCTGATGCTTCTGCCCCTGGTCGCGATGCAGTTCACCGATGAAGTGAACTGGACCGCCTCGGATTTCGTGTTCGCGGGGGTGCTGTTCGGAAGCGTCGGTCTCACCTTCGAACTCATCGTCCGAAGATCGCGAAGCCTCGCCTACCGCCTCGGAGCCGCGATCGCCGTCGTGGGGGCCTTTCTCACCATCTGGGTCAACGCCGCGGTGGGAATGATCGGATCGGAGGACAATCCCTACAACCTCCTGTTCCTGGGAGGGCTCCTCCTTGCGCTGGTTGGGGCGGTGATCGCCCGCTTCAGGTCTGCGGGGATGGCTCGAGCGATGGCGATCGCGGGAATAGCCCAAGCCGCAGTGAGCGCCTTCGGCATCTCCACCGATTTCCGGGGCGGCGTGCTGAGCATGGGCTTCTCAGGGCTCTGGCTGCTCCCCGCTGCCCTGTTCCGGATCGCATCCCGCCCCTCAACGCAGACAAGACAGTGAGGCTCCAGGTGTGGATCGGCGCGGCAGCATTGATGGTGCTGCCGCTGACGGCGGTGCGGGGACTTGACCCAGGAGCGTGGGACCCGCCCGGCGACTTCATGTTCCTGGCGATCCTGCTCGCGGGCGTCGGAGCCGCCTATGAGGTGGCGGTGCGGGTTCCGCACCGAAGAGCCTATCGAGCCGCCGCGGCCGTCGCGATCGCGGCGGGGCTCATTCAGATCTGGGTCAACCTTGCCGTGGGGATCATCGGATCCGAGCACAACCCTGCCAACTGGATCTATGCCGCGGTCGTCGCGGTCGCAGCCATCGGGGCCGTAGCGGCGCGCTTCAGGGCGACCGGAATGGCCGCGGCAATGACGGCGGCGGCGCTCGCGCAGATCCTGGCCTTCTTCGTGGCGCTGGCAGCCGGGCTGGGCTTCACCGGCCCGATCACCGTCTTCTTCGCGGGGCTCTGGCTCATTTCCGCCTGGCTCTTCAGGAAAGCCGCGCGGGCGGAGGTGGCGGGGGTTTACGCAGCCACTTGACAAGAGCCGAAACGTTCCTTAGACGTTCCGTATTCGTTCCCAGCAGAGGGCCGGCAATGCTGACGCGCAAGCAACATGAGCTTCTGACCTACATCAACGGGCATCTTGCGGAAACGGGGGTTTCCCCCTCGTTCGAGGAGATGAAGGACGCTCTGGACCTCAAGTCCAAGTCCGGAGTGCACCGGCTGATCTCGGCCCTTGAGGAGCGGGGCTTCATCAGGCGGCTGGCGAACCGCGCCCGGGCGCTGGAGGTCCTGAAGATGCCCGACGGATCGGGCGCGAAAGCGGACAACGTGACCGCGCTTCCGACCGCGGCTCGCACGGTCCCGATTGCCGCCAACGACATCGTCGACCTGCCCCTGCACGGGCGGATCGCAGCCGGTACTCCGATCGAGGCTCTTCAGGGCACCGAAAGCCTCGCCGTTCCGGCAGCCCTTCTGGGGCCGGGGGAGCATTACGCGCTCGAAGTCGCAGGGGATTCGATGGTCGAGGAAGGAATCCTGGACGGAGACTACGCCCTCATTCGAAAGACCGACACCGCGCGCGACGGCGAGATCGTGGTCGCGCTGATCGATAACAGCGAAGCGACTCTGAAGACCTTCCGCCGCGAAGGCACGATGATCCGGCTCGATCCCGCGAACCGCAATTACGATCCGCAGCGATACCGGCCGGAGCAGGTGGTCGTGCAGGGCAAGCTGTCGGGGCTTCTCAGAAGGTACTGAGGGGGATGGCGCGGCTGAATTATGTCGAGCTTCCGGTGGGCGACATCGGGGCGGCAAAGGAGTTTTACCAGGCCGCGTTCGGCTGGACGCTGACGCAGTTCGGACCTTCCTATGCTGCAACCCTGACCGGGGACACCGACATCGGCCTTCAGGCAGACTCGGCAGAAGCGACCAAGGCTCCGCTGCCGGTGATCGAAGTGGAGGACCTGGAAGCCTCGCTAGAGGCCGTGGCCGCGGCAGGCGGCGAAATCGTTCGGCCGATCTTCGCCTTCCCGGGGGGACGGCGCTTCCACTTCCTCGATCCGGGCGGAAACGAAGCAGCCTGCGTCAAGAGCGATCCGCACTGATCCGCCCCCGCCGGCCAAGCCGAGTGTAAAAAGGCGCCGCCCCCGGTGGGTACGAATCCGAGGGCGGCGCAGCAAGTCCCGAGCTAGAAGAAGCTGCAGTTTCCGGACCTATCGCAACTATCGTCCTCCAGGTCGGATTTGGCCGCGAGGAGCACGACGAGCGCGACCAGCCCAACGCCCCCCGCGATCAGCAGGGCGGTTCCGGTTGAGCCGCCGACGCCGAGCTTTTTCTGCACCTCGCCAATCTCCTGCCCGCCCATGAACAGGGTGGGCTTGCCGGACCTGGACGCGCCGAGTTCGAAGCTGGCGAGGCGGACGCTCTGTGCCGGAGTGGCGAAATGCGGGTTGCGGTAGCTGTGCGTCACTCCAAGCTGAAGCCGGGCGGCAGGCTTGGCCCCGGCGCGGTGACCCAAAGGCACGCGCACGTTCATGCCGGCAAAGCCGGCTGTCCGGCGCTCTCCAGCGTCCAGCTGCCCGGCGCCGAAATCGCGCAGACCCTGCGCCGCGACGCACGGCTGTGCCGACAGCATGAAGATCGCCGCCGCTGCCGCGTGGAATGCCTTGTTGGTCATAGCTCCCTCCTCTCCTGCGCCGGCAAAGCACCGGCTGAGGAAGGAGTAGGATGAGTGGAGCGGCGGCCGCATCACCCGTCCGGGTGAGGTGTGGCAATCGGGCCGAAAATGTCGTCAGTCGGCCAGGAGCATCGCGGTAAAGGCAAAGCAGATCAGCCAGATGGCGATCAGCACGACCGGAACGTAGACATATTTCTTGCGCCAGGGACGGGTCCGGTCGCGCAGGCTTGGCGGCCGAACGGTCTCGAGGAACTTCATGAAACGCAGATGCTCGGCGTCCCGATCGGCGGCGATGGCCGCAGGCGCGGCGACGTTGCGTTTGTGGCGGGGCCTGCGGCCTTCCCATCCTTCAACGACTCCGTCGCCGTGGAGGACGAGATCCGGAGCGCTGCCGAGATGGTGAAGCACGACCACGTCGGTGGCGGCTTCCGTTCCGATAACCGGCCGGTATCCCTTGCGCACGAGGGCATGGAGCCTTTCTAAGGCAGGCGACTGCCGCTCCGCCGGCACGACCTCTCCCTGGAGCACCTCCGGCGCGGGTGCGGCGGGTTGCGTTCGCCGCGCGGCTCTTTCCTCGGAAGTGACTATCATCGCGGCAGAATAGCAGCATGCGTCTTAACTTGGCAATACACCTGGCGTTAAAAAGCCCAGGGGTGGCGGCCCACCCTGGCCGCCACCGTCGAGACGCTGGGCTGCCCTTCCAACGTGATCGCGAGGCCGCCGCTTCTGGCAAGGAATGCTCGGTCCGCCTTCAGCCATTTGGGAGTGCAGGTGCGCGGAAGCCGGCGGTCGGAAACCACGATGTCGGCCTCCGCGCAGGCTTTGGCGAGCGGGCCGAAATCCACAAGTCGGCTGGAGCGGGTGGCGAGGATCCGCCAGCGGCGGTCCTCCTTCACCAGATCGGCGGCGCAGAGGTCCTCGCTGCACGAGGCGGTCCGGGCATCCTGCAGCTCGACGAACTCGGTCTCCGCTCCCGAAGTCTCCTGGAGCATGTCCCGGACATAGTCGCCGGCGCGTCCGCGCAGTATCGCGAGCTCTCCGGTTGGGAGGCGCATAGCGAGGTGGCGGCCGTCGCCGGTAACGATCATGTCCGGAGCCGGGGTGGAGACCGCCCACAGCGCCCCCAGCGCGCTCGCGCCGAGCCCGAAGATGCGCCAGCGGGTGCGCCACAGGCAGAACCAGATGCCGCCTGCCACCATCAGCGCGAAAGCGGCTATCGGCATGGTCGGAAGCATGGCTACCGCTCCGGGGGCGTTGGCGGCGGCATGGGCGAGGCCCAGAACCATCGAGAGGGCGCTTCCGGTCAGCCACCAGAAGGGGGCTCCGAGGCCGACCAAGTCGAACAGCAGAGCAAGCGCCTCCAGTGGCATGATGATGAAGGTGGTGAGCGGGATTGCGACGATGTTGGCGAGGGCGCCGTAGAAGCCCGCCTTGTGGAAGTGATAAAGCGCGATCGGGGTAAGCGCGACCTCGACCGCAAGGCCCGTAAGGACGAGCGCGAGGAGGCCCCGGCCGAGTTTCTGCGGAAAACCCTCCTCCCGGCGCGAAAGCAGAGCTTTGATTCGCGGATGCTCGTGAAGGGTGACGATCGCGGCGATGGCTGCGAAGCTCAGCTGGAAGCTCGGCCCCATCAGAGTTTCGGGCCAGAAGATGAGCACGATCAGCGCTCCGACCGCAAGCAGGCGCAGGGTAAAGGCGTCCCGGCCGAGCGCCAGGCCGCCGAGCACCAGCAACGCTGCGACACAGGCCCGGATGGTCGGGACCTCGGCGCCGGTGAGGAGCGTGTAGCCGATCCCCGCCACCGCCCCGGCGGCCGCGGCGATCAGGGTCAGGCGCCAGCGCAGGGCCAGCGCGGGGCTCAGCGCGAGCAGCTTCAAAGTGAGGAGGCATTAGCTAGGGGTTACCACTGCCGGGACCTCGGTTGCGCCGTCCATGTAGTGAACGCCAAGTTTTCGGCAGATGTCTGCGGAAAACGAGGCTGCCCAATTGTTTGCCGCGCGGCGAAGCATGAGAGCACCGGCAATGACACAAGAAGCCACCATTTACGCCCGGTTCAGCAGCCTTGAGCAGAGCCGTGGCAGTTCCTTGGAACGGCAATTTGCAGCCTGTGCAGCCATGTGCGAGCGCCACGGCTGGCGGCATAATGAGCAGCGGAGGATTACAGACGAAGGACTAAGCGCATTCCACGGGTTCAACCGAGCCGCCGGTGGTGGATTGCACGAGTTTGAGCGGAAGGCAGTCTGCGGCCATTTCCAGCAGGGTCACGTTCTGGTCTGCGAAAATCTAGATAGGATCAGCCGCCAAGGGTACGAGGAAACGCTGGGGTTTCTTCGCAAGCTTACCCAAAGCGGGGTGACAGTGGCCACGGTGGAGGGAGATACGATCTACCCGGCTCATCAACGTGTTCCGCTTGAGAGTGCCTTAGGCGCGATCATCAAGAGCGAGCTTGCCTTGCAGGAAAGCCAAAAGAAGAGCGCCAGAGTTAAAGCGGCATGGGAAAGCAAGTGGAAGAGGGCCAGAGCCGGGGACCGCAGGGCTATCACCGCCCGCTGCCCAAGCTGGTTGGTCGTACATCCTGTGTCCCGGGAATACTCCTTGATTCCTCATCGGGCAAAGGTGCTGCGGGACATCTTTGAGTGGTCCGCAGCTGGCTACGGCACCAATGCAATAGCTAGGAAATTGAACGACCGCGCAGAGCCATTGTGGGGGGGCGGTAACGGCTGGCAAGCGGCTCGGATCACGCAGCTTCTTAGTAATCGGGCCGTCTTGGGCGAGTACCAAGCTTACGAGAGGATTCGAAAGCCCGCGCGGCTAACACCAATCGGTGAGAGGATACTCGACTACTATCCAGCCGCTATCACCGCTGATCTTTTCAATCGTTCGCAAGCGGCACGGTCAGCTAGACAACGTACCGGCGGCCGCCGTGGAAAGACCAATGCCAATCTGTTTAGTTCTGTCGCGAAATGCGCCTCCTGTGGCGGCCGAATGACTTATAATGCCACCAGGCGGGCGGGTGACGTTGTGAAAGGCCAAAGCGGGTCACGAAAACCTCTCGTTTACGTGGTGAAAACTCCCAACAGCACCCTTGCTTGCGACAATGCTAAACGCAGGATCAGAGATACTTCCGGTGCCCTTCTCTGCGACAACACAAGCAAGGTGCGATATCAGCACCTAGAGCGGGCACTCCTAGATCACTTGCTGCACTTCGCATTAGACCCGGCATATTTCCAGAACGAGGATGCCGCTGCGGCACTAGCGGCCAAGGCAGCAGAAATCGACCGGCGCATTGAGGGCCAGTGCGAGCGGCTGGCAAGATTGGTGGACGCGTACTCGCGAAGCGGCAGCGAGGCCGTCGAAGCTGCCATGTTGAAGCTAGAGGATGAGATTTCCGAGGCCAAACAGGAACTCATAAAGGTGCAGGAACAGTTGGCGCGGGAAAGGGGTTCACTTACCCCGGATCAACATCTGCAAAGAGTGAGTGTGGCCAAAGCTGCCATCGCACATCTCGACCCGGCAGTTCGGCTGGACGCAAGGGTAAAAGTCGCGGCAGCCTTGAAATCCATAATCAGGCACATGGAGTGCGATGAGGAACGTAACACCCTCGTCTGGCTGGTGGGATATGATGATCCTGTTGCCATTAGTTCGGCTGGTAAGGTTACCTACCAAGAGTTCGCCCCGAATGTGTTTGAAGTATGGGCCGCCCGCTAGCGTCGTGTACTAAGTCGAAATCCGATAACGTCGCCAGTAGATTTAATTAGCCACTGTTGCTTGACTAGTCCTCCTGCGTCATTAGCTCGCCTGCGTTGAAGTTAACGCAGAAAGGAAACACCATGGATGCACGTATTATGATCTACCTAGATGACGAGGATGACACGGATTGCTCGCTAGACCGTGAGTTATTAATGGACGATATAAGAGATTACATATTCGATTTGGGTTGGGCGGCAGACGAGGAGCATAGAGACTCCTTCGTAGTTCCAACAAAGAGCCTCGGGCCTATTCAGTTGGCCATAGAGGACTTAATTCAAATCGGAAACGAGTGGCAAGGCTCGTCGCGCATCAGTTTCATAAAACTCGATTACGTCCGGTATCCTCTGGTAGAGAAGTTGTTCGGTAAATGACAAATAGCTCTTCTATCACAGCACCACTTTTGTTATAATTTGGACTCGACTGACTATTGCCTTGGCTAGAACGTCATTAAACAAGCAACTAAGCCAAATAGCTTAACCGGATGGGCCAATCACAACCGGAACGTGACTAAGCGGACACATGACTAGCGAAGGCAACCCTGCCGATGTGCTCATAACCCCGCCGCCGTCACAGGCTTACAACATGATCGGCAACATAGCTTCGGGGGAACTTCAAGCGCGATGAGCGTACCTTCCGCCCCTCCTGACGACCAGAGACAGGTCTAAGGAATATCCTAGCGGCACTTAAGTGTGCGGGTGATACACCGTCCTAATGCGTTCATTAGGTATCGACCGGGGATTGGCCTCCCTTTAGCTCTTTCAAGGAGTTGAAAAGTAGGCAGCTAGACTAAACGAAGCAAAGCAGTCTTAGGGAGCATTCCGTTATATACCTAATAACAGCTAAACTGTTGTATGGTATCACCCTTACGGAAGGTAAGGTATTGCCCATCGGAATCTAATAGGGGGGCGAAGTCCTAGAAAAATACTCCACTACCAACCATAACCCATTCAGGGGGAGCAGCCCGAAACTCAGGAAGCTCACACAAAAACCTAAGCTTGCTTCTTAGGCCCTGCCCTGCCCTTCTTTCTCTCTGGTGCCGCTGTCTCACCAGCCGCACCTTCAGCCTTCTTCCTGCCTAAGCCGATCGAATGCGCCATAGAGCGCCGCTGCTCGGAATAATTGGGTGCTGTCATTGGATAGGAGTCTGGCAGCCCATAGTCCTTCCGGTATTCGGCTGGTGTCATGTTGTGGGCGGACATTAAGTGCCGCTTGAGAGTGCGCTGCTTCTTACCGCACTCCATACAAACGATGTAATCGGGCCGCACCGACGCCCGCACAGATACAACGGGGGTTTTCTCAACAGGCTCATCGGTGGCAGGAGTACCGAGTGAGCTAAGCGCCTCGAAGACCTTCTGCACCAATGTCGGAACATCATTCACGCTAACCTGATTGCTAGCAACATGAGCAGAAACAATGTCAGCGGTAAGGGTAATTAGCTCTTCTTTTTCCATGTGCTTGTCCTAGCGGTTTTAAGGCTCATACAGAAGAGAAACGGCTGTTCCGCTGCCATGTATCCGGATGAGCCTTAAACCTTCTGTAGAGGCGCTTCTAGGACGTTTAGGAGCATACGTGTTCGTGGGGGCTAAAGCTTAACCCTGGAGGAGTGAACGACAAGCGGCGGCAACGCTAACTACGTTTATTTCCGTTTAGATTTCTTCAGGTGGAAGTTTAGGTACGTTTAGAAAACGATAGCTCTCAAGTTGAGTCAAATCCTCACTTAAGGTCGCAACGTTCAGCCCTGGGAGTGGGAGAGGCAGTAGGTTGGCCTAGTGCAGATGGGATGCGGCTGGAAAACCGAGCCTCACACGTGAATGTCTCCTTGGGTGGAAAGCGGACATTCGGCTTCAGCAGGCGCATCGTCCCAATTTTCTGACCCGCACCATCTCTCGCGGGCAAACTGGCCGCCCTGGTCCGAAGGCTGGGGCGCTTTCTTTGGACCTCGCGTTCAGACGCTAACGCGCTTTATTTGGACGGAAGGGCACCGCGCAGCGGAGAAACTAACTTGTGATGGCTTCAACGGCCACTTAGCCTCGCCTAATGGAGCAGCGCCGCCTAATTGCTTACGCGCTTATCGCGCTCATTGTCCTGGCGTTAGTCGCGCTCGCGCTGTTTCGCTCCAGACGCAAAAGGCGGGAACGACGGCAAAATAGCCAACGGATCAACCTAGTATCCAGAGATTAGTCACTGTCTCTGGCGGGAACGTTGAGCGCTCTGGTGGAAAGGCTGGGGCGCTTTCTTTGGCGTCGACATCCGATGTGATCTGGGCCGTATTTTGGCGATATTGACGGGGGTATTCTGCCCATTCAAACTCGGCTGATGCTGATGCAGTCCCAGAGCGAGATTGACCGCCTCCTAGCCGCCATGGACGTGGACGTCCACACCCTCGCCTTTTGCAAGCTTCGACGGGGACGACGGCTTGTAGCACCGCCAGTCGACGCCATCATGATCCACTACGTGCTCGCTGGCACCATGCACATGACGGTGCCTGGCCACGACCCGATTGTGTGCTCGCCGGGCTGCGTAGCACTTATACCCCCATCCGTGCCCTTACACGTGAAGGCCGATGATGGCCCTGCTTCTGACGTGTTAGCCACGGAGCACTGTTTCATCACGCGAGATGGCGTGCTGCTCTGTGACGCAGCAGACGGCGGCGACGGGGACCTTAGATATGTGTCGGGGATAGTGCTTGCGAGCTTTCTAGGCTCGTTCGGTCTCTTTGACAGACTTAGCAAACCCGTTTCACAGAATCTCGGCGATGATCCGATGGTGCGGCAGGCATACAGC
>DASYWC010000043.1:0-8548 GCA_035936615.1 Allosphingosinicella sp. | reverse complement strand
CCCTCGAGGGGGAGGGCTGGGTGGGGGTGTCGGATTCCGCAGAGGAGCCTCGGAGATCGAGCCCCCTCTCCATGAGCAGGTGCGGATGTCCCCCGGACATCCGCAGCCATGCCGGGGGCATGGCGGGCCTGCTCATCCTCTCCCCGCCGGGGAGAGGGAGCTATTGTTGCCCGACCCATCATTCCGCCGCCTCCGCGAACACCTGCCCGTGGAGGATCTCGGCCGAGCAGCGCTGCAGAGTCGGCGAGGAGCGGGCGATAGGGTTGGTCAGGTAGAAATCCTGGATCGGATAGGTGATGGGAGTGCCCTTCTCCAGCTTCACAGCGGGAAGCGACGGCGGAGCCCAGTCGAAGGCGACCAGGCCTACCTGCGCGAAGGCCGGGTATTCGGCGCGGAGCGCGGTCCGGAGATCGCCGAAGCTGTCGAACGGGAGCGGGCGTTTCAGAACTTCGGACAAGGCTCGGAAGATCGACCAGTCCTCGCGCGCGTCGCCCGGAGGATCGACCGCGCGTTCGGATACCTGTACCCGGCCCTCGATGTTGACGTAGGTGCCGTGCTTCTCGGTATAGGCGGCGCCCGGAAGGATCACGTCCGCGCTGGAGGCGCCGCGGTCGCCGTGATGGCCGACATAGACCTTGAAGCTGCCGCCGAAGGCCGAGAGGTCCCCTTCATCGGCGCCGAGCACGAACAGCAGCTTGGGCGCAGCGGCGGCCAGAGCGGCCATTCCGCCCGGCTGGGCGTAGCCGAGCATCAGCCCGCCCATTCGCGCCGCTGCGGTATGAAGCACGTTATAGCCGTTCCAGCCGTTACGGACGAGCCCGAACTGCTCGACCAGCGTAAGGCTGGCCGCCTGCGCGCCCTCGATCTTGAGAGCCCCTGCCCCCACGATCACCGCAGGGCGAGCCGAGTCCTTCAAAACCCCCGCAACAGCCTTGGGGAGGCTCGAGAGCAGCGAGATGTCGTCGCCGAGCCACTCCACCGGATAGGTGAGATCGACCTCCGGCCCGATCGCGAAGACCTTAGCGCCCGCCTTTACCGCCTTGCGGATCCGGGTGTTGACCAGCGGCGCTTCCCAGCGGGGGTTGGTGCCGATCAGCAGGATCGCGTCCGCCGTCTCGATGCCGGCGATGGTGGAGTTGAAGTTCACGGCCGCGAGGTTCGACGTGTCGTAGGCAAGGCCAGTCTGCCTCCCCTCGACCAGGTCCGAGCCGAGCGACTGGAGCAGCTTCTTGGCCGCGTACATGGTCTCCACGTCGAGCAGGTCGCCGGCCACGGCCGCGATGCTGCTCCCGGCCGACTTCGCCACCTTGGCGATTACTTCAAAGGCCTGCTCCCAGGTGGCCTCCACCATCCTTCCGCCCTGCCGCACCCAGGGGCGGTCGAGCCGGTTGCGCAGCAGGCCGTCGACCGCGTGGCGCGTCTTGTCGTGCGCCCACTCCTCGTTCACGTCCTCGTTGATCCGCGGCAGAGCCCGCATCACCTCGCGAAGCCGGGCGTCGATCCGGATGTTGGTGCCGACGCCGTCCATCACGTCGATTCCGGGGGTTTTTCGAAGCTCCCAGGGCCGAGCCTCGAAGCTGTACGGCTTGGAGACGAGCGCGCCCACCGGACAGAGATCGACCACGTTGCCCGAAAGTTCGGACGTGATCGCGCCCTCCAGATAGGAGGTGATCTGCATGTTCTCGCCGCGCCCGACCGCTCCGATCTCCTCGACTCCGGCGACCTCCTCGGCGAAGCGCACGCAGCGCGTGCACTGGATGCAGCGGGTCATGATCGTCTTGACCACGGGCCCCATATATTTCTCGGTCACCGCCCGCTTGTTCTCGGCGAAACGCGAGTGGCCACGGCCATAAGCCATTGCCTGGTCCTGGAGGTCGCATTCGCCGCCCTGGTCGCAGATCGGGCAGTCGAGCGGGTGATTGATGAGCAGGAACTCCATCACCCCCTCGCGCGCCTTCTTGACCATCGGCGACATGGTGGTGATTTCCTGGCCGTCCGAGACCGGGAGAGCGCATGACGCCTGCGGCTTGGGAGGGCCGGGCTTCACCTCGACCAGGCACATCCGGCAATTGCCCGCGATGGTCAGCCGCTCGTGATAGCAGAAGCGCGGGATCTCCTTGCCCGCAAGCTCACAAGCCTGAAGCACGGTCGCGCCCGCCGGGACCTCGATGTCGATTCCGTCCACTTTGACCGTGGGCATATCAGTGTTCCGTGTCCCGCAGACCCATACGCTGCTCAATGCGGTCGACGCGGCTCTTAAGATGCGCAACGTCACCCTGAATGCTGTAGAGAGTCGTCAACGTGCCGCGGAAATGATCCTCCAGCGCCGACACGCGCATCGTCAAAGACGACATGTCCTGCTTGATCGCTCCAACGTCAGCCTGAATGTTTTTCAGGATCTCCAGCATCAGGTCTGCACGATCGTCAGTCATTCCGCCGCCTCCAGCGTCTCGCCCTGCTTATCTATAATGCGCCGCTCGATCTCCGGACGGAAGTGGCGGATGAGGCCCTGGATCGGCCAGGCGGCGGCGTCCCCGAGCGCGCAGATGGTGTGGCCTTCGACCTGCTTGGTGACGTCGAGCAGCTGGTCGATCTCGCCTATGTCCGCATTGCCTTCGCGAAGGCGCTCCATCATCCGCCACATCCAGCCCGTGCCCTCGCGACACGGAGTGCACTGGCCGCAGCTTTCGTGCTTGTAGAAGTATGAGATTCGGCTGATCGCCCGGACGATGTCGGTGGACTTGTCCATGACGATGACCGCCGCGGTTCCGAGGCCCGACTTGAGGTCGCGCAGAGCGTCGAAATCCATGGGCGCATCGATAATCTCGTTGGCCGGCACCAGCGGGACGGACGAGCCGCCCGGGATGACGGCGAGGAGATTATCCCAGCCGCCGCGGATTCCGCCGGCATGCTTGTCGATCAACTCGCGGAACGGGATCGACATGGCCTCCTCGACCACGGTCGGCTTGTTGACGTGGCCGGTCAGCTGGAAGAGCTTGGTGCCCTCGTTCTTCTCGCGGCCGATGCTCTTGAACCAGGCGGAGCCGCGGCGAAGGATGGTCGGCACGACCGCGATGCTCTCGACATTGTTGACGGTCGTGGGGCAGCCGTAGAGGCCGGCGCCGGCAGGAAACGGGGGCTTGAGGCGCGGCATGCCCTTCTTGCCTTCCAGGCTCTCCAGAAGCGCCGTCTCCTCGCCGCAAATGTAGGCGCCCGCGCCGCGATGAACGAACACGTCGAAATCGTAGCCGGACTTGGCCGCGTTCTTGCCGAGCAGGCCGGCGTCATAGGCTTCCTGCACGGCTGCGAAGAGGGTTTCCGCCTCTCGGATGAATTCGCCGCGAATGTAGATGTAGCAGGCCCGCGCGCGCATCGCGAAGCCGGCGATCAGAGCCCCCTCGATCAGCTTGTGCGGATCGTGCCGGATGATCTCGCGGTCCTTGCAGCTGCCGGGCTCGGATTCATCGGCATTGATGACCAGGAAATTGGGGCGTCCGGGCGTCGGCTCCTTGGGCATGAACCCCCACTTCATGCCGGTCGGGAAGCCGGCGCCGCCGCGCCCGCGAAGGCCGCTATTCTTGATCTCGTCGATGATCGCGTCCTGGCCGATCGCCATCAGTTTCTTGGTGTCGTCCCAGTCGCCGCGCTTCTGCGCAGCCTTCAGCCCCCACGGCTGGTAGCCGTAGAGGTTGGTGAAGATCCGGTCTTTGTCGGTGAGCGAGGTGATCGGCATCAGATGCCTCCCCCGAGGTAAAGCGCAGCCACCATCGCCACGATCAGCGCGAGCGCGACGAGCTTCACGATGCCCCTCACCATCTTCAGGACGATGATGACGGCGATCACGCCGACGATGACGGGGAGAAACTGTTCCATCAGGCCCACTCCCCCCCTGCAAAGCCCTCTCCCTGGAGGGAGAGGGTTGGGTGAGGGTGTTCGATGCCGGAGCAAAGCCGCGTAAATGCGAGCCCCTCACCCCGACCCTCTCCCCATGGGAGAGGGGGAAGAACGCTGATCGGTCTCACTGCCACTGCCCCCGATAATCGTGGTTCTCGGTCACCATCTCTGGAAGCGTGGTCGCTCCGCCGAGGGGAGCGCTGGTCTGGCGGTCCACCTGCGGCCCGGGCTTCGGAGTTTCGCCCCGGGCCAGGGCCTCGAGCACAGCCGTCGTGCTCTCGAAGGTCAGGTCCTCGTAATTGTCGTCGTTGATCTGCACCATGGGGGCGTTGGCGCAGGCGCCGAGGCACTCGACCTCGGTGAGGGTGAACAGGCCGTCGGCAGTGGTCAGGCCCTTCTTCAGCCCCTTGGCGGCGCAGGCGGCGAGCACGTCGTCGGAGCCTCGAAGCATGCACGGCGTCGTCCCGCAGACCTGCACGTGATAGCGGCCGACCGGCGACAGGTTGAACATGGTGTAGAAAGTCGCGACCTCGTAGGCCCGCATGTAGGGCATGTTGAGGTAGGCGGCGACATATTCGATCACCGGCACCGGAAGCCAGCCCTGCGTCTGAGTCTCCGCCCCCACCTGTCGCTGGGCGAGGTCGAGCAGAGGGATGATCGCACTGTGCTGGCGCCCCGGCGGATAACGGCCGACCACGACCTTCGCCTGAGCCTCGTTGTCGGCCGTCCAGGCAAAGCCGCCCCAGCGGGCGCGAAGCTCGTCGATATGCGGCAGGCTGTTAGGGAGAATGTCAGCCATAGATGTTCCTGGCTGCCTTAAGGTTACGGTTCAGCTCTTCGTTTTGCTCGACGGAGGCGCCATCAGAACGCCATTCGGAGAACCAGCTCAGATCGCTTAGCCCCTCATCCTGGCCCACCCACACCGTTTTCGGATCCGTGGAGTACTTCCCCCCTGCCTTCGGGACGAAACGCCACCGCTGCCCGCCCCACTTGCCCAGAAACGCGCCGTTTTCGACTAACCGACAAGTTGTCAGCTCATCTGCTGAGAGGCTCTTGCTTTCGGCGCCGGGATTGCGACGCTCATAATCGCGGTCGTATTTCTCTCTCGCCGCGACCGCTGCCGCTTTCGCTCGATCACATTCCTTCACATCTGCAGGAGCCGCATCAGCTGCAGCAGTGGGAGCCTGAGCATCAATCATCGCGACGTCCTCTGCGGGAGCGGCGTCCTCGGATCCGCAGCCCGCGAGGACTGTTACAGTGGCCAACGCACAAACAACCAGCGCCCTCACCGGTCGCACTCCCCGAATACGATGTCGAGGGCGCCGAGGATGGCGGTGGTGTCGGCGAGCATGTGGCCCCTGGTCATGAAGTCCATCGCCTGGAGATGGCTGAACGCGGTCGGCCGGATCTTCACCCGGTACGGCTTGTTGGTGCCGTCCGAGACGAGATAGATTCCGAACTCGCCCTTGGGGCTTTCGGTGGCGACGTAGACCTCGCCCGCAGGCACGTGGAAGCCCTCCGTGTAGAGCTTGAAGTGGTGGATCAGCGCTTCCATCGACTGCTTCATCTCGCCGCGCTTGGGCGGCACCACCTTTCGGTCCAGCGAGGCGACCGGCCCTTCGGGCATCTGCTGGAGGCACTGCTTCATGATCTTCGCGGACTGGCGCACCTCCTCGATGCGCACCATCATCCGGTCGTAGCAGTCGCCGCGGGTGCCGACGGGCACTTCGAACTCCATCCGATCGTACACGTCGTATGGCTGCGACTTGCGGATATCCCACGGGATGCCGGACGCCCGGATCATCGGTCCGGAGAAGCCCCAGGCAAGCGCGTCCTCCTTGGAGACGGTGGCGATATCGACGTTGCGCTGCTTGAAAATCCGGTTGTCGACGACGAGGCTCATCGAGTCCTCGAACAGGGTGAACAGGCGGTTGTCGAGCCAGTCGGCAATGTCGGTAAGGAGCTTCAGGGGCACGTCCTGGTGAACCCCGCCCGGTCGGAAATAGGCCGCGTGCATCCGAGCGCCGGACGCCCGCTCGTAGAAGTTCATGATGTCTTCGCGAAGCTCGAACAGCCACAGGTTCGGAGTCATCGCGCCCACGTCCATGACGTGGGAGCCGATGTTGAGGAGGTGGTTCTTGATGCGGGTCAGCTCGGCGAAGAAGACGCGCAGGTACTGGGCTCGAAGCGGCACCTCCAGGTCGAGCAACTTCTCGATGGCGAGCACATAGCTATGCTCCATCGACATCGGCGAGACGTAATCCAGGCGGTCCATATAGGGCAGCGCCTGGAGATAGGTCTTGTACTCGCACAATTTCTCGGTGCCGCGGTGGAGCAGGCCCACATGCGGGTCGACCCGCTCGATGATTTCTCCGTCCAGCTCCAGGACGAGGCGAAGCACTCCGTGCGCCGCCGGATGCTGGGGCCCGAAGTTGATCGTGTAGTTCGCGATCTCGGACTCGGTCGCGCCGGTGCGGGCGACTTCCTGTTCGGTGCGAACGTCAGTCACAAGCCGCCTCCGTCATCCCGGCGAAGGCCGGGATCTCAGGACAAGAAAGCACTGGGGGTCTCGCTGAGACCCCGGCCTCCGCCGGCGCGACGATATCCTTCGTCATTTCTTGCTGATCTCCGCGGCAGTTGCAGGCGTCGGTGCCCCGGGGGCCTGCGGAGACACCTTCTCGTCGCCCGGAAGGATATATTCGGCTCCTTCCCAGGGGCTCAGGAAGTCGAAAGCGCGGAAATCCTGGGCGAGCCGCACCGGCTCGTACACGACGCGCTTCTGCTCCTCGGAATAGCGCATCTCGACATAGCCGGAGAGCGGGAAGTCCTTGCGGAACGGGTGCCCCCTGAAGCCGTAGTCGGTGAGGATCCGGCGAAGATCGGGATTGCCGTCGAAGATCACCCCGTACAGGTCGAAGACCTCGCGCTCCAGCCAGCCGGCGACCGGCCACAGCCCCGTGACTGAAGGCACCGCCTTGTCCTCGTCGGTCAGGACTCGGATCCGGATCCGGTGGTTCCTGGTCACCGACAGCAGGTGGTAGACGACCTCGAACCGCTCCGGCCGCGAGGGATAGTCGACCCCCGCAATCTCCATCAGCTGCTGATATTCGAACTGGTCGCGCAATGTGCGGCAAACATCGACGATCGCCTCGCGCCGGACGGTGACCGAGTCCTCGTAAACCGCATGCTTGGCTTCGATGAACGCGCCGCCGATCGCGGCCTTCACCTCATCGATAATGCCTTCGCGGGGAGCGATCCTTGGTGCGCTGGTGCTCATGTGTCAGCGCTCAATCGTGCCGATGCGGCGGATTTTGCGCTGCAGCTGCATCACGCCGTAGAGCAGCGCCTCGGCGGTCGGAGGGCAACCGGGCACATAGATGTCGACGGGCACGATCCGGTCGCAGCCGCGCACCACGGAATAGCTGTAGTGATAATAGCCGCCGCCGTTGGCGCAGCTTCCCATCGATATGACGTAGCGCGGCTCCGACATCTGGTCGTAAACGCGCCTCAGGGCAGGCGCCATCTTGTTGCAGAGGGTTCCGGCGACGATCATCACGTCCGACTGGCGCGGAGAGGCGCGGGGCGCGACTCCGAACCGCTCCAGGTCGTAGCGGGGCATGTTGACGTGGATCATCTCCACCGCGCAGCAGGCCAGGCCGAAGGTCATCCACCACAGCGATCCCGTGCGGGCCCAGGTGAACAGATCCTCGGTCGAGGTGACTAGGAAGCCCTTGTCCGACACCTCCGACTGGAGCTGGCTGAAGAATTCGGGGTCCGGCTGCTGAAGGTCGGCCGGGCGCTCGTTCTCGTGCCTGGGATCGAGGATCACTCCCATTCGAGCGCTCCCTTCTTCCAGGCATAGACGAAGCCGAGGGTGAGCTCGGCGAGGAACACCATCATCGCTGCCCAGCCGGCAATCCCGATGGCGCCCAAGGACACCGCCCAGGGAAACAGGAAGGCGGCCTCGAGGTCGAAGATGATGAACAGGATGGCGACCAGGTAGAAGCGCACGTCGAACTGGGCCCGGCTGTCCTCGAAGGCAGGGAAGCCGCACTCATATTCGGTGAGCTTGTCGGGATAGGGGTTGGACGCGCCGGTGAACTTGGCCGCGATCATCGGCAGGAACACGAACGACGCCGAGAGCGAGAGGGCCACGGCAAGGAACAGCAGGATCGGCAGATATTCGGCGGCGGAGGACGCCATCGAGACTCTCCAGGTGCAAAGTTGAGGCGGCTTCTAGGCCAGCCCACCGGCGACCGCAACAGCCTAGGATAGGCAGGCGCGGACTGGTGATCGCAGGTTGGCGAAGATCATGAGATAGGAAGGCATTTGAACGACTTGAGGGCGGTCAAGTCATCCGAACGACATTCAGGCTCACCCGGGAGGTTCCGGCGTCAGCCAGGCCGATCTTGCGCGCGGCCGCCTCCGACAGGTCGATGGCGCGGTCTCCGTGAAACGGCCCGCGGTCGTTGATGCGCACCACCACGCTCCGGCCGCTGAACTCGTCCGACACTTCGACCAGGCTGCCGAAGGGCAGGGTCCGGTGCGCCGCCGTTAGAAGGTTCGGATCGAACGTCTCGCCGCTCGCAGTGGTGCGGCCAGCGAACTCATCGCCGTAGTAGCTGGCCTCCACTACCTCCGGCTGGGGCTTTGC
>DASYWC010000042.1:0-3420 GCA_035936615.1 Allosphingosinicella sp. | reverse complement strand
CGCCCAAGCTGCGCAAGTTCCGCAAAAGCTATGCGGATCGGCTCAAGGATCGGGCCGAGGCTCAGTAACCGGAGTTTCAGCCACTACAGCACTGATTCGGCGTCTTTTTCCAAAACAAAACCTAGGTTAAGGTCTGGCGCCCTAACCGTTGCCATAGGTTTGTGTGGGGAGCAGAACGTCGCCTTGACACGGGCGCCTTCGTAACTTGCCGCAAAACTATCCTTCGTCCTCGGGGGCGGCTGACGTCGACGCAATGATCCGTTGGAGGGCTTCTTGATTTCCGAGTCCGTTTTGGAGCCGTTGGTTCGAAGGTGGTCGAAGTTCACCGAGTTGCGCGAGGTGGACCGGAAGGCGATCCTGGCCTTGCCGTACCGCCTGAAGGAGGTCGGAAGGGACCAGCACCTGGTCCGCGAAGGCCAGGAGCCGCAAAACTGCTGCCTGATCCTCTCCGGCTTCGCGTTTCGCCACAAGGTGACGCGCGACGGGGCCCGGCAGATCATCTCGATCCACCTGCCCGGCGAGTTCATCGACTTGCAGAACTCGCTGCTCGGTGTCGCCGACCACAACGTGCAGACCCTAACTCGCGCCGAGGTGGCTCTGGTCCCAAGGACCGAGCTCCAGGACATGATGGAGAAACATCGCGGCGCCGCCCGGGCGATGTGGATCGACACGCTGATCGACTCGTCGATCTTCCGCGAGTGGGTGGTGAACGTGGGCCGGCGCGACGCCCAGACTCGGGTCGCGCACCTGCTGTGCGAGCTTATGTTGCGGATGGAGGCGGCGGGGCTGACCCGTGAGCACGGCTACGAGCTGCCTTTGACGCAGGCGCAGCTCGCGGACGCCACGGGCCTCACCCCGGTCCACGTTAATCGGGTGCTCAAGGGGTTGCGGGAAAAGGGGCTGATCAGCCTCGAGGCGCGGTCGCTGCGAATCCTCGACCTCGAGGGGCTTCAGGACGTGGGCGACTTTAGCGAGCTGTATCTTCACCACCAGGTGCAGCCGCCGCAGAGCCGGCCGGTCACCGCCTAAGCAACAGCCGAGGCCTCAGCGCGGCGCCGCAGCCCGCCGCAAGCGGTCGTTGATGGCGAGGCCGATCCCTTCGCAGGGGATGGGAGCGACTGCGATCCCGCTCTTGCGGCTGCCCTCCGCCCGGTGGAGGGCGTGGAACAGCCGTGACGCGGCTTCCACAAGGTCGCCGGAAGGGCTGAGCGTGTCGTCGCCCGGCACGTCGCCGAAGCCGATCATCCACTCGTCCGCCTCAGGCGCCGCCACGTCCAGCCGAAGCGGCTTGGAAGGGGCGTAATGGCTTTGAAGCTGCCCGGGCGCTTCGATCTTCCCGGAAGAAGTGCCCGGGGAGAGGCGGGAGAAGAGCGCGATCTCCTCGAAGTGGACGGGTCCGGGCCGAAGTAGCGTCACCTCGCCGCCGATGAAGCTGACTATGGTGGATTCGATGCCCTGCTGGGTTCGGCCTCCATCGATGATGAACGGGACCCGGCCTTCCAGCGTCTTTAGCGCATGATCCGCGGAGGTCGGGCTGATGCCGCCGCTCATGTTCGCGGACGGCGCGGCGAGCGGCCTGCCCGTCGCCTTCAGGAGGTCCTGCATGGCCGGGTGCCGAGGGCAGCGAAGCGCTATGGTTGGGAGGCCGGCGGTGGTCGTAGGGGCGATCGGGCTCTTCTCGCGCTGCGGCACCACGATCGTCAGGGCTCCGGGCCAGTAGAGGCTCGCCGCCGCGCTGGCGGCTTCCGAGAACTCGCCTGACTCCTGCGCCTGGTCCAGGTCCCGCACATGGACGATCAGCGGGTTGAACGAAGGCCGGCCCTTCGCCTGATAGATCCGCTCCACAGCGTCTTCGCTCGTGGCGTCCGCGGCAAGGCCGTAGACTGTCTCGGTCGGCACCACTACCGGCAGCCCCTCCGCAATCAAGCGCGCAGCCTCCGCGATGGCGACCTTTCCGTAGGGGCGCACCTGGGTCCTGTAGGGCGGGTTTGGCGGGCTCACCGCGCGGGGCTATAGCTGCCTCCGATCCGACGCAAGAGCGAGCCCCTGGATGACCTACACAGCACCGATCGAGGAGCAGCGATTCCTGTTGAAGCATATCGTGAAGATGGACGGACTCGCCGGCCACAACGCCTTCGCCGATGCCACTCCCGACACGGTAGAAGCGATCATCGAGGGTATTGGGGCATTTGCGGCCGGGGAGTTCGCGCCGCTGAACCGGCTGGGCGACACCGTCGGCGCGCGCTGGTCCCCCGAAGGGGTGACGATGCCGGAGGGCTTCCGCACCGCCTACCGAGCCTATGTCGAGAGCGGCTGGGGCACCTTGTCGGGCCCGGTGGAGTTCGGCGGGCAGGGGCTTCCGCTCACCCTAGCGACGGTGGTTCTGGAGGATCTTGGAAGCGCGAACCTCGCCTTCTCGCTGTGCATGATGCTGACTCCGGGGACGGTCGAGGCGCTGAAGCATCACGGATCGGGGGAGCTTCAGCGGGCCTGGCTTCCAAAGCTGGTGACGGGCGAGTGGAACGGAACCATGAACCTCACCGAGCCTCAAGCGGGATCGGACGTGGGAGCTCTGAAGACCCGGGCGGCGCCGCGCGGCGACGGCACCTATGCGATCAAGGGCACCAAGATCTTCATCACCTTCGGCGAGCACGACCTAAGCGACAATATCGTGCATCTGGTTCTGGCGAGGCTGCCGGACGCGCCTGCGGGCACAAAGGGCATCTCGCTGTTCCTCGCGCCCAAGTTCCGGCTGAACGGGGACGGAAGCATCGGCGCCGCCAACGACGTTCGCTGCGTCTCGACCGAGCACAAGATGGGCATCAACGCATCGCCCACCTGCGTCATGTCCTATGGCGACAATGACGATTGCGTCGGCTGGCTGGTCGGCGAGGAGAATGGCGGAATGCGCGCCATGTTCACGATGATGAACAATGCGCGGCTGAACGTCGGCCTTCAGGGCGTGTCGATCGCGGAGCGGGCGACGCAGGCGGCCGTCGCCTATGCGATGGAGCGGGTGCAGGGATCGCGCGAGGGGCGGCCCGCGCGGATCATCGAGCATCCCGACGTCCGGCGAATGCTGCTCCGGATGAAGGCTCTGACCCAGGCGGCTCGGGCGCTCTCTTACTATGCGGCGGGGCAGGCGGACCGGGCGAGTCTCGGCGACGAGGATGCGCGGGCTCGGCTCGACCTGCTCACTCCGCTGGTCAAGGCCTACGGCACCGACGTTGGAGTGGAGGTGGCGAGCCTCGGGGTGCAGGTCCACGGCGGGATGGGCTATATCGAGGAGACCGGCGCCGCCCAGCATTACCGCGACGCCCGGATCGCTCCCATCTACGAAGGCACCAACGGAATCCAGGCGGCGGACCTGGTCGGGCGAAAGCTTGGGCTGGAGGGCGGGGCGGTGCTGGAGCGGCTGCT
>DASYWC010000041.1:0-2272 GCA_035936615.1 Allosphingosinicella sp. | reverse complement strand
AAGGTGAAGGTGCCGACGGTCGAGGGGCCGGTGATTCTGAGCGTTCCCGCCGGATCCAGTTCCGGGAAGGTGCTCCGCCTGAAAGGCAGGGGCTTTCACGGAAAGAACGGGACGCGGGGGGATCAGCTGGTGACGCTCATGGTCGACATTCCGGCGGGAGACGAGGAGCTGAAGCGGTTCGTCGATGGCTGGAGCGCCAAGGGCAAGGGAAACCCGCGAGCGGCCCTGGGCGTCTAGCCTCCCGTGCAGGAGATTTCCCCCGAATCGCCGGAAGCAAGGCGCAAGCGCTTCGCCAAGGCGCGCGCCAGGTTCGGACATCAGGTCCAGAGGGTAAGGCCGGGCACCTACCCGTTCGAGGTGATGAAGCGGGTCGCGGTCGGGGTCTACAACGACGGCTTCATCCATGCGGGGAACCTGGCCTACCTCGCTCTTCTGACAATCTTTCCGTTCGTGATCGTCGCCGGCGCGGTCGCGCGGCTGCTCGGGCAGCAATCCACCGAGGGCATGGACGCGGTCGTCGGCCTCCTCCAGACGATGCCGCCCGACGTCGCCGAGGTGCTTGCCAAGCCGATCAGCGATGTGCTCCAGGCGCGCTCCGGCGGCCTCCTCTGGCTGGGCGCCCTTGTGGGCCTCTGGACCACCGGAAGCTTCATCGAAACCATTCGCGACATCATCCGCCGCGCCTACGGAGTGACCTTTACGCGCCCCTTCTGGGAATATCGGCTGCGCTCGCTGGGGATCATCATCGCGTCTGTCATCCTGGCGCTGGTGGCGTTCAGCGTTTCGATCCTGCTCAGCGGAGTCCAGCAGTTCGTGATGAACGTGCTGCCGGGCGGCGACGATCTGGTGAGCTTGTTCACCCTGTTCCGGATACTGCCCGGCCTGGTCCTGTTCGGCTCGCTCTACCTGCTCTTCTACACGCTGACCCCGAGCCGCTACCGAAAGAAGTGCAGGAAATGGCCGGGCCCCGCGTTCGTCACCATCTGGTGGATGAGCACGACGGCGCTTCTGCCTAGAATTCTCTCGACGCTCGGCAGCTACGACCTCACCTACGGAAGCCTCGCCGGAGTGATGATAGCGCTCATCTTCTTCTTCATCATCGGCCTGGGCGTGGTGATCGGAGCCGAGCTCAACGCCGCACTAGCCGAAGTGCCGGGAGAGCGCTTAAAGGAGGGCGAGGAAGCCTTCTACAACAGGGAAAATCTATGACAGGTTTGATGGCCGGCAAGCGCGGGCTGATCATGGGTCTCGCCAACGACCGGTCTCTGGCCTGGGGGATCGCTCAGGCGCTTTACGGCCAGGGCGCGGAGCTCGCCTTCAGCTACCAGGGCGAGGCGCTCCAGAAGCGGGTGGCGCCTTTGGCGGCCGAGGTGGGATCGGACTTCCTGATCGACTGCGACGTCTCCGACATGGACGCTCTCGACCGCGCGTTCGACGAATTGAAGAGCCGTTGGGGCAAGCTCGACTTCCTGGTCCACGCGATCGGCTTTTCGGACAAGAACGAACTCAAGGGGAAGTTCGTCGAAACCAGCCTCGACAACTTCCTGATGACGATGAACATCTCCGTCTACAGCTTCGTCGCGGTGACCCGGAAGGCCCGCGAGTTGATGAGCGAGGGCGGATCGCTCGTCACGCTCACCTACTACGGCGCGGAAAAGGTGATCCCGCATTACAACGTCATGGGCGTCGCAAAGGCGGCGCTTGAGGCGAGCGTCCGCTACCTCGCGATGGACCTCGGGCCCGAGAACATCCGGGTAAACGGCCTCTCGGCGGGGCCGATCAAGACTCTCGCGGCGAGCGGCATCGGCGACTTCCGCTACATCCTGAAGTGGAACGAATATAACAGCCCCTTACGTCGAAACGTCACGATCGAGGACGTCGGAGGCGCGGCGCTCTATCTCCTCTCCGACCTCGCAAGCGGAGTGACCGGCGAAATACATCACGTCGATGCCGGCTACCACGTTGTCGGGATGAAGGCGGAGGACGCGCCGGACATCGCCACAACATGATGGCGGAGCCACCCTCCGCCCTCTCCACCTCGGGAGAGGGGATCGGTTGATTTGGGTATGGTAGGCGGCATTCAGTCGTTCATCGAGACCAACAGCGCGGTGATCGGCCTCGTCATCCTCGTCTTCATGTTCGTGGAGTTCGTTCGGGAGCGGTACCCGGTGTCGGTGGTGTCCGTACTTGGAGCCGCGGCCTTCCTGCTTCTGGGGCTGCTCGACAGCCAAGGCTTTTTCTCGGTCTTTTCCAACTCGGCCCCGATCACCAT
>DASYWC010000040.1:0-8388 GCA_035936615.1 Allosphingosinicella sp. | reverse complement strand
CGAGACGTAGAGCTTCTCCATCGTATTGAGCGCCATGTACGGGCACATGTTGCAGTTGCAGTTGCCGTCCGCTCCGGGCGCTCCGATGAACCTCTTGTGCGGAGCCGCCTTTTCCATCTGGTGCATGATGTGCGGCTCGGTCGCGACGATCATTACGTCCGACGGGCTGCTCAGAGCATAATCCAGGATCGCCTTGGTCGACCCGATCTGATCGGCGTGATCCAGGATCTGCGGCGGGCATTCGGGGTGGGCGAGCACCGGAGCCCCGGGATGCTGCGCCTTGAGCTTCAAAAGCTCCGTCTCGGAGAAAGCCTCGTGAACGATGCACACGCCGGGCCACAGCAGCATGTCCCGCCCGGTCTTGCGCGCCAGCCAGCCGCCCAGGTTCTTGTCCGGCCCGAAGATGATCTTCTGATCCTTGGGGATCTGGCTGAGGATGATCTCGGCGGACGAGCTGGTGACGATGATGTCGCTCAGCGCTTTCACCTCGGCCGAGCTGTTGATGTAGGTGAGCGCGATATGGTCCGGGTGCTTCTCGCGGAAGGCCTTGAACTGGTCGGGCGGGCAGCTGTCCTCGAGGCTGCAGCCGGCATCCATGTCCGGCAGGATCACGATCTTCTCGGGCGAGAGGATCTTGGCCGTCTCGGCCATGAAGCGGACCCCGCAAAAGGCGATCACGTCCGCATCGGTGGACGCGGCCTTGCGGCTGAGGTCGAGGCTGTCGCCGACGAAATCCGAAACGTCCTGGATTTCCGGGGTCTGGTAGTAATGCCCGAGGATGACGGCGTTGCGGTCCTTGCGCAGCCGGTCGATTTCGGCGCGCAGGTCGAGGCCGCGAAGGCTGACATTGGGTGCGTTCATTGAGCTTGTCTCCCCGGCCCCGAGGTTCGGATGTGCCGGCTTTTCACCAGGGAAAAATAGGCTTTTCGGGCAGAAATTTCAAGTTTTTAGGGGCGCTTCCCATCAACGGTTCTGAGCCTTGCGCTCCTCCAGCACGTCTTCCATCCGGCGCGACTGATCCCACTGCTCCGTGGGCGCATCGGCTGCGTTCTTGCGCTCCCACGGGAAGCTGACCTCAACGCGTACCTCGCCCAGCCCCGCTGCGGCGAGCGGCCCCTGCGCCATCCTCGCCACCACAGCCTTCGCATTCTCGCGCGCCTTCTGCATGTTCTCCGGCTTCTGCGCCGCCTGCTGGGACCGAGCCGCAGCACGCTGCGAAGTCTGCCTTGCAAGATCCATCGACGCCCGGCGCGATATGTAGAGGCCGCTCTGCTTCGAGCGTGCCGCAGTCTCGTCGATGTTGGGTTTTGCGACCGTCACGTCCGGTATGTCCACGGTCAAGGTCTTGGTTTCAGGGTTCCAGCGATAGGAGCTTTCGTCGACCCGGGTCACGTCGACGAAGTAATCGACCGTGAAGGGGATGGTGGTCGTCTGCTCCGACTTGACGAGCCCGAGGAAACCTTCGTTGGTACCCTTGGCGACGGTCTTGCCGGTGAGGGTCCCGACCTTCACCGCTGCAGCTTTGGAAAAGCGTTCGGCCACCACCCGTGAAGCCTCGAGGCCAAGGGTGCGCTCAGCCTCCATCCGAGCCCTGTATTGCGACCAGGCGAAGAGGCCGAGGAGAGCCACCAGGGCCAGCACGACAAGCATGAGGCTTTTCTTCATCCGGCGCTGCTCCATCGGTCACCCTCCTGAACAACCAACCCGCGAGCCTGCAAATCGATCAGATGCGCAAGCACGGATCGCTCGGCGGCAGGATAGAGGCGCGGGTCGATCGTGGAGTAGATCGCCGGGACCATGGCGGGAATGCTCCCTTCCCCTCTGCGCACTTGATCCAGGATCTGCTCCTCGCGCTGCCTACGGTGGGCGATCAAGTCCCGCACCAGTTGCTGCGGAGTCTCCACCGCCGGCCCGTGGGCAGGATAATAGATGCGCTCATTGCGCCCGATCAGCCGCTGGAGGCTCGCCATATATGCGGACATGTCTCCGTCCGGAGGCGAGACGATCGTGGTGGACCAGCCCATCACATGGTCGCCCGTGAACAGGGCCTGCTCCTCCTTCAGCGCGAAGCAGAGATGGTTGGAGGTGTGGCCGGGAGTATGGACGGCCTCCAGGGTCCAGCCCGGGCCTTCGACCGCTTCTCCGTCCGCGAGCACACGGTCGGGGACATAGTCCGGGTCGAACTCGTCGTCGGCGCGGGGGCCGTGATCCTCGATCGCAAGCGGAGCGCAGCCGACGATCGGCGCGCCCGTCGCGGCCTTCAGTGCGCGGCTGGCGGGGCTGTGGTCCCGGTGGGTATGGGTGCACAGGATCGCCGCCACCTGCTCGCCCTCCATTGCAGCAACCAGCGCGTCCACATGCTGGGCCAGATCGGGCCCGGGATCGATCACCGCCACGGTGCCGCTGCCGACGATGTGGGTCTGAGTCCCGGTAAAGGTGAACGGCGAGGGATTGGGAGCAAGCAGTCGTCGGACCAGCGGCGAAAGCGGTTCGATCGTGCCTGCGGGCCAGTCCTCCATCATGGCCATGTGGCACCGCGCCCTGCAAAAACCAAGCGGGGCGCAGTCTCCCGCGCCCCGCCCCTGCAGGATTGAACTTCTACTTGCCGGCGCGTGCGCGGTCGATCGCCTCCTGAAGCGCCGCTGCGATCTTCGCCCGATGTTCGGCGCTGAAATGCCCGTCCTGGGTGAGCCTGGAGCGAAGCTCCTCCAGCCTCTTAGCGCGTTCCTCGCCCGTCATTCCCGGCTTGCCGCAGAAGAATATCTTGGTCTTCTCCTTGTCGGCGCCCCCGTCGATCTCGGTCTTCTCGCCTTCGCATTCCTTCAGGATCATGTCGCGAAGCGGGCCGTCGCCTTCCCTGTGGATCCGGAACTCGCGCTTTTCGCCCGGCTTCGCGTCCTTGCCGGCGTGAGTCAGGATGACCACCCGCTCGATCTTCTTTTCTTCCTTAGCGGGCGCCTCCTGAGCGACCCCCGGGGCGGCCGCCGCGGCGGCGGCGGCGAGGGCGGAAACAACAAGATTGATCGGTTTCATGGTGGCTTCTCCTATTCGTCTTTCAGGGTGATGTGGATCTGGTTGGCTTCTTCAGTCCTGGCTGCCAGAAACTTCTCGAGCTGCGCCTTGATCTCCCAATCCAGCTTGGGACCGTGGCCGGCGCGAGTGCGCACCAGCCGGACCTGGCGCGCGGGGAGCGGGTAGGAATCCAGCACGGCAAGGCGGTTCGTCCCCTCAAGCCGGACCACGAGGACCTGCGGTGCCGGCGGTGGAGGAGCGAGAGCGACGGCCTCGGCCGGCGCCGTGACTGCCGGCGGAGCGGAGGGTGGGACGGCTTCAGCCGGAGTGGCTGCCTTCACGGCAGGAGCAGCCGAACTGGATCTTGCGAGTCTCTTTGGGCGCGCTGGGAGAGCGGGAGGATGAGGAGCAGGCGCGGCCCCGCGTACCGGTGCAGCTTTCAACGCCACTGCTGGAGACGGAGCGGCGGCAGGTGGAGGAGCGACGGGCGCCGCCTCCGGAGCTGCAATGCTCGGGGTTTGGGTGACGCTGATGCCCGCGAGAAGCAGGGCGGCGACGGAACTGGAGCCGCCAAGCGCCCGAACCCGGCTCCGCCGATGTGCTTTGATCATCTTCAAGCGGCGCTTCAGCTGACCTGCATGGTTGAGCGGGCAGGCCGCGATGAGACCGGGCCGGCTCGCGGACTTTACGAGCGCAAGCGCATAATCGTGCCGCTCCTCGGCCGAGGCGCGAGCGGCGACTGCGGCATCGCACGAAAGCTCCTGGTCGGTTCGGAAGGCGCGGAAGGCGAGATAGGCAATCGGGTTGAACCAGTTCAGCGCCAGCACTCCGAGCGCCACCATGTTCCAGAAGATGTCCTCACGCTGGTGATGGACCCGCTCATGCTCCAGTGCCAGCCGCTGCTCGCGCTCCGAGTAGCGAGTGGTGAAATCGGCCGGAACGACGATCCACTTGTCGAGCAATCCGATCGCGAGCGGCCCCTCGACTTGCGCGCTTTCGATGACTCCCACGTCCTGGGCGAACGAGGCGTGGACTCGAGACCCGATGCCGAGCCGCCGAACGAAGGCCAGGTACGAGATCGCCTGCCACAGGATGATCGCTGCCGCGCCCCCGAGCCATGCGGCGAGAAGAAGCGGCTCCCATTCGAACGAAGCGGCCGCTTCGATGGGCGGGGCCGAAGCCGGGGCGGTGTGAGCCGGCACGGAAGCGCGGGCGGGGAGCAAGGAGGGGACGGCGTCTCCAAACAAGGGGAGCGGCGGAAGCACGAGACGGAGCGCAGGAAGCGCCCACAGAGCATAAGCCCACCCGGCACCGAAGAAGTGCGCGACCGGCCGCCGAAGCGCGAGCACGAGGACCATCAACAGGGTGACGGCGATGCTGGTCTCGATGAGCCAGTCGATCATGACTTGAGCTCCCTCAGAAGCGCCTCGATCTCCTCGATGTCGCGGGGGGTGAGCAGGTCACGCTCCGCAAGGTGGGCCACCAGGGGTGTCACCCGGCCGCCGAACATGCGGTCGATCAGCTTGCCCGATTCCTGGGCTACGTAGTCTTCACGCTTGATGACCGGGCGGTAGAGGTAGCGGCGGCCTTCCTCCTGGTGGGCGATCACTCCCTTCGCGAGCAGCCGGGAGAGGAGCGTCTTCACCGTTCGGTCGCTCCAGCCGCGGCTGGAGTCCACGCGCTCCGCCACTTCGGTGGCGCCGAGCGGCGAGTCGCGCCACAGCACCTCCATAACCGCCTGTTCCGCTTCGGAAATTCTCTCGATCATCAGCGCCCTCCGACTACATCCGTAGTCTAGATGACTACAGATGTAATTGCCTCGGTGAACGGAGAATGAACGGGCCCTAGGCGGCCTTCGCGACCTGCTTTTCTTCGAGCAGTTGCTGAAGCTCGCCGGCCTCGAACATCTCCATCATGATGTCGGAGCCGCCGACGAACTCGCCCTTGACGTAGAGCTGAGGGATGGTCGGCCAGTCGGAATATTCCTTGATGCCCTGCCGGATTTCGGGATCCTGGAGGACGTCCACGGTCTCGTAGGCGACTCCCAGGTGATCGAGGATCGCGATCGCCCGGCTTGAAAAGCCACACTGCGGGAACAGGGCCGTTCCCTTCATGAATAAGGTCACGTCGTTCGAATTGACGATTTCGGCGATACGCTCGTTGGCTTGTGACACTTTCAATGCTCCTTAATCGGGTACCGCGGTGGTGAGCTGCAGCGCGTGAAGCGCACCGCCCATTCTCCCGCCCAGCGCTTCGTATACGCGCTGATGTTGTCTCACTCGTGACAGGCCCCTAAAACTCTCAGCCACAACGCGGGCTGAATAATGATCGCCGTCCCCGGCAAGATCGGTGATTTCCACCGCCGCGTCCGGAATGGCGGAGCGGATCAGCGCCTCGATCTCTTCGGATGCCATCGGCACGAGGTTCAGCCCTGCCCTTCCATCAGCTGCCGCTTGGCCTCGACCGCCTTGTGGTCGAGGGCTTCGCGGATGCGCGCCTCATCGCATTCGACACCGGCGGAGGTGAGATCGCCGAGCACCTTTCGGATCACGTCCTCATCGCCCGCCTCCTCAAAATCGGCGCGAACCACGTCCTTCGCATAGGATTCCGCTTCAACGTCGGTCAGGCCCATCAGGTTGGCCGCCCAAGCACCCAGCAGCCGGTTGCGGCGCGCGATCACCTTGAATTGCATCTCCTGATCGCGTGCGTAGAGGTTCTCGAATGCCTTTTCGCGGTCGTCGAAGGTGGTCATGGCAATCCTTTGCTTGGCTGTCTCGACTGCCAGATAGGCGCGGCCCGGCAGAGGTGCAATCAGCTCTTGGGCCGAAGCTCGGACGGAGAGACGCCGTAGGCGCGGCGGAACGCCCGGTGGAACGTGCTGACGTCATTGAAACCGCAGGCAAAGGCGATCGCCGCCAACGACTGCTGCCGGGTCGCGGGGTTCAGCAAAGCTGCGCGGCTCGCCTGAAGCCTTCGTTGGGTGACATGCTCGGCGAAGCTCGCTCCCGACCCCTCGAACACCGAATGCAGGGTCCGAACCGAAATACCGAGCCTGGCGGCGACTCGTTGCGGAGTGAGCCGTGGATCGGAGAACTCCCGCTCGATGTAGCCTATCGCCTGCTGGTAGCGCGCGTGCGCCACCGCCAGCCGCTGCGGCTCTTCCTGCGAAGAAGCGCCCAAGGCGATGCTGAGCAGGTGACTCAGGTTATGCGTGATCGCGGCATTGTCGCTGATGTCGGGATGATCGGCTTGAGCGCACAGCATCTTGAGTTGGGCCGACAACAAGGCGCCGATGCCTTCATCGCCGGCCAACTTGATTGGGTTGCGGAGCAGCGCCGCAGCGCCGGGAAGCACCGGATCGAGCGAGCTCTTGGGCAAGAGCCAGAAACGGTGGTGGTAGTGCCCGGATTCCGGCGTGACGAACGGCCGGTCGGCGTCGCCGATGACGAGGTCCCCTGCGGCGACCCGGGTGGCGGAGCAGCCCTCCGCCTGAAGCAGGACCGGCGAGCGCCCCAACTGCTCGAAGATGAAGTAGCAGCCGGAAGCACGCGAAGAAATGTTCTGCCGCGTGCGAGCCACGGGATGCGGAGTGGCGCGGCACTCCACGACGGCGGCGGACGCGAGCTGACGCGCCTCCAGCTGCACCCGAAACTCTTCCGAAGCGTGGCTGGAGCTCTCTTGCGGGGTCATCGGATAAAAAGCGCCCGTGACGGCCGCGCGATAGACGGCGAAGCGTTCGCGGGGCTCAAGCGGTGCAGTGTCGAACCCCGGCGCCATTCAAGCCGAATCCCGAATGCAGCAAGCTTCGGAAAAGATGCGCGAATTGCCAGACCCGACTGCGCTCAACGCCACGACAGCACCTGCATCGTCAAGTATAAGGACGATGCCAAAGTAGCGGCACCACACGCGTAAGTCCATCCGGGGGGATTGGAATGCAGTGGCTTCAGGGGGATGGAAGAACGATCGCGCGCGCTGTGCCCTGGGTGCTGGCGGGCCTTTTGTTCTCCGCGCCCGCCGAGGCGGGCAACATCGAGTGGCAGGTCAAGGACCGCTTTCGCTTGTTCGAACAGGCGGACATTACTTCGCGCGCCAAAGTAGAGAGCCTGCTCCTCAGCCTCGAAAATCCCTCGCAGAGCATGGCTCAACATTACGATCAGCTGCTTTCAACCTTGTCCGGCAAGGAGGCTGCGCCGCTGCGGTCCTCGAACTGGGATCAGCAGCGCAGGCGCTACGCCGCGCGCTACGTCTATCCCGACAGCTATACGATCGTGGCCCGGGTGCAGGGGGGAGCGCAGCCGGAGGCAAGTTGCAGCTGGACGGTGGGGGAGGTCGTACAAGCCACCGCGCCCTGCACAGACTCGGTTGAGCTCACCATTCCTGCCCGGGGGATCGGGGGCCGCTGGTACGGCCAGGCCCTGGTCACGGCGGCCGACGCGTCCGGCAATGTGTCGCAGTCGGACATAGTGGTCGAAGACCGCCTGATAGTAGCGCTCGGCGACTCCTACTTGTCCGGCGAGGGAAATCCGGACGTGCCGGCTGATCTCAGCCGGCTGCAGCCGTCGGAGCGCTTCCAGAAGGTGCGTTGGCCTGCGACTCTGGACCCCAGGAGCGATCCCGTCTCAATCGCCCAATGGTGGGACGAGCCCTGTCACCGCTCGCTGCTGTCCTGGCCCGTGCTCGCAGCCTTGAAACAAGCAGCCGTGCGCAAGCAGGAAGCGGTGACCCTGGTCCATCTCGGCTGCTCGGCCGCCACCGCAAAGGCGGGAATAACGGCGCCGCAGGAGGACCTCCCCGGCTGCCCGAAGAAGATGGACGATCCGCGCACCTGTCCGCCCGGTCGAAAGGAGGCAGCGAGCCAGATCGATCAGCTGAAGGCGCTGCTCGGCCAAAGGGAAACCCGGCGCGCGGTGGACCAGGTCCACATGTCAGTGGGGGGCATCGACATCGGCTTCAGGGGCCTGGTCGCCTATGACGTGCTGCCAGCCGGCGGGTACATGCTGGGGCCGATCGTCCCCACCTTGCTTCCGCTCGTCTCGTCGGAAGAGATCATCTGCCCCTACAAGGCGGAGGCGACGATCCGCGCCCGCTTTTGCTGGCGACATCCGACGGTGGAAGCACGACTCGAGAAGCTTCCCGGCCGCCTCGCCGAGGTAGCCGCCGCCTTCACTAAGCTCGGCGTACCGCCCAGCAAGGTCGTGCACGCCACCTATCCCGATGTGCTTAGCGCCGGGAGCGGCCGCTTCTGCCACCACGCGCTCAGCGACCGCAAGCTCGCAAGGCTCACAGGCGAACCGCTGAGGAAGGAAACGGACTATCGAAGCCAGAACCCGCAACGCCTCGCGCCTGCTGGATACGAGGCTTTCCACACCCTCGTCC
>DASYWC010000039.1:0-17433 GCA_035936615.1 Allosphingosinicella sp. | reverse complement strand
CGCCTTCACCTGACTCTCATAAGCTCGTGGAGCGGGGAAACGATCCATTATCCCATGCGGCCGCCGCAAGCGCGCTGCAGTGGTGGAACGATGCCGGCGTCGATGTCCTGATCGACGAGGCGCCTCGCGACTGGCTGCGCCCGAAGCAGAAGTCGGCGCCGCAGCTCCAGGTCCAGCAACCCGCGCCTGCCGTTCCAGAGCAGGAGCTTCCCGACCAGCTCAGCCTGTTCCAGGCATGGCTTCGAGACACCGACAGCCTGAGCTTCGCCTCGCCTTCCGCCCCGCGCGTCTGCCCCTCGGGCGATCCCGCCTCCGGACTGATGATGATCACCGACATGCCCGCTGCCGAGGATTGCGCTTCGGGCGCTCTGCTCTCGGGCGAGGTCGGCCGGCTATTCGACCGGATGCTTGCAGCGATCGGGCGCGACCGCAACTCCGTCTATCTCGCCTCGCTGGCCTGCTTCCGCTCCCCGGACGGGCGATTCACCGACCCGACGGCGACTCAATGCTCCACGCTTGCGCGCCATCATATCGGCCTCGTCGCTCCCAAGGCGGTGCTGATCATGGGCGACGCCGCGTCCAAGGCGCTGCTCGGCCTCCCCACGATGAAGGCGCGCGGGCGCTGGCACCAGATATCGACGCACGCGGGGCAGATTCAGGCGGTGGCCAGCTTCCCCCCTTCTTATTTGCTCGACCGGCCGGCCGCGAAAGCGGCCGCATGGGCGGACCTCCAGCTTCTGATTCAAGGATTGAACCGATGAACAGACTTCGAGCGCTGCTCCTCGCAGCTTCCATCCTCCTTCCCATGGCGCCCGCCGCCGCGAGCGAATCCGAGCAACCCGGAGGCCAGTTCAGGGGCGCAGGCAGCGCCGCACTCACGCCCTTCGAGCGAAACAATTATCGCGAGGTGTTCGCCGCCATCCGGTCCGGCAGGTGGGCCGAGGCCAATGCCCGCCTCGATTCGACCGGTCAGGGACCGCTCCACAGCGCCGCGCGGGCAGAGATCTACCTCGCCAAGGGCTCCCCCCGGGTGGAGCTGGAGCAGATATGGCCGCTCCTCGTCAGCGCTCCGGAAATGCCCCAGGCGGCGAAGCTCGCGCGTCTCGCCCAGACCCGCGGAGCCTATCAGCTTCCGCCGATCCCGCAGCCGCAGAACCTCAGCTGGGCTGGCAGCCAACCGCGCCGCGAGCGGGCCAAGAGCGTCAAGGGCGATCCCGTCGCAGCCAGGCTCGAGCCGCAGATCCAGCCGCTGATCAAGGAGAACCAGCCGGGCGCCGCCGAAGCCTTGCTCGCCGCCAACGAGTTCGCTCTGTCGCCCGACGCCCGAACCGAGTTCCAGCAGCGGGTCGCCTGGTCGCACTATCTCGTCGGCAACGATCCTGGCGCCCGCCAGCTCGCGCTTCGGGCCGCCAGGGCCGGAAGCGGCGAGTGGGCGCTTCACGCAGAGTGGGTGGCGGGCCTCGCCTCCTGGAGGATGGGCGATTGCAACGCCGCCGCCGAATCCTTCGCTACCGTCGCCGCCCGAACCGGGGACCCCGAACTCGTCGCAGCCGGCAACTACTGGGCCGCACGCGCCGACATGAAGTGCGGCCGTCCCCAAAACGTGCAGGCGAGGCTTCGAAACGCAGCCCGCATCAGGGAAACCTTCTACGGCCTCATCGCCACCAGCGCCCTTGGCATCAAGACTCCCAACCCGACGGGCCTCCACGACTACCGCGATGCCGAGTGGCGCGACATCGCCCACAAGCCCAACGTACGGGCGGCCCTCGCGCTCGTGGAGATCGGGGAGCAGGGCCTCGCCGAAGAGTTCATCCGGCACCAGGCCCGGATCGGCGGGATCGCCGACCACGACAAGCTTCTCCACCTCGCCGACGATCTCAACCTCGCCTCGACCCAGTTCTGGCTTGCTCACAACGCGCCTCGCGGTGCGCACGTCAATCCTTCCGCCCGCTACCCCAAGCCCGACTGGCAGCCGAGCCGAGGCTGGCGGGTGGACCCGGCCCTGGTCTTCGCCCACGCACTTCAGGAATCGAACTTCCGCACAGCCGTCGTAAGCCCAGCCGGAGCGACCGGCCTCATGCAGGTCCGCCCCGGAACCGCAGGCGACATCGCCCGAAAGCGCGGCGAATATTTCAGCCCCGACCAGCTCACCCAGCCTTCCTCCAACATGGAATACGGCCAGTCCTACCTCGAATATCTTCGCGACCATTCGGGGACCGGGGGCCTGCTTCCCAAGGTCATCGCCGCCTACAATGCCGGCCCCGCTCCCATCAGCGAATGGAACTACCGCCAGATGGATCGGGGCGATCCACTGCTCTACATCGAGAGCATCCCCTATTGGGAAACGCGCGGCTACGTTCCGATCGTGCTTCGCAACTACTGGATCTACGAGGAGAAGTCGAAGAAGCCCTCGACCAGCCGCGACGCTCTGGCGCAAGGCATGTGGCCCCGGTTCCCGGGAATGGCCGGAGCCACCGCGGTACGCCTCGAGCAGCCCGCTCCCCGCGCCCCCGGGAGCGGCTACGGCTACGACTGACACTTTGTTCTTGATCTGTTCTGGTCCTGGGCCCATGAAGGGTCCATGCATCGTCCAGACCTCCGCCACGGACGCGGCGCCCCGGAGAACCGCACCCCCACCCGCTACGGCCTCGCCGAGCGGGAGTCAGACGGCGACTGGCTGGATGCTCGCGAGGAGATAGACGGGGGAGCGCCGCCGCTCCGGACCACTGTCACTGTCGAGAGCCCCAGGACGATCATCGCCCGCAACTCGTCCCCGGACGTGGGCTTCGACCGCTCGATCAACCCCTACAGGGGCTGCGAGCATGGCTGCATCTACTGCTTCGCCCGGCCGACCCACGCGTTCCACGATCTCTCGCCCGGCCTTGATTTCGAGACGAAGCTGTTCGCAAAGCCCGACGCTGCCGCGCTTCTGAGGGCGGAGCTTGGCAAGAGGGGCTACGTGCCCTCCCCGATCGCGATCGGCACCAACACCGATCCCTACCAGCCGATCGAAGGCAAGTGGCGGATCATGCGCTCCGTGCTCGAAGTGCTGAGCGAGACCCGCCACCCGGTCTGCATCACCACCAAGTCGGACCGCATCGTCCGCGACATCGACATCCTGGCTCCGATGGCGGCCCAGGGTCTCGCCTCCGCCGCTCTGTCCGTCACCTCGCTGACGCCTGAGATCTCCCGAACGCTTGAGCCGCGCGCCCCCGCCGGGCGAAAGCGCCTCGCCGCGATCAAGGCTCTGAGCGAAGCCGGTATCCCGGCCTTCGTCGCAATCGCTCCGGTCGTACCCGGAGTGACCGACCACGAGATCGAGCATATCCTCGAGGCCGCCGCGGAAGCCGGCGCTCGCGGCGCCTTCTACATCCCGGTCCGGCTCCCGTACGAAGTCGCGCCGCTGTTCCGGGCCTGGCTGGAGGAGCACTACCCCGACCGCGCCTCCAAGGTGATGAGCATCGTCCGCTCGATCCGGGGCGGCCGGGACAACGACCCCAACTGGTTCACTCGGATGCAGGGCTCCGGCCCCTGGGCGGAGCTTCTGAAGACCCGCTTCCGAATCGCCGCCGCGAGGCACGGCTTCAACAAGGAAAAGCTGCAGCTTCGGACCGACCTGTTCCGCCCGCCCGAGGGCCCGCAGATGCGGCTCCTATAGCAGCCTGCCCTTCGCGCTCTCGCGCTCCAGCAAGGCGGCCTTGCGCTCCAGCCCGTAAGCGAAGCCGCCGGGGCTCCCGTCGCCCCGCCTCGCCCGGTGGCAGGGGACGAGGACCGCGACGCTGTTCGCCCCGCACGCAGCCCCGGCTGCCCTCGCAGCACCAGGCTTTCCAGCCCGTGCAGCGAGCGCCGCGTAGCTCAGGCTCTCGCCCGGCGGAATCCGCGAAAGCTCCCGCCACACCGCCTCCTGGAAGGCGGTGCCCCGAAGGTCGAGCGGCAAATCGTGCGCGCGGTCGGGAGCTTCCACCGCCGCCGCCGCCCGCTCCGCCAGCTCAGCCATCGCCTCGCCGCCGGGTTCGATGGCCGCATGAGGGAAACGCCGGCGAAGCTCCGGCTCCCCTTCATCGAACGAAACCCGGCAGATCCCCTTGTCCGTCGCCGCAACCAGCATCAACCCGAGCGATGTCTGAGCGGTCGCCCAGCGGATCATCTCGCCTCGCCCGCCGCCAGGCCACACCGGCGGCTTCATTCTGGTGTCCTTGCCATCCATCCCGCGACTTTGCTCCATCCCCGGGAAGGCCGCAATGGGGTCGCTCCAGCCACTCCGGGTTCTTGCATCGCAGCAAAGCCCCTGCTAGGGCGCCCGCGACCCATTAGGGGGCGCAGGAATCCGTTCCGAGCAGCCCCCTTTTCGCATGGGGCAAATTCTCGTTTTGGAGTTGAGCGCGCGTGGAGAATTCCGGCGGCATTCAGGCAAGTTTGGCGGGACGTTACGCGACGGCCCTGTTCGAGCTTGCCCGGGATGAAAACCAGCTTTCGGCCGTCTCCGACAGCCTCCTATCCCTTCGGCGGGCGCTTGCGGAATCGGAAGACTTCCGAGAGCTGACCACAAGCCCTCTCATCACCCGTGAAGAGGGCGCGAGGGCTGCCGCGGCGACTGCACAGGCCATGGGCCTCGATCCCATCACGACCAATTTCCTTGGGGTCCTCGCGCAAAACCACCGCCTGGGGCAGCTTGGAAACGTGATCCGCTCCTTTGCGATGCTGCTTGCCGAGCATCGCGGCGAGACCACTGCCGAAGTCACCTCCGCGCACCCACTTACCCACGATCAGGTCAGCGCTCTTCGCGCTAACCTGAAGGAGCGCCTCAACCGCGACGTCGTGGTTGATCTTACCGTCGATCCCGCCATCCTGGGCGGGCTCGTCGTCAAGGTCGGCTCGCAGATGATCGACGGCTCCATCCGAACCAAATTGAACACCCTCGCGCATGCGATGAAAGGCTGAACATGGATATCCGCGCCGCAGAAATTTCAAAGGTCATCCGCGACCAGATCGCAAGCTTCGGAACCGAAGCTCAGGTCTCCGAGGTCGGAACCGTTCTCTCGGTCGGCGACGGAATCGCCCGAATCCACGGCCTCGACAACGTCCAGGCCGGCGAGATGATCGAGTTCGAAGGCGGCATCAAGGGCATGGCCCTCAACCTCGAAGCCGACAATGTCGGAGCCGTGATCTTCGGCAACGACAGCCAGATCAAGGAAGGCGACACCGTCCGCCGAACCGGCACCATCGTCGACGTCCCCGTGGGTAAGGGCCTGCTCGGCCGCGTAGTCGACGGCCTCGGCAACCCGATCGACGGCAAGGGTCCGATCGACGCCGCCGAGCGCCGCCGGGTCGAGGTCAAGGCTCCGGGCATCATCCCGCGCCAGTCGGTCCACGAGCCCGTGCAGACCGGCCTCAAGGCGCTGGACGCCCTCGTTCCCGTCGGCCGCGGCCAGCGCGAGCTGATCATCGGCGACCGCCAGACCGGCGAGTCCGCAGTCGCTCTCGACACCTTCATCAACCAGAAGAACGCCAACCAGAGCGACGACGAGAGCCAGAAGCTCTACTGCATCTACGTCGCAGTCGGCCAGAAGCGCTCGACCGTCGCCCAGATCGTCCGGGCGCTCGAAGAAAACGGTGCGATGGAATATTCGATCGTCATCGCCGCCACCGCTTCGGAGCCGGCTCCGCTGCAGTTCCTCGCCCCCTATACCGGCTGCACCATGGGCGAGTTCTTCCGCGACAACGGAATGCACGCCGTGATCGTCTATGACGATTTGTCCAAGCAGGCCGTCGCCTACCGCCAGATGTCGCTTCTTCTGCGCCGTCCGCCGGGCCGCGAAGCCTATCCGGGCGACGTCTTCTATCTCCACTCGCGCCTCCTGGAGCGCGCCGCGAAGATGAACGCCGAGAACGGCTCGGGCTCGCTCACGGCTCTTCCGATCATCGAGACCCAGGCGGGCGACGTGTCGGCCTACATCCCGACCAACGTCATCTCGATCACCGACGGTCAGATCTTCCTGGAGACCGAGCTGTTCTACCAGGGCATCCGGCCCGCGATTAACGTGGGTCTCTCGGTCAGCCGCGTCGGCTCGGCCGCTCAGACCAAGGCGATGAAGAAGGTCGCAGGCTCGATCAAGCTGGAGCTCGCCCAGTACCGCGAGATGGCCGCCTTCGCCCAGTTCGGCTCGGACCTCGACGCTTCCACCCAGCGCCTCCTCAACCGCGGCGCGCGGCTCACCGAGCTTCTGAAGCAGCCGCAGTTCAGCCCGATGCCGATGGAAGAGCAGGTCGTCTCGATCTTCGCCGGAGTGAACGGCTTCCTCGACACCATCCCAGTCACCGACGTGGTGAGGTTCGAAAGCTCGCTCCTGGCGCACGTCCGCTCCGATCATCCGGAGGTTCTGAACACCATCCGCGACACCAAGACTCTCGACGACGGCACTTCGGACAGGCTCAAGTCCATCCTCGGCGACTTCGTGAAGAGCTTTGCTTAAAGAAATGCCGTTCGTGTCGAGCGCAGTCGAGACACCCTTTCGAGCGAAGTCGAGAAACAAGCCTCGTCTTCGCTCGGCAGGGCCCCTCGACTTCGCTCGGGGCGAACGGAGCTAGGAAAGAAACATGGCCTCTCTCAAGGCTCTCAAAGGTCGGATCGTCTCGGTCAAGTCGACCCAGAAGATCACCAAGGCGATGAAGATGGTCGCAGCGGCCAAGCTGCGCCGCGCGCAGACGGCCGCCGAGGCCGGCCGCCCCTATGCCGAGCGTCTGAACGCGGTGATGGCGAGCCTCGCAAGCCGGGTCACAGTCGGCCCCGAGAGCCCGAAGCTTCTGGCCGGAAGCGGAAGCGACCAGACCCACATGCTGGTCGTCTGCACCTCCGACCGCGGCCTTGCCGGAGCGTTCAACTCCAACATCGTTCGAGCGGCCCGAAAGAAGGCCGACCAGCTGATGCGCGAGGGGAAGACGGTCTATTTCTACCTGGTGGGCCGAAAGGGCCGGGCTGTGATCGCCCGCCTCTTCCCCAAGCAGATCGTCCACCAGTACGACACCAGCGCGATCAAGCAGGTGGCCTTCGCCGACGCCGAGGGCGTTGCAGCCGACATCGTGGAGATGTTCAGGAACGGCCGCTTCGACGTCGCCCACCTGTTCTACGCCCGCTTCCAGTCGGCGCTGGTTCAGGAGCCGGTGGCGCAGCAGATCATCCCCGTCGTCATGCCCGAGGCCGGCTCGGCCGGCGACCAGGCGGGCGCCAGCGCGGCGGTCGAATACGAGCCCGACGAGGAGGAGATCCTTGCCGAGCTTCTGCCGCGCAACGTTGCCGTCCAGATCTTCCGAGCCCTCCTTGAGAACGCAGCCTCCGAACAGGGCAGCCGGATGACCGCAATGGACAACGCCACCCGCAACGCCGGCGACATGATCAACCGCCTCTCGATCGAGTACAACCGGACGAGGCAGGCCGCGATCACGACCGAACTCGTGGAGATTATTTCGGGCGCCGAGGCGTTGTAGTTTTTGGTTCACTCGTCACCCCGGCGAAGGCCGGGGTCCCAGCGGGGAAGGGCACTGCGTCTTTCACCCGACGAGATCCCGGCCTCCGCCGGGATGACGCAAAGAAGAAGGCAAGGAAAGAAATCATGGCAACCGCCGCATCAATCGCCCCAACCGCCAACACCGGCCGAGTAAGCCAGGTCATCGGCGCAGTCGTCGACGTCAGCTTCAACGGCGAGCTTCCGGAGATCCTCTCCGCGCTCACCACCGACAACAACGGCAACCGCCTGGTGCTCGAGGTCGCTCAGCACCTCGGAGAGAACACCGTCCGCACGATCGCCATGGACTCGACCGACGGCCTCACCCGCGGCCAGGCCGTCACCGACACGGGCTCCCAGATCCGGGTCCCAGTCGGCCCGCAGACGCTCGGCCGCATCATGAACGTGGTCGGCGACCCCATCGACGAGCGTGGCCCCATCGGCGCCACCGAGTCCGCCCCGATCCACGCCGACGCTCCCTTGTTCGTCGACCAGTCGACCGAGACCGCCATTCTCGTCACCGGGATCAAGGTCATCGACCTCCTCGCTCCCTATGCAAAGGGCGGCAAGATCGGGCTGTTCGGCGGCGCCGGGGTCGGCAAGACGGTGCTCATCCAGGAGCTGATCAACAACATCGCCAAGGGCCATGGCGGAACCTCGGTGTTCGCCGGGGTCGGTGAGCGCACCCGCGAGGGCAACGACCTCTACCACGAGTTCCTCGACGCGGGAGTCATCGCCAAGGACGCCGACGGCAACCCGACTCCCGAAGGCTCCAAGGTGGCCCTCGTCTTCGGCCAAATGAACGAGCCGCCGGGCGCCCGCGCCCGCGTTGCTCTGTCCGGCCTCACCATCGCCGAATATTTCCGCGACCAGGAGGGCCAGGACGTGCTCTTCTTCGTCGACAACATCTTCCGCTTCACCCAGGCGGGCTCGGAAGTGTCGGCGCTGCTCGGCCGAATTCCTTCCGCGGTGGGCTACCAGCCGACGCTCTCCACCGACATGGGCGCTCTCCAGGAGCGGATTACGTCCACCAACAAGGGCTCGATCACTTCGGTTCAGGCGATCTACGTGCCGGCGGACGACCTTACCGACCCCGCTCCCGCCACCTCCTTCGCCCACCTCGACGCCACCACGGTGCTGTCGCGCGCGATCTCCGAGCTCGGCATCTATCCGGCGGTCGATCCGCTCGACTCCACCTCGCGCGTGCTCACCGCCCGAACCGTGGGCCAGGAGCATTACGACACCGCCCGAGCCGTCCAGGAGACCCTTCAGCGCTACAAGAGCTTGCAGGACATCATCGCCATCCTCGGCATGGACGAGCTTTCGGAAGAGGATAAGCTGGTCGTCAGCCGCGCCCGCAAGATCCAGCGCTTCCTCTCCCAGCCCTTCCACGTCGCCGAGGTCTTCACCGGAATCCCCGGCAAGTTCGTGCAGCTGGAGGACACGGTCCGCTCGTTCAAGGCGGTCGTGGACGGCGAGTACGATCACCTCCCCGAAGCCGCGTTCTACATGGTCGGCGGAATCGAGGAAGCAGTCGAAAAGGCCCAGCGCCTGGCCGCCGAAGCCGCGTAACCCACCTCCCCTCCCCTTCAGGGGAGGGGATCGAGGGGTGGGTGAGTCGCATCGCTCACGCCTCGGAAGTCACCCACCCCCTGCCCCTCCCTTGAAAGGGAGGGGGGAGTTGATGAAATGCCCCTTCGTTTCGAACTGGTGACCCCGGAAAAGCTGATCCGCTCCGAGGAGGTCCACATGGTGGTCGTCCCCGGGAGCGAAGGCGAGTTCGGCGTCCTCGAAGGCCACGCGCCCTTCATGTCGACGATCCGCAACGGCGAGCTCGCAATCTACTGCACCAGCGGCGGCGAGCCCGAGCGGATCGCGATCGAAGGCGGCTTTGCCGAAGTGAACGACCAGGGCCTCACCGTCCTCGCAGAGCGGGCGGACGTCCCCGCCTAGCCCCGGACCGTCTGCGACCTCCAGAGCCACAGCCCGCCGGCGATGATCAGCGCCGCGCCTCCGATCGTGGCCGCGTCGGGCGAATCCCCGAACCAGGCCCAGCCGAGCGCGACCGCCACCAGCAGCTGAACATAAGTCATCGGCGATACCACCGCGGCCGTCGCGCGCACGGTGGCCGAATAGATGAGCAGATGCCCCGTCGTCGCCGTGAACGCCACCGTCAGGCACTTCAGGACCACCTCGGCGCTCGGCCACGGAACCGCGAACTGCTCAGCTCCGCCGATAGCCAGAAGGCTCGCCGACGCGACCAGCAGCGGAGCCGCGAACATCGCAAGCAGAAGCTGCATCACAAGCACCGGTGCGTCCCCCGCCGCCTTTCGGTTGAGGATCATCAGCTAGGCCATCCCGAACGCCGCCCCAAGCGGGTAGAAAGCCTCGGCCCCGATCTCCAGCACGTTGGGCCGCAGCACCAGAAGCACTCCAAGGAACGCAAGAACGATCGCAGCCCAGGCCGCCCTCGGCGCCCTCTCCCCAAGCACGAGCGCCGACAGCACCGCGGTCAGGATCGGGCTCGTGAACTGGATCGCCGTCGCGTCCGCCAGAGGCATCGCCATCACTCCGAGGAAGAAGCAGATCGTCGCAAGGCTGACCGCGGCCGCGCGCCCGAACTGGAGCCACGGCCTGGGCAGGACGAAACCTGCGCGCCCATGATAAATCGCAACCGCACCGGCAAGCCCGAGCGCACCGAACGTGTATCGAAGCGCCGACACCGCCGGAGCCGGCCACTCGCCGGCCAGAGTCTTCACGATCGCGTCGCCCACCGACAGGATCGAAAATCCGATCGCAGCCAGCAGCAGTGCCGATCCAGCGCCGCCGCCGGGCGATGTGCGCATCCAAGATCCTTCGAAGACGAAATCCGCGCCCTAATCCCGGCCGGTTAGGCAATTGTCAAAGTTTCCAGTCTATTCACCATTTTCGTGCACAAGTTCGGCCCGGGTCAGATTGAGGTTGGCGTAGCTATGAGTGCTTTTGGACGCAGAGGCGGAGTAGGATCGGCTCCGGGCCGGCCCACCTTCGGAGTCGCTCGCCCGATGAAGGGCGGAGGGCCCCTCCCCCATTCGCCCGCTCCGGAAGGCGGCGAGCAATTCCCTCCGATCGAAGGACTCCCGCTCACCGGCGAAGAGCAGCAAGCCCCCGCCTCCGCCGACACCACCGCAAGCCAGGACGCGATGGCGCGCCTCACCACCCGGGCCGAGGGCTCGGGCGAACAGGGCAAGTCAAAGGCGGAAGGCTTCGAAGCCTCGGTCCACCTCATCAAGGAACAGGTCCTCCCACGCCTCCTCGAGCGGGTCGACCCCGAAGCCGCCGCAACCCTTTCGAAGGACGAGCTCGCCGAGGAGTTCCGCCCCATCATCGGCGAAGTCCTCGCCGAGCTGAAGATCAACCTCAACCGCCGCGAGCAGTTCGCCCTTGAAAAGGTGCTGGTCGACGAGCTTCTCGGCCTCGGCCCGCTGGAGGAGCTGCTCGCCGATCCCGACATTTCGGACATCATGGTCAACGGCCCGGGGCAGACCTTCATCGAGAAGAAGGGCAAGCTCCAGCTCGCCCACATCCAGTTCCGCGACGAGGAGCACCTGTTCCAGATCGCCCAGCGGATCGTCAACAAGGTCGGCCGCCGGGTCGACCAGACCACTCCGCTCGCCGACGCCCGCCTCGCCGACGGAAGCCGAGTCAACGTCATCGTGCCCCCGCTCTCACTTCGCGGAACCGCCATCTCGATCCGCAAATTCTCCGAAAAGCCGATCACCGTCGACATGATGGCCGGCTTCGGCTCCATGTCCCCAAAGATGGCGACCGCCCTCAAGATCGCCGGCGCCTGCCGCTTCAACATCGTCATTTCGGGCGGCACCGGCTCGGGCAAGACGACCATGCTCAACGCCCTTTCCAAGCTGATCGACCCCGGCGAGCGCGTGATCACCATCGAGGACGCGGCCGAGCTTCGGCTTCAGCAGCCGCACTGGCTCCCGCTGGAGACCCGCCCGCCCAACCTCGAAGGCCAAGGCGCGATCACCATCCGCGACCTCGTCATCAACGCGCTTCGAATGCGCCCCGACCGCATCATCCTGGGCGAAATCCGCGGCTCCGAGTGCTTCGACCTGCTCGCCGCCATGAACACCGGCCACGACGGCTCGATGGCCACCTTGCACTCCAACTCCCCTCGCGAATGCCTCGCGCGAATGGAGAACATGGTGATGATGAGCGACATCAAGGTCCCCAAGGAAGCGATCAGCCGCCAGATCGCCGACTCGGTCGACCTCATCGTCCAGGTAAAGCGCCTCCGCGATGGCTCCCGCCGCACCACCAACATCACCGAAGTGATCGGAATGGAAGGCGACGTGATCGTCACGCAGGAACTGTTCAAGTTCGAATACCTGGACGAGACCGCGGACGGCAAGATCATCGGCGAGTACCGGTCGAGCGGGCTGAGGCCGTACACGCTTGAGAAGGCCAAGCAGTTCGGGTTCGATCAGCCGTACTTAGAAGCTTGTTTGTAGGGGCTAGGCACCAAGCATCTGGCGAAGATGCATGAGAGCCTCTGCCGCTTCTTTTCCGGCAGCTTCGATCTCGTTCATGATCTCCGAGGGTGTGCGTGAATCCACCACCACCTGACGATTCCGATTTACCGCCTTTAGATCATAGTTGGTGGCCTCAATTGTAGAGCGCTCGACAGTCCAGCTCCGCTCGCTGTCCTCACGGCTTGGAAGCTTGGCAAAAAAAATCCTCGAAGCTCGCCAGCGTCAGCGGCTTCTTCTTTGTGACCTTCAGATCGCTGAGGTCATAATACCAAGTCCGCTCTGTCGGTTGCCCCTTGGTGAAGAAAAGGAGGTTCGTCTTTACGCCCGCGCCGGTTGCCGTGAACGTACCGGACGGCAGCGATACGACCGCCCATAGCTCGCACGTGTCGAGCAGCCGTCGCTTGGTCTGCACAAAAGCGTTCTCGTTTGTCCGGAACAGCACGCCCTCGTCAACGACCATGCCGCAGCGCCCGCCGTTGGCTAGCTTATCGATCACGTGCTGGAGGAACAGGATTTGGGTTGCGGAGGTGCGATAGGCGAACTGCGCCTGAACATCGGCATGCTCACGACCGCCGAAGGGGGGATTGGTCAACACTACGTCGAACAACTCGGGTGCGCCCTCCCACAGGCCGCCATATTGCTGGTCTCCTGACAGAGTGTTCCCATGCCACAGGTTCGGGGCATCGATCCCGTGTAGCACCATGTTGGCAAGTGCGATTGGGAAGACGAGATTTTCCTTCTCCCGCCCGTAAAGGCGCCGGTCGCCCATAGCGCGCACATCGGCACCGGTCGCACCTTCCCCGAGGTTGCGGCGCATGGTCTTGAACGCTTCGATTAAAAACCCGCCGGTGCCGCAGCAGGGGTCGTAAACTGTTTCGCGCGGCTTTGGGTCGATCGCCGTTACTATCACTCGAATCAGGTCGCGAGGCGTGAAGAACTGCCCGCCGTCATTGCCCTTCTCGCCCATCTTGAGCAGCAGGCCTTCATAGACCTGAGAGAGCGGGAACAAATCTTCGTAGTCGTCGCCGGCTACATCAAGCGCGTGAATGCGGTCGAGCACGTCCGCCAGGTTCCTGTCTGTGTCGACGCGGGTCCGTTCGGTCCCAGCAACAATCTCTCCGATTACCTTCTGCCGCGCCGTCGCCCCTGGTCGATCCCGGAGCGAGCGCAGGTGCGGCAACAACTCGCCATCAACGAAGCCCTTAAAGGCGTTTAACGCACCAGACTGCAGCTCCTGTCGCTTCGACCCGCCCGGGGCAGCCCAGTCGCGCCAACGGTAAGGCGTCTCCAGCGACGGCGTGAATGTTTCCTCGAACGCGGCGGCTTCGCCCGCCTCGCGCTCTTCCGTGGAATCGAGCACGCGCAGGAACAGCAGCCACGAAAGCTCCGGCACATATTGCAGCGCGCCCGCTACGTTTGAGCGCCGGAGTACGTCGCATGCGCCCCAGACGGCCGCATCAACGTCTGCGCGGGAGGTCTTCGGGTCGTTGAGCGCCATCAGAACTTACCTTTGAATGCTGCATTTAAGAGGGCGGGACCAAGCGTATCGAGAGCTGCGGCTTGAGAGTCCAAGGCTCGCGCGGCCTTACGAAGAGTCTCGCGGACCTCATCGATCCGCCTGAGCGCTCGATCCTGCTCCTCCGGCTCTGGCAACCGAATGCGTAGGCCCTTCAACTTCGGCATGTAGATTGTCTTGTGAATGGCCCCATCGGACAGCCCTCGGATGTAATCTCGAGCCGAGATGAGCGCGTGCGCCAGATACCAGCTTCGCAGCCGCTCGCCTGGGACCCAGTTCACAAAGTCTTGGCTGGTCGCCATCGGCACGCCCATAACCGTTACAAAGCCGACGGATGCCGTGCGCGAGAGTACAACCGTTCCCTCCGGCAGCAGCCGGGCCGAAGAATTGGCGAGGCCGAGTTCGTTGGTTCGCTCGCTTGTGGTTGTAGCAGTCTTGCCGTCCAGAGCACGGATGTCAGGCAACGCGATCCAGGGCACGTCACCACCCCACCATTCGGGGTGCTTTCGGCTCGGCGTATGCCCGCTTTCGAGTCGAGCCACATTCGTGAGCGCCGTCCACTCCGGGCCATTTGCAATTGGATCGTCATCGGCTGCGAGAACACGTCCCCCGAGCGCAGCTTCGACAGTCGCTGCCGTGAGGCGCGTCAACTCCTCCTGCTGCTGCCTTAGCGCAACGCGTGCAGCGGCGACATCCGCCATTGCCTCGTCCAACCGAGCGGCAATGCGGCGCTGCTCTGAAAGGGGAGGAAGCGGGATTGCTAGGTGAGAAAAATAACGGAGCGAAAGATTTCGCACTATCCCGCCTTGCGCCTCCCTTTCAAACTTGGAGCGGGTGGCGCTTAGGAAATGGCAAAGATACCGTGGCTCAAGACGTTCTTCATCTACCTGTACGCCTAATATCGCTTGGTTTGTGGCCACTGGGATTCCCGCTCGCGCCCACTTGCCCACTGAGCCGTACTGCGCCACGAGGATGGTTCCGGGCCCAAATAGACGGCCACGGATTGCACCGAGCCCGGCTTCAGTGATCCGCTCTTCGGCGACGAGCAGCTAAGCTCCTGATGCAGCCTCGATGTCCGAGATTTTCGCCCAAGGAATATCTCCGCCCCAAAACGCTGAGTTGCTTCGCAAAGGCGTCCCGCCAGCGCGAATGGCCGCCACTTCTCCGAGGGGCGCCATCTGAATACTCACAACGCGAATAGCCTTTCCCTCGTTTGCCGCAGAATTTGCGCTGGCTCGCCAAGCTTGGCGAGCGCCGCGAGGCCGCCCGCACGGCGCACCGCAGGAGTCTGAAGCACACCCCGGTTCCCCAATTCGTCAGTGCCCCCCAGTTTGAAGGCACCAGTCAGCGCCAGCACCGTTGCGCGCGAGTCTGATGGCATCGGCGTCAGCCAGCCGGCATGATCTACTCGGAAGCGTTCAGCCCGATCGTCGCGAGTGCGAGGGGTCTCGGCATAGGCCGTGCTCGCCAATACGTCGAATTCATCATAGGCGGTGAGCCCGTCCACCTGCTGGATCACACGCGGCGCAAAGCCGCGCGCGATCAGAGTGTTCATCAAGGCACGCCGGCGAGGTGGTTCAATCCAAATGCGGCGAAAGGTGGGCGCGTCAGGCGCCTCACGCTTGAGCTCTTCCGCCAGGCATTGCCCTATATTCCGCCACCGGCACCCGCTCGTCGCGACCGTCGCGCTTCATTAAGATGTAGCGGCCGCCATCCTCAATTCGAACTGAAAGACCCTCCACAACGATGGTCCCGGCCCCCGGCTCGTCCGCGCCATCACCCCCAGCGTGCGCAGCAGGAACGGACGGATGGTTTACCGTGAAGGCGGTTGAGGTGAAATCTTCACCGAACAGCCGGGTCGCGTCGGTGTAGTCGTAGACACGGAACATTAGCTTGCCCGTGCCTTCATCAATCCGCGTGCCCCGCCCGATCATCTGGTAGAATGTGATCGGCGAGCGCATGTAGCGGAAGAAGACGACGTTCAGCAGCGAAGGCACATCGACCCCCGTCGAGAGCAAATCCACTGTGCAGGCGATGAAGTGGCTGCGAGCCGCTCCCTTGAAATCCGGAATCTGATCAGCGCCCGCTGCCTTGGCTGTGCACTTGAAAGCATAGGGTTCAACCCGCCGTTCGCCCGTGGATCCGCACCACCGCGCGTAAGCGTTGTTCATCGCTGCGGCGACTTCGTCCGCGTGGTCATCGCGGGCGCAGAAGATGATCGTTTTTTGCTCAGGCCCGCCGGTGGCAATAAGGTTGTCAAACAGATCGTCGGCCATTTGCCGCGTGCGCTCCGGAATGCTGATTCCGCTTTCAAACTGCCCTGCGCCGTAGTGGCTCTCCAGCGCATCACTAGAAGCGGCCTCGCCCGAATGGCGGTAAGTCAGCTCCTTGTCCTTAACCTGCTCGCGATTAAGGCCGGTCTCCTCCTCAATCCGCTCCGCTTCCGCTATGAACACCTCACGCCGCACGATCTCGCAAGCCGCGAGGTACCCGTCTTCGATCGCTTGGGCGATGTCATAGGCGTAAACCGGGTCGCCAAAGTAATTGAGGTTGTCGGCCAGCATCTGCCGGTCACGCTCGGCCTCGGGCGTGCGCTCGCTGATTCGAAGCTCGCGCGGCGTGGCCGTGAGCCCGATATGCACCGCATCCGGATTGCGCTCGAGCACCTCAAACCAGCTTCCCCACGCAGAGCGGTGGCACTCATCGATGATGATATGGCTGAAATAGTTCTCTGGGTAGAACTCCCGCAGGAAGGTGGCGACGTCGGTGTCGGTGTCCACCCCAAGCGTCTGGTAGGTGGCGACATGGACCCGCGCGTTGCGCGCCTTGTTGAGCCTGCCTTCCCGCTCAACGATCGCCGCGTCGGCGCCGAAATCCCGCTTCAGCGCCGCCAGCCCCTGGGTGCGAAGCTCGTCCCGATCGCACAAGAACAGCGCCCGCCTGAGCTGGCCCGCTTGGGCGATCTTGTGCAGCAGCTTCGTTGCGATGAAGGTTTTGCCGGTGCCGGTGGCCAGGGTGAGCAGCGCGCGCATGTCCCCCTGGGCCAGCTTCTCCAGCACCGCGCGAATAGCAGCATCCTGATAGTAACGGCGCTCGCCCTCACCGCCTTTGTAAGGCTGGATCAGCGGAGCCGCTTCAGGTGCATCCAGCCGGAACCCCTTGCCCTGCTCGTATCGCTCGCGGAGCTCCTCCGGTGTGGGAAATTCGGCCATTTGTCGAGGATCGCTCGTCAGCCCGGTGAAAGCGTCGTACTCCACAAAGCGATGACCGTTCGACGAGAAGACGAACGGCACGTTGTGACGCATGCGATAGTTCTTTGCCTGTTCGAGCCCATGCCCCGGCGAGAGGCTCTCCGCCTTCGCCTCAATTAACGCGAGCGCGACTGGCTGGGTGTTCGGATTCAGCTCATATCTCAGGAGGTAATCAACCCGGCCTTCGCCCTTGCGCCGGGCCTTGCCCACGATCGTGTCAATCTCGATCCGCGGCTTCGTCACCTCCCGCCTGATCTGCGCCGCTGTCCACCCACAAGCTGATAAGGCAGGGTCGATGAGATTCGCACGAGTATCAGCTTCGTTCAAAGGCATGACTTATTAGGCAGTCATACCGCGTCCTGTCACCCCTAAGGATGATCCAATCAGTTCATGTCCCGCCTGCGGACGCGCCAAGTCAAAAACCATTTTCCTATTGCCCCTCGCCTCTTCACACTCGCCGGATGCGCGATGATTCGGATCAGTGGAAGCCAGGCTGCGGCTCTTCATGTCAGCCGGGGCGATTGATCGAGCCAGTCGATCAAAACCGTTCCACTTATCGAGCGGATTTTTTTCCAAGGCTAAACTTCCGAAAGTTCCAGCCAAGCGGCCCAGCGGCAGCGCGGCGGTTGCGGGGC
>DASYWC010000038.1:0-12510 GCA_035936615.1 Allosphingosinicella sp. | reverse complement strand
GCACTATACTCCCCTCCCGCTTGCGGGAGGGGCAGGGGGAGGGGCTGTCAAACGATCCGGTATGGTGAACATGCCCTCCCCTAACCCCTCCCGCAGGCGGGAGGGGGAATTATTCTTCCCCGAACTTGGTCTCGACCAGCTCCGCGAGCGCCGCGACCGCTTCTTCGGCTCCTTCGCCCTCGGCGCTGATCGTGATCGAGTCTCCCATCGCGGCTCCAAGCATCATCAGGCCCATGATGGAGGTTCCGCAGACCCTGGAGCCGTCCTTCTCCACCTCCACCGCGGCGGTCTGCCCTGAGGCGAGGGTGACGAACTTGGCGCTTGCCCGGGCGTGGAGGCCACGCTTGTTCAGCACCTGAACGCTTCGGCTCGCCATGGTTCAGACGCTCTCGCCGAGGATTTCTGAAGCGACCGAGATGTACTTACGTCCCGCTTCCCTCGCGGCAGCGACTGCCGCCCTGACATCCATCGCCTTTCGCGCCCCCTCCAGCCTGATCAGCATCGGCAGGTTGACCCCGGCGATCACCTCCACGTTCTCGGACTTCATCAGCGAGATGGCCAGGTTCGACGGAGTTCCGCCGAAGAGGTCCGTCAGGATGATCACTCCGTCTCCCGCGTCGACTGCGGCGATCGCCTTCGAGATGTCGTTGCGGCGGGCTTCCATGTCGTCGTCGGGGCCGATGCAGATCGCCTCGATGCCCTGTTGCGGCCCGACGACATGTTCCATGGCAGTGACGAACTCCGCCGCTAACCGACCATGGGTCACGAGCACCAAACCGATCATCGATACACCTTGGGTCTAGTCTTCCACTTCCGCCCGCTGGGCGGCTTCGATCCGGTCTCTGGGTACGGAGCCGAGATCCCTGTGTTCGACCGTGGGCGAAAATCCGGCATCGCGCAACCTTGCTGCCATACGGTCCGCAACGTGCACCGAGCGGTGGCGGCCCCCGGTACAGCCGAATGCGATGACGATATAGGACTTTCCTTCGTGGAAGTAGCGCGGGAGGAGGGTGAGGATAAGCTCTTCGATCCTGGAGACGCTGTCCTCATAGGCTTCATCGCGGGCGATATACTCGCCGACTGCCGGGTCCACGCCCGTGAGCGGGCGAAGCTTGTCGTTCCAGTGCGGGTTCCTGAGGAACCGCATGTCGAACACCGTGTCGGCGTTGCGGGGAAGGCCGCGGGCGAAACCGAAGGACATGACGTGCACGTTTGCCGAGGAGCCCGGACCTCCGAAGCGCTGCCTGATCTGTTGCTGGAGCGTGTTGGAATCGGTGTCGGTGGTATCGATGATGTAGTCGGAGAGCCGCCGCAAGGGCTCCATCAGCTCCCGTTCGGCAGCGATTCCGTCGGTTGCGGGGCGGTCGAGGGCAAGCGGGTGCCGCCGCCGGGTCTCCGAGTAACGGCGAAGGAGCTCGGACCCTGCGCATTCCAGGTACAAAGTTTCTACGGGATAGGAATGATCGGTCGCAAGCCGCTCGACTTGCTCGACTATTCCTTCCGCATCGAACTCCCGAGTTCGGCTGTCGATGCCGATCGCCAGCGGCCGCTTCTTGGTCGAGACACCCTGTGAAAGCGGCGCCGACAGGAGATATCCCAGCAGCGAGAGCGGCAGATTGTCCACAACTTCCCAGCCGGAATCCTCGAGCGTCCGAAGCACCGTCGATTTGCCCGCACCGGACAGCCCCGTCACCAGCAGAATTCGGTTTGGAGAGGGGCTCTTTGTCACTCAGGCTTTCAGTCCGATATGGCGGAGCGCCGCTTCTACCTTGACCGGGGTGGATGCCTCAAGGGCGTTGGCGGCGATGACGGGCACTTCCACCCCGCCGATCGTGATCGTCTGGTGGGGAGAGGGAAGCCGCTCCACCTCCCGCTCAAGGTCGACGAACAAGGCCACCGGTGCGTCGCGCGCCGTTGGCAACTGGAGAATGCCGACTCCGCGCACCTCGATCTTCCCCTCGATGGTCGATGGAGCACTGGCGAGCAGCTGGCCCCCAAAGCGGCTAACGATAGTATAGTCGTCGCTTACAAGTATCGCGCCGCGGTCGATGAGGCGCAGTGCGAGGTCGGACTTGCCCGAGCCCGAGGGGCCCGAAATCAGGATCGCACGCCCCTCCTTCGCCACGCACGACGCGTGCAGGGTCTCCGAGGAGGAAGACGGGCTGTTCACGCCGCTGCCCCCGGGAAACTGATCACGAAGCGGGCGCCGGATCGTCCGTCGTGGCGATCCTCCACACCGATGCGGCCGTCGTGGCCTTCGACGATTGCCTTTGCGATCGCCAGCCCCAGACCCGAGTGGCGCCCGAAGTCTTCGCCCTCGGGCCTCATGCTGTGAAACCGGTTGAAGATCGCCTCACGCGCATCCTCGGGCACTCCGGGCCCTTCATCTTCGATGCTGACGATGACCCTTGAGCCTACCGCCGTGGCGGCGATCTCGACCAATCCTTCCGGAGGCGAGAAGGAAATGGCGTTGTCCACCACGTTGTCGAGCACCCGAGCGAGCCGCGACCTTTCCCCCAGCATGACCGCAGTGCCGGCCCGGGGGCGGGCGAAGGCAAGCCTCACCGACCGCTGCGCCCCGCGATCCTCCCAAAGCCCAAGCAGCTCCTCGATCATATGGCCGAGGTCCACCCGTTCGAAGCGCGCGCGGGAGAGCTCCGCGTCGAGACGGGATACTTCGGCAATGTCCACGATCAGCCGGTCGAGGCGGTGCACGTCGTGCCTGACGACATCGAGCAACTGCCGCCGAAGCTCCGGGTCCCCGACCCGCTCAAGGCTGTCAACCGCGGAGCGGAGCGAGGCGAGGGGATTTTTCAGCTCGTGGGTCACGTCCGCGGCGAAGGCCTCGGTGGCATCGATTCGGTACCGCAGCGACTGCGTCATGTCGTGAAGCGCTCGAGCAAGGAGGCCGATCTCATCGCGGCGCTCCGGCAGGAGCGGCACGGATACTTCGCGGGCGCGGCCGAGGCGAACCCGCTGCGCCGCACGAGCCAGGTTCCGAAGCGGCGTCGCTATGGTTCGGGCAAGGAATACCGACAGCAGGGCCGACAGCAGCAAGGTGGCAAGGATGATGATCCCGAGCGTCATCCGCTCGCTCCGGACGATGGCTCTGACGTCTCTCGGGTTCGAGGTGAGGAGGAGCACGGCCGCCGGAGCGGCGTCGGTAGGGGCCGCGGCGGAGATGTAGGGCGTTCCATCGGGCGCACGGCGAAGCGCTGCGATGACGGCGCCGGACGCAAGGGCTGCGTTCGCCTCCGGCCAGGCGCCGAGCCGGTCGGTCGCCGGAGGGACGTACCGGGGCGGGCTTTTCTTGCCGAGGATGGCGTCGAAGCCCCGGTCCAGCAGCCGGGCGGCGTCCTTCTGCCAGTTTTCGCTTACCGGGTCCCTGAGACGATAGGTCGGGCGAGCGCCGTTCCAGCTGTCCATCACCTTCTCCCCGCCTGGCGCGTACAGGCGCAGGCGCGCTCGGGAGCCGCGGCCCAGGTCCTGCAACAGTTCGCGCCGCGTCTCCAGATCGGCAGCCGAAACCGCTCGAGCCACGATCTCGGCCTCACGCTTCACGTGCTCCATCCGGTCGGTGGTCAGGCGGGTCCTGAAGCTGTCCAGATAGAACAGGCTTCCGGCGAGGATCGCGAGGGCGAAGATATTCACCGCCAGGATCCGGTGCGTCAGTGTCCAGCGGGTCGACCAGCGCAGCGCCCGCCCCTCCGGGTCACTCCTCCGCAAAGCGGTACCCAACGCCGTAGAGGGTGTCGATCGCCTTGAATTCCGGGTCCGCGGCCCGGAACTTGCGGCGCAGGCGCTTGATGTGGCTGTCGATCGTCCGGTCGTCCACGTAGATGTCGTCCTGATAGGCGACGTCCATCAACTGGTTGCGCGACTTGACCACTCCCGGCCGCTGGGCAAGCGCCTCCAGGATCATGAATTCGGTTACGGTAAGTGTGACGTCGTGCCCCGCCCAGGTGACCCGGTGCCGCGCCGGGTCCATCGAGAGGCGTCCGCGCACGAGCTGCGTCGGTTCTCCCTCGGTCTCGTCGGCTTCGGCCGGAAGAGCACGCATCTCCGCCCGCCGGAGGACGGCCCTGATCCGCGCGATGAGCAGCCGCTGCGAGAAGGGCTTGGCGATATAGTCGTCCGCTCCCAGGGCAAGCCCAAGCGCCTCGTCCAGTTCATCGTCCTTGGAGGTGAGGAAGATCGCCGGCACGGAGCTTTTCTCCCGAAGCCGGCGGAGCAATTCCATTCCGTCCATCCGCGGCATCTTGACGTCGAGCACCGCAAGGTCGGGCGGGTTGTCCACCAGCGCCTTCAATGCGGTCTCTCCATCGGAGTAGACGCGGGTGGCGAATCCTTCGGACTGGAGCGCGATCGAGACGGAGGTGAGGATGTTGCGGTCGTCGTCGACGAGCGCGATCGTTACAGGCATCCCGGCAAACCTTCCCCGCCACTCGCCTACGGTCTTAAGGAAAGGTGGAAGACGCCGCAACCTGGGCCGGAGCAACCCTTTGACGCAACGGGCCCCTTTCGATATGCGGGCCGCCACTAGCCGCAGCACTCGACCCGCTGCCCCAGTGACAGAATCAGGGAGAATTCAGTTGGCCAATCGCGTGCCCGCTCATGGACTTGCCGAACAGGGCATCGAGACCTCTGCCGAGGTGCATTGGAACCTGCTCACTCCCGCTCTGGTCGAGCAGGCGGTGAAGCGCGGCGAGGGGGTGCTTTCCAAGGACGGGCCACTGGTGGTGGAGACCGGACCGCATACCGGCCGCTCCGCCAAGGACAAGTTCACCGTCCGAGACGCCCAGACGGAAGACACGATCTGGTGGGACAACAACAAGTCCATGACTCCGGAGCACTTCCAGGCTCTGAAGCAGGACTTTCTCGCTGAGCTCGCGAAGAAGGAGACCCTCTTCGTCGCCGACCTCTACGGCGGGTCGCAGCCGGAGCACCGGGTGCGCGTTCGGGTGATCAACGAGCTTGCCTGGCACAACCAGTTCATCCGCACTTTGCTGGTTCGCCCCGAGGCGGAAGACCTCCCCGGGTTCACGCCCGAGTTCACGATCATCGACTTGCCAAGCTTCGTCGCCGATCCGGAGCGTCACGGCTGCCGCTCGGAGACGGTCATCGCCGTCAGCCTTACCGAGAAGATGATCCTGATCGGCGGCACCCGCTATGCCGGCGAGATGAAGAAGTCGGTGTTCGGAGTCCTCAACTACCTGCTGCCCCCGAAAGGCGTGATGCCGATGCACTGCTCCGCCAACATGGGGTTTGATGGGGACACCGCCGTGTTCTTCGGCCTGTCCGGCACCGGCAAGACGACCCTTTCGGCCGACGCCAGCCGAACCCTGATCGGCGACGATGAGCATGGCTGGTCGGACACCGCTGTCTTCAACTTCGAAGGCGGCTGCTACGCCAAGATGATCCGTCTGTCCGAGGAAGCTGAGCCGGAGATCTACGCTACGACCCGCCGCTTCGGAACGGTGCTCGAGAATGTGGTCGTCGATCCCGACACCCGCGCGCTCGATCTCAACGATAACAGCCTCGCCGAGAATACCCGCGGCGCCTATCCCATCGAGTTCATCCCGAATGCGTCCGAAGACAATATGGGCCCGCCGCCGAAGAACATCGTGATGCTTACCGCTGACGCCTTCGGTGTTCTTCCTCCGATCGCGCGGCTGACTCCGGACCAGGCGATGTACCATTTCCTCTCCGGCTACACCGCCAAGGTCGCAGGAACCGAGATCGGAGTGACCGAGCCGGAGGCGACCTTCTCGACGTGCTTCGGCGCCCCTTTCATGCCGCGCCATCCGAGCGTCTACGGCAATCTCCTCAAGGAGCGGATCGCCAGGGGCAATGTCGATTGCTGGCTGGTCAATACCGGCTGGACCGGAGGCAAATACGGCGTGGGTTCGCGGATGCCGATCAAGGCCACCCGCGCGCTCTTGAACGCGGCCCTCGACGGCAGCCTCAAGAATGCGGAGTTCCGGAAGGACCCCTATTTCGGCTTCGAGGTGCCGGTGGCCGTCGAAGGAGTCGATCCCTCGATCCTCAACCCGCGGGAGACCTGGGCGGACAAGGACGAATATGACGCTACCGCGCGCAAGCTGGTCGGCCTGTTCATCGCCAATTTCGCCAAGTTCGCGGACCATGTCGATCAAGGCGTGAAGGAAGCAGCCCCGACCGCAGCCTGACGCTAAGCACACAGCAACTTCACTAAGGAGCGCGTCGGCAGCGGCCGGCGCGCTCCTTTTTTTTTGGGAGAGGTAAATGCGGGAAGATTACCAGCCTCGGCTCTTCAGCGGGGATACGGCCGTTCGCCACATCGGCCAGGGGCTGATCGCCTGCACGCTCACGCGCCCTGAGTGGACTCACGAGGCCCATCTCGCCGCCTGCCTGTGGATCATCGTGGAGCGGCCAGACATTGAGCCGGAGCGGGAGCTTCCCACGATCATCCGCCGCTTCAACGAAAGCGTCGGCGGAGTGAACAGCGATACCGAAGGCTATCATGAGACCATCACCCAGTGCTTCATTCGGGGCGTGCGCAACTATCTCCAGCGCTCGGGATCTCGCTCGCTGGTGGATTTGGTGAACGGGCTGCTTGAGGCGCCGGAGGGTCATCGCGATTGGCCGCTTCTCTTCTACAGCAGCGAGCGGCTGTTCTCGGTTGAAGCCCGGCTGGGCTTCGTGGAGCCGGACCTGGCGCAGTTGCCCAACCGACCGGACAAATAAGAGGTGGACAAGGAGCCTGGCTCCCAATCAAGGTTCGGCATGACCCCATCCGACCTGCGCCTGTGCCGCTCGCTGCTGTTCCTTCCGGCCTCCAATCCTCGCGCCATAGAAAAGGCGCGGAGCCTTGCCGCCGATCTGATCATCCTCGACTGCGAGGACGCGGTGAAGCCGCAGGACAAGGAGGCGGCGCGGCAGGCGGCGATCGACGCGGCGGCCCGAGGCTTCGAGGGGCGGGCCTGCGCCATACGGGTCAATGCCCCAGGCACTCCTTGGTACGATGCCGACGTAGCGGCGATGGGCAAATGCCGCGCCGACTTCGTGATCCTGCCCAAGGTTGAAGACGGCGAGCAAGCAAGAGAGGCGAGCCGTCTGGCCGAAAAACCGCTGCTTGCGATGATAGAGACCGCAGGGGGCGTTCTCAACTCGGCCTCGATCGCGCCGCGAACGGTGGGGCTGATCGCGGGCACAAACGACCTTGCAGCGGATCTCGGTATTCCTGCGGGCGCAGGGCGGGGGGGGCTCAGCCACAGCCTTCAGGCCGTCGTTCTGGCGGCACGCAAGGCCGGCATCGCCGCATTCGACGGGGTCTACAACAAGCTGGAGGACGATGAGGGGCTCCGGCTGCAATGCGAGGAGGGAAGGGCGTTCGGCTTCGACGGCAAGTCCCTGATCCACCCGAACCAGATCGAAACTGCGAACCGGGTCTTCGGCCCGGGAGACGAGGAGGTCGCCGCCGCCCGACGGCTACTCGATGCAGCCACCGGTGGAGCTGAGCGCTTCGAAGGCCGGATGATTGAATCGATGCACGTGGAGCAGGCCCGGGCGGTTCTTGCCAAAGCGCGGCGCTAGCGCTTGTCCGCGCCTCCCCCTATGAAGCGGGACCGAATCCCGACCTCACGAGAGACGCAATGGAAATCAGCCTGGGACTCACCTTCGACGACGTGCTCCTGAAGCCCGCCGCGTCAAGCGTGCTTCCAAGCCAGGCCGACACCCGGACTTTGCTCACCAGGGAGATCGGGCTCAATATCCCCATCCTGTCTTCGGCCATGGACACCGTCACCGAGGCCGACATGGCGATCGTCATGGCGCAGCTGGGGGGGATCGGAGTCCTCCACCGGAACCTGTCCGTGGAGGAGCAGGCGGCTGCGGTTCGCGCCGTCAAGCGCTTCGAAAGCGGTATGGTCGTGAACCCGATCACCATGAGCAGGCATCAGACGCTGGCCGAGGCTCTGGAGCTGATGAGCCGACACCGCATTTCCGGCATTCCGGTTACGGACGAGGAGGGGCGCCTGGTGGGGATCCTGACCAACCGCGACGTCCGTTTCGCCCAGAACCCCAACCAGCCTGTCGCCGAGCTGATGACGAGCGAGAACCTCGTTACCGTTGGACCAGGAGTGACCCAGGAGGAGGCCAAGCGGCAGCTCCACCAGCGTCGGATCGAGAAGCTCCTGGTGGTCGACGAGAAGCAGCGCTGCATCGGCCTCATTACCGTCAAGGACATGGAAAAGGCGGTCACCTATCCCAACGCCACCAAGGACGCCTCGGGGCGCCTTCGAGTCGCTGCTGCGACCACCGTCGGCGACAAGGGCTTCGAGCGAAGCGAAGCCCTGATAGACGCGGAATGCGACCTCATCGTCATCGACACGGCGCACGGCCACAACAAGGACGTCGCTGCCGCGGTCGAGCGCATCAAGAAGGCGTCGAACGCCGTCCAGATCGTGGCCGGCAATGTGGCGACTGCCGAGGCGACGAGGGCGCTGATCGACGCCGGAGCGGACGGAGTGAAGGTCGGGATCGGCCCCGGCTCCATCTGCACGACCCGGGTGGTGGCCGGAGTTGGCGTTCCGCAGCTCACGGCCATTATGGATTCAGCCGCTGAAGCCAGGAAGTCGGGAGTGCCCGTGATCGCCGACGGCGGCCTTCGAACCAGCGGCGACGTCGCCAAGGCGCTTGCCGCCGGGGCTTCGACCGTGATGGTGGGGTCGCTGCTGGCGGGCACCGAGGAGGCGCCTGGAGAGATGTTCCTGTACCAGGGCCGCTCCTACAAGAGCTATCGCGGCATGGGCTCGGTGGGAGCGATGGCGCGGGGATCGGCCGACCGCTACTTCCAGCAGGACATCAAGGACCAGCTGAAGCTCGTGCCCGAAGGCATAGAGGGCCAGGTTCCCTACAAGGGTCCCGCTCGCGACGTGATCCACCAGCTCGTCGGCGGAGTGAAGGCGGCCATGGGCTATACCGGCGCTGCCACGATTGAGGAGCTGCAGGCCAAAGCCGAGTTCATCCGGATCACCGGGGCAGGGCTTCGCGAGAGCCACGTCCACGACGTGACGATCACCCGCGAGGCGCCCAATTACCCCACCCGCTAAGGCCATGCGATGACGCCGGCGGCCCGAGTGCAGGCGGCGATCGAGCTTCTCGACGGAGTGATAGAGGCGGCAGTCAATGCAGGCCCGGCCGCCGACACGATCATCGCCCGCTACTTCAAGTCCCGCCGCTATGCCGGGTCGAAGGACCGCAGAGCGGTTCGGGAGCTCGTATACGCAGCGATCCGGCGGTCCGGTGAGCACCCGTCGAGCGGACGCGCGGCAATGCTGGGACTGGCGCAGGACCAGCCGGAGCTCATCGAGCATTTCGATGGGTCGGCCCACGGCCCTGCCGCGGTCGCCCAGGGAGAACATGCCGCCTGCGCCTCTCCGGCGCCGCCCTGGCTGAGCGGGCGCTTCGATCCTTTGGTGGACGAAGACGAGTTGAAGGCGCTACTCAAGCGTGCTCCGCTGGACCTTCGGGTCAACTGCCTCAAAGCATCGGTCCGGGGGGTGATGGAGGAGCTTCCGGAGGCGGTTCCCACACCCTTGTCGCCGATCGGGCTTCGCGTTCCGGACGGAGCACGAATCGAGGAGCACAGGCTGTGGCAGGCGGGAGCTATCGAGGTTCAGGACGAGGGCAGCCAGCTCCTCAGCCTGTCCTGCAAGGCTCAGCCGGGGATGACCGTGGTGGATTTGTGCGCCGGAGCAGGGGGCAAGACCTTGGCCCTTGCCGCCGAGATGGCGAATGGCGGAACCATCATCGCGTCGGACACCGATCGCGGCAGGCTTTCCCGCATGACTCCGCGGCTGCAGCGCGCCGGGGTGTCCATAGTCGAGCCGCGGCTGCTCGATCCCGGCTCGGAGATGAACGCCCTTTCGGGCCTTCGGGCAACGGCGGACTTGGTTCTGGTCGACGCCCCTTGCTCGGGCACCGGCACCTGGCGCCGCAACCCCGAGACAAGGTGGCGCCTCAACCCGGAGCGTCTCGAACGGCTCGTTCGGCTACAGTCGCATTTGCTGGACCTGGCGGCGGAACTCGTGCGCCCCGGGGGCGCTGTGGTCTATGCAGTCTGCTCCCTTCTGGCGGAGGAGGGGAGGCTACAATCGGAGGCATTCGGCGAGCGCCGTTCAGCCTTCGTTTCGGAACCTCCCGATATCCGTGGAGGCAGACGCTCAGGGCCGGGGCATCTTCTCACTCCCGGCCATGACGGCACGGACGGCTTTTTCGTCGCGCGGTGGCGGGCTCCATGCTAGGCTTCCACGGGACGGGCATATGGAGACATTGATGCGCCTTACCCCAATAGCACTTTCAGTGGCTCTTGCCCTTGCGACCGTCGCCAGTGCCGGGCACGGCCAGAAGCCGGACGATCAGATAAACCCGCGGTCGGCAGCATTGGCGCAGCAGGGTCAATCGCTCGCGGCCGCCGGACAGTTCAACCAGGCCATCGACCTGCTGGAGACGGCGCTCGTCGTCGACCCGCGCAACCGAGCCGCCTTCATCGGCCTGGCGCGCGTGGCCCAGGCGCAAAGGCTGCCGGGCAAAGCGATCCGTTTCTACGGCGAAGCCTTGAAGCTGGAGCCGAACGACGTGAACGCTCTGGCGGGCCAGGGCGAGGCCTTCGTCCAGCGGGGCGCGGTGCAACGTGCTCAGCAGAACCTCGCCAAGGTTCAGAGCGTGTGCAAGGGCCCCTGCCCGCAGGCGGCCACGCTTGCAGCGGCAATAGCCAAGGGTCCGCCGGTCGAGGTCCTGACCGCCCGGGTTCCTGAGGCAGGCGCACCCAAAACCGAGAATTAAGAACGGGCACTAAGCCTCTGGGCGATCGCAACGAACTCGTCGACCGACAGGGTCTCTGCGCGCCGGTCACTTTCGATCCCGAGCTCCTCTAGAGCCTCCAGCGCTCCAGGAAGCGCCTGGAGGCTCCGGCGAAGCATCTTGCGCCGCTGGCCGAAGGCTGCTGCGGTCACCTGGCTCAGGCAGGCTGCGGAGACCCCGCTGTGCGCCTCCCCCGGAACGATGTGGACCACGGCCGACATGACCTTCGGAGGGGGCACAAAGGCCGAGCGGTGGACCTTGAGGGCAAGCTTCGCCTCCGACCGCCACTGGGCGAGAACCGAGAGCCGCCCGTAGGCGGGGCTTCCCGGCTTCGCCACGATCCGCTCCGCCACTTCCTGCTGGAACATGAGCGTGAGCGACTTCCACCAGGGCGGCCAGGCTTCGCTCCCCAGCCATCGGACGAGCAGCGCGGTCCCCACGTTGTACGGCAAGTTGGCGACTATGTGCGCACCCGGACCGACGAGAGGCGCCTCGTCGAGTTCGAGGGCATCGCCCTCGACCATCTGGAGCTTCCCCGGCGCAGCCTCCGCTAGCTGAGCCAGCGCCGGCAGGCAGCGCCGGTCCCGCTCCACCGCGACCACTTCGGCCCCCGCCCGGATCAGCGCCCGAGTCAGCCCTCCGGGACCGGGGCCGACTTCATAGACTCGTTCCCCCTCCAGATTGCCGGGCACACGGGCGATCCGGTCGAGCAACTGGCCATCGAGCAGGAAGTTCTGGCCGAGCGCCTTGGACGCGCTAAGCCCGTGCTGCGCGATCACTTCGCGCAGCGGTGGCAAGTTCATCACGATTGGGAAACGCGCCGCGCGCAGCCGGCAGCCGTCTTGATGGCCGCGATCATTGCGCCGGCATGCGCCATGTTCCTGCCGGCGATCTCGAACGCGGTGCCATGGTCGGGCGAGGTGCGCACGATCGGCAGCCCAAGCGTCATGTTGACCCCTTCGTCGAAATGGAGGGTCTTGACCGGGATCAGCGCCTGATCGTGGTACATGCAGAGCGCCGCGTCATAGCGGCTTCGCATGGCGGAGTGGAACAACGTGTCTGCGGGATGCGGACCGGTCACTTCTATGCCTTCCTCCCTTAGCCGTTCAAGCGCAGGGACGATGATGTCGATGTCCTCGCGTCCCATGGCGCCGTCCTCGCCCGCGTGGGGATTGAGGCCTGCGACCGCTATCCTCGGGCTGGCAATGCCCCATTGCCGCTGAAGCCCTCGCGCCGCGGCCCGTCCCTTGGCTACGATCCCCTCAGTGGTGAGCGCGTCCGGAACCTCCCGCAGGGGAAGATGAACGGTAACTGGAACGGCCTTGAGGCTAGGCCCGAGCAGCATCATCGCCACCAGGTCGCTGGAGACGCCGCAGCGTTCGGCGACGAACTCGGTTTGGCCGGCATGGACGAAGCCGACGGCGTAGAGCTGCGCTTTCGAGACAGGACCCGTGACCAGCGCCGAAGCCGCGCCCGACCTAGTGAGTCCTACCGCAAGCTCGAGGGCGTCGAGTGAGTTTCGCGCTCCGTTGAGGTCTGGAGCCCCGGGGGTGACGCTCCCTCCGCTGTTCAGCTGGATGAGGGGCAGGGCATGGTCGAAGCATGCCTCCGCTTCACCCGGATCGGCAATCGTCCGGACGGGGCCCGGCCACACCGCTTCTATGG
>DASYWC010000037.1:0-7992 GCA_035936615.1 Allosphingosinicella sp. | reverse complement strand
GGCCTTCGTCCTGCCATGACCTGGTGAGGATCTTCTCGCCGCCGCCTTCTGGAGTCATCACTCCGATCCGGAAGCCTTCGGGACCCATTCGGGTGAAGGCGATGAGATCTCCCTTCGGGCTCCAGACGGGAGTTCCGTAGCGGCCGTCGCCGAAGCTGATCCGCCGCTGTCCGGAGCCGTCGGAGTTCATGACGTAGAGCTGCTGCGATCCGCCGCGGTCGCTCTCGAACACGATCTTCGAGCCGTCGGGGGAATAGCTGCCGCCGGTGTCTATTCCCGCCGCGTCGGTCAGCCGCTCCGGAGGGCCGCCCGAGGCCGGCACTCGGTACACGTCGGTATTGCCGTTCACCGCCATTGAGAAGACCACCGAGCGCCCGTTCGGCGAGTAGCGGGGGGCGAAGGTCATGTTGGGCTGATCGACCACCGGCCGCTCCTGCCCCGAGGCGAGATCGTAGATGTAGGCGCCGGGCCGGCCGCCGGCGTAGCTCATATAGACGACCGACTGCTGGTCGGGAGCGAAGCGCGGAGTGAGCGCGATCGATTGGGCGCCGGTAAGGAAGCGGTGGTTGGCCCCGTCCTGGTCCATGATCGCGAGACGCTTGGTCCGCTGGTGCTTGGGACCGCCTTCCGCGACGTAGACGAGGCTGCTGTCGAAATAGGGGTCTTCCCCGGTGAGCCGGGAGTAGATGGTGTCGGCGCATTTGTGGGCGGCGCGCCGCCATTGCGCCGGCTGGACGAGGAAGCCCTGGCGGGTAAGCTCCTTCCTCGCCGCGACATCGTAGAGGTAGCAGCCGACGGTCAGGCTGCCGTCGGGGTTCGCCTCGACGAAGCCCTGAGCGAGAGCGCCGGCGCCGATGCCGCTCCAGTGCCGGAAGTCCGGAGCGGTGACCCGCACGTAGCTGACCGGCTCGAGTCCTTCGGGTCCCCGCGCATCGAAGGAGCCCGAGCCGGCAAGGTCGTTGGCGACGACCTCCGCCACCTGCCGTCCAAGCGCTTCGGTCGAGCCAGCCTGGGTCACGAGGCCGGCGGGGGTCGGCATGAAGGGCACCGCGATCACGATCGGGCCGGAGGCGCCGGCTGAAGGGGCCGGAGTCGCCTGCGCGGCCGTCTGTGCAGCGGTTGCCGCGAACAACAGTGTCAGGAACCAACGCACCGCGATCACCCGCCCTCCCCTTTCAGCCGCTTGAACATCTCGACCCATTCGCTCGGGTGGCGTCTTGGCCTGCCCTCCGGAGTGAGGAAGGCCGCGGTCACCTTCGCGTCGGTCAGAAGTTCATCCCCGCGCATGACCTGCTGGTGAATGAGCACGGTGGCGGCACGAATTTCGAGGAGATCGGTCACCACCACCAGATCGTCGTCCAGCTTAGCCGGAGCCCGGTATTTGATGGAGACGTCGGCGACCACATAGACGCCCTCCCCGCCCTCGAGCGCTGCCCGCTGGTCGACGCCCATGGCGCGCAGCATGTCCGAGCGGGCACGCTCCATGAAGCGCAGGTAGTTGGCGTAGTAGACGATGCCCGCGGTGTCGGTGTCCTCGAAATACACTCGGAGGGCGAAGCGGTGCTTCCGCCCCTCGAACCCCCCTTCATATGGCTTGTCGATGTCCCTGCTCACGCCGTCGCTGTTACCCGCCACGGAATCGCGGCGGAAGGGCAAATGGGCAGGACGAATCGATTTTATCGGCGAAACGACTTCGCCTGCGCCTCGATCAGGGCAATGAGGTCGCCCAGCGCGAGGTTCATGTCGGCCAGGTGCAGCCCCCAGCCGGGCTGGAGCTTGCCGCCGATCACAACGTCGCCTGGTATCTCGTCGGCGCGCGGATCGGCGGGGTCGGAGTTCACGACCACCGACAGATAGCCCGAATTGCCGCGGTTGACGCAGGCGGCGGAGGCGAGGCCTTCGGTTCGGACGAACCCGGTCGGCGGATTGCCGGTGCTGGACCAGCGGATGGTCGAAGGCTCCCGGGTCGCCGAACCGCCGGTCCACCAGTAGCTGTCGAGCGGCGTCGTCTCCCGCCGAAGCCGCGCGGGATTGGTGCAGCCGACCGTCATTCCAGGGGTTGCGGCTCGGCCGAACAGGGCTCCTTCCGGAGGCGGGTTGCTGGCGCGGAAGGAGACGTAGGTGACCGCGCAGCCGGTCTGGCCCACGCGGGTGCAGAGCGGGGTCCGCTTCAACGTTCCGCCGACCAGCTTCCCCTCCGGCACTTCCACGTTGTAGCCGATCAGAAGCGCCGAAAGCATCCGGGCCGCTTCGGGCTTGCCCTCGATCTCACGAGCGAGCAGCCGGCTCAGGTGGATCGTTCCCTGGCTATGGCCGATCAGAACGAACGGGCGGCCCTTGTTGTAGTGCTCCAGATAATGGCGCCAGGCGGCGGCCACGTCGCGATAGGCAAGGCCCATCGTCTCCGCAGTTCGCGGCGCTCCTCCGGTCGCCTGCCGAAGCAGAGCGCCGATCGTGGCCTGCCGGTAGAGAGGCGCGTAGGTCCGGCAGACGGTCGAGAAGCGGGCGAACTGGACGCTCGCGGTGGAGATCTCCTCGGGCCCTGCAGTGAGATCGGAATTGTCGCCCGAATCGCGCGAGACAGTCGGGTAGACGTAGAAGCAGTCGATCTTGGGATCGGCCGCCGGAACGCTCCGTCCGACCGAGCCGTAGCCGTTCGGGTTGAGGGCGCTGGTAGGCAGGGGCGAGCTGCAAGGGTCGCTTCGACCCGGAAGGCACAGCCAGTTGCCCGCTTTGCCGTAGTCGGCCGCGGACGCGGCCCCCTGCGCTACTGCCGGAGCGCTCGCGAGCAGGAAGGCTGCTGCCGCCATCGTCTTCACTATTGGCATGGCTCCCCCGTCACTTGCCGTCGAACAGGCCGTCCTGCGCCGATCTTGGCGGGGTAAGGCCGAGATGGGTCCAGCCGCGCCCGTTGAGGCAGCGCCCCCGGGCGGTCCGGGCGATCAGTCCGAGCTGGATCAGATAGGGCTCGATCACTTCCTCGATCGTGTCCCGCGGTTCGCTGAGGCCCGCCGCGAGCGTCTCCACTCCAACAGGGCCGCCTTTGTAGATGTCGGCGATCATGGTGAGGTAGCGGCGGTCCATGGCGTCCAGCCCGAGCGCGTCCACCTCCATCCTAGTGAGCGCGGCGTCGGCCACTTTCGAGTCCACCTCGGCATCGCCCGAGGCGTGGGCGAAATCCCGAACGCGCCTCAGCAACCGGCCGGCGATTCGGGGAGTGCCGCGCGAGCGCCGGGCGATCTCGCTCGATCCGTCGTCGGTGAGGGTGAGGCCGAGCAGCGAGGCGGCGCGGCGCACCACCTTTTCAAGCTCCTCCACCGTGTAGAAGGTGAGCCGCACCGGAATCCCGAACCGGTCGCGAAGCGGCGTCGTGATCAGGCCTTGGCGGGTGGTGGCGCCGACGAGGGTGAACTTGGGAAGATCGATCCGGACCGAGCGCGCCGACGGTCCTTCGCCGATCATCAGGTCGAGCGCGCGGTCCTCCATTGCCGGGTAGAGGACTTCCTCGACCGCCGGACTTAGCCGGTGGATCTCGTCGATGAACAGGACGTCGCCGTCTTCCAGGTTGGTAAGCAAGGCGGCAAGATCGCCGGACTTGGCGATCACGGGGCCGGAGGTGGCTCGGAACCCCACTCCCAGCTCGCGGGCGATGATCTGGGCCAGCGTGGTCTTTCCAAGCCCCGGCGGACCGAAGAACAGCACATGGTCTAGCGCATCGCCCCGGCTCTTCGCGGCCTGGATAAAGACGCGCAGATTTTCGCGCGCCGCGCGCTGCCCCACGAACTCGTCGAGCGTCTTCGGCCTGAGCGCAGCGTCGATATCCTCGGGCTTGCGGTCGCGGTCGATGATGCGGTTCGGATCGGTCATGGCGCCGGCTCCGACGGCACCCAAACCTCCTTGCCGAACCATCTGGGCAGGAATGACCACCAGACATTTGTATACGCGATAACGTTCAGCACCGGAGTGTCTCGATCAGATTTACCGGGAAAGCCTACGACATAGGCGGGCCGGTTCGTGCGGCCCAAGCCGACACACGTGCTACCGTTTAGCACGTCCAACCGAACGCGCAGCCTCCGGCCCAGGCTTCCCGCCATCTTCAGGACCTGAGCGTGCGTAAAGCCATTCTTGTCCGTCCGAACTTGGGCGACCTTCGCGACAATCGCGCCTTTCGGGACGGAAGAAGGCGGGCGGTCGAGCAAGAAGAAATAGGGCATAGGATGAGCGCCGCAGCCCCATGCGGGAGTAGCAATGCCTAAGGCCAGCGTCGACACTATGGCCGATGACTTCTTCACTTCGCGGCCTTCTTGAGGGCGGAGCGGAGCAGGGCGTCGAGGCTCGCCTCGGACCCCAGCTCGGCTTCCGCCTTGGCTACGGCAGAGGAGGCTTCGGAGGGGCGGAAGCCGAGGTTCAGCATCGCCGAGACGGCGTCGGCGGCATTGCCCGCCGAGACTGTGGGCGCTGCCGCGGCTCCGGTGCCCAGGACGATTCCGCCGGCCTTGTCCTTCAGTTCATTGAGGATGCGCTGGGCGAGCTTGGGGCCGACACCCTGGGCTCGGGCCACCATGGCCTTGTCGCCGCTGGCGACGGCGCGGTGAAGCTCGTCCGAGTTCAGCGCGGAGAGGATTGCGAGCGCGACGCGTGCGCCGACGCCCTGGACCGAGGTCAGGAGCCGGTACCAGTCGCGCTCCTCGATGGAGCCGAAGCCGACGAGGCGGATCGCGTCGTCGGAGACCAGCATCTCGGTGTGAAGCACGACCTCCTCGCCGATCGCTCCAAGTGCGGACAGGGTGCGCGCGGAGGCTGCGACCAGATAGCCGACTCCGCCCACGTCGATCACCGCATGCTCGGCGGTGAAGCTGTCGAGCTTGCCTGTCAGTTTCGCGATCATGGGGTCAGGCCGTCTCCGTTCGGGCCCATGTCTAGGAGCAAGTGCAGCCCTTCGACAAGCTCAGGGCGAACGGAAGTGGATTATGCCGCGCCCCTCACTGCCCGGCCGCTCGCCAGGTGGTGGGCGTGGGTGATCGCGACCGCAAGCGCGTCGGCCGCGTCGGCGCCGGCGATCTTCACTCCGGGGAGCAGGCGCCCCACCATCGCGTGGACCTGGGTCTTGTCGGCGGCGCCGGTGCCGACCACCGCTTTCTTGACCAGGCGCGGCGCATATTCGCCCACCGCTATGCCGCTCCTGGCCGCCCCCAGCAGGACTACGCCGCGCGCCTGGCCCAGCTTCAGGGTCGATTGCGGGTTCTCGTTGACGAACACTTCCTCCACCGCCGCGGCTTCAGGGCAGTGCTCGGCAATGAGCGCGGCCAATGCCGAGTCCAGCGCCACCAGCCGCTCGGCAAGGGCCGCCTTGGAGTCAGTCCTGATCTGCCCGTTGGCGACGTGGCTCAGCCGGTTCCCCTCCGCGCGAACGACCCCCCAGCCGGTGCAGCCAAGGCCTGGGTCAAGGCCGAGCAGGATCAAAGCCCCCCCTCCCTTTCAAGGGAGGGGGCTGGGGGGTGAGTGAATCGGGGCGGAAGCGCGGCGGTCGTCGAAAGGATTGTCTGTAACACACCGTCGATGTTGCCACCGACTTCCGCGTTCGTGAAGCGGAGGATGTGAAAGCCTTTCGCTCGCAGGCTCGCGTCGCGCTTTTCATCTGCGGCCGCGTCGTGAGTATCGCCGTCCACCTCCACCACCAGCCCTATGGACGGACAGAAGAAATCGACGATGCACCTGCCGATGACGGTCTGGCGGCGGAACTTCAGACCTTCCAGGCCGGAGGCCCTGAGACGTGTCCAAAGCGCCTGTTCGAAGGGAGTCGGCTCCTTTCGCATCTGGTTGGCGAAAGCGCCTAGTCCCGGATTTATGCGTAGCGCCATCACCCACCCCCAGCCCCTCCCTTGAAAGGGAGGGGAGTTAGAGTAACCCCTCCCCTGAAGGGGAGGGGCTTTTGCTTGTTCACCCAAGCCGCTCCATGACCTCGTCGGGGACTTCGTAATTGCCCCAGACGGTCTGGACGTCGTCGTCGTCGTCGAGCGAGTCGATGAGCTTCAGGAGCGATCCGGCTGCCGCCTCGCCGACTTCCACGGGGGTTTGCGGGCGCCAGGCGAGCTTGGTGCTTTCCGGGTCGCCGAGCAGCTTCTCGAGCGCCTTTGCGACTTCGTGGAGGTCTTCCTGGGCGGTCCAGATCTCGTGGCCCTCCTCGGTGGACTGGACGTCCTCGGCTCCAGCCTCGATCGCGGCTTCGAACACTTCGTCGGCGGTTCCGGCGGAGGCGGGGTAGGTGATGAGGCCCAGCCGGTCGAAGCCGTGGCTGACCGAGCCCGACGCTCCCAGATTGCCGCCGTTCTTCGAAAAAGCGGTTCGGACGTTGGTCGCGGTTCGGTTGCGGTTGTCGGTGAGGGCTTCGACAATCAGGGAGACGCCGCCAGGGCCGAAGCCCTCGTAGCGTATCTCCTCGTAATTATCGCCTTCGCCGACCGCGGCCTTGCTGATCGCCCGCTCGATATTGTCCTTCGGCATGGACTGCGCGCGCGCCGCCAGCACCGCGGCCCTGAGGCGCGGGTTCATGTCCGGATCCGGAGTGCCCATCTTGGCTGCGACCGTGATCTCTCGCGACAGCTTGGAGAACATCGCGGCGCGCTTCTTATCCTGCGCGCCCTTGCGATGCATGATGTTCTTGAACTTGCTATGGCCGGCCATTGCCGCTCCCGAACTTGTGTCTGTAGCCCCGCTCAAGCTGTAGCGGCGGGGCGCCTGTCCTTCAACCGACCCGCACCGCAGTGCCGGAAACGGTGACCATCAGCATCGAGCCGCCCTTCCCGATCACCTCATAGTCGATGTCCACCCCGACGACCGCATTGGCGCCATGCTGCCCCGCCGCATCCACCAGTTCCTGGAAAGCGATGTTGCGCGCCTGGCGAAGCGTGTCCTCATAGGCACCTGCACGGCCGCCGACGACATCGCGCACACCCGCGAACAGGTCCTTGAAGATGTTCGCGCCGACGATGCACTCGCCCGTGACGACGCCGAAATACTGCTGGATGGGGCGCCCCTCGAGCGTCGGTGTCGTGCTGACGATCATGATCCTTCTCCCTAGCTGATTCCGAGCGCGGCCTTGTAGGTCTCCAGCAGCGCTTCGGCCTCCTGCCGGTCGTGGTTCTCCATCCTTCGGAGGCGAACGATCGCGCGCATGGTCTTGGTGTTGTAGCCGCGCGACTTGGCTTCGGAATAGACGTCCTTCACGTCGTCCGCGATCGCCTTTTTCTCTTCTTCCAGCCGCTCGATACGTTCGATCAAGAGCCGCAGCTCCTCGGCCGCGATCGTCCCTTCCGCCATGTAAATGCTACCCCGATTCTGATGTGAGGTGCAGGCTCTACGAGGTGCCGGGGTGGGGCTCAAGCGCCCCGGGTTGAACTGTAACGAATAGTGGCTATTTCCGCCCCCAATGCCCGGCGGAGAGAAAATGCAGAGCCAGTTCGTCCCGCGAAGCCGAAAGGTGCGGATCCTGGCCACGCTCGGCCCAGCAAGCAATTCCGCCAAGATGATCCGGAGGCTAGCCGAGGCCGGGGCGGACGCTTTCCGGATCAACATGAGCCACGGCAAGCATTCGGACCACCTGAAGCTGATCGAGATCATCCGAGCTCTGGAGAAGGAGCTCGATCGGCCGATGACGATCCTTGCGGACCTGCAGGGGCCCAAGCTTCGGGTCGGGCAGTTCGCCGAGGGTAAGGCGGTTCTGGAAAAGGGAAAGACGTTCGTCTTCGATCGCGACGAGACCCCAGGCGACTCCGCCCGCGGCCCACTCCCCCACCGCGAGATCTTCAGCGCGGTGGAGCCGGGCACTCGGCTTCTGGTCGACGACGGATAGCTCGTCTTCCGAGTGACCAGGGCAAGCGAGGACCGGATCGAGACTAGGGTCGAGGTCGGCGGCACCATCTCCAACAACAAGGGCCTGAACGTTCCGGACGTGGTGCTGCCGCTGGCAGCGCTCACCGCAAAGGACCGGTC
>DASYWC010000036.1:0-4963 GCA_035936615.1 Allosphingosinicella sp. | reverse complement strand
AGGAACAGCAGATCGACGTCCGACGAATAATTGAGCTCACGGCTCCCGTGCTTGCCTAGCGCGAGGACGACGAACCCGGCGGGCTGGACGTCCGGGGTCCGCGCGGCGAAGGCGTCGGCAAGCGCCCGTTGGAGGACTCGGTCCGCAAGCTCGGAGAGTTCCCCTACCACCGCCTCGAGCGGAAGCGCTCCGGCCAGGTCTCCGACGCCCAGGGCCAGCGCGAGCGCGCTTCGCTCCCGCCGCAGACCAGAGGCAAGGTTCGGCGCGTCGTCTCCGACGGCTCGGGCACATTCGATCGCCGGCCCAACCTCCCCCTTGCCGAGAGTCTCGGCGATCAGCGGGAACCGATCGATCTGAAGCGCCAGGAACGGCGAATGACGGCGAGCACGGCCGATCGCCTCCCTCACCGCAGCTTCATCCTGTGTCACATGCATGTCACATCTTGGATCAGTTTCATTGCCGCCGCGCAACGGTGGCAACCCCTCGGGGGGCCGCGCGTTGGGGCGGGGTGAATATGCTGAATTTGAGAACAGAAGCTATGCTGGACGCCCGTTCGCGCCGGTTCGTGAAGGTGGCTCCGCCCACCGTTCATGCCGGCGTCGGCAACGCTTTGCGTGAGGCGTTCGCGATGGACGGCGAAGTCCGTTCGCTCAAGGGGTTCGAAGAGCTGCTCGCTCGCCTCGACTGAACTATCCCCGATCCCGGCTGAGGTCGTCGACCTCGCTCATGATGCTTTGAAGCGCGGTCTTGTTGACGTCCGTCTCGTGGAGCCTGCGTGAAGGCAGGTCGCCGTCGCTCAGCAGATTTTCCAATGCAACCCGCCCTCGAGCCACGCGGCTCTTGATCGTGCCAACGGCGCAGCCGCAGATTTCCGCCGCCTCTTCGTAGGCAAAGCCGCCAGCCCCGACGAGGATCAGCGCCTCGCGCTGCGGTTGCGGCAAGTGCATGAGGGCGCGCTGCATGTCTCCCAGCTCCACGTGACGATCCTGGCTGGCGGGAGCGGCAAGCAGCTTGGACGCGGTCAGCTCGTCCCACTCGCCCTTGAAGCGAGCGCGCCGCATCTGGCTTAGGAACAGGTTGCGAAGGATGATGAAGGTCCAGGCCCGCATGTTGGTGCCGGCCTGGAAGCGCTTGCGCGCCGCCCATGCCTTGAGGAGCGTCTCCTGCACCAGATCGTCGGCCAGGTCGCGGCTGCCCGAAAGGGAGCGTCCGAAGGCGCGAAGATGCGGGATCACCTGGGCGAGCTGGTCCTTGAACTCCCCGTCGGAGAGTGGGACGTGCTCGACCGGCTCCGGCCGTTCTTCCTCAGAATTAATTGGCTCTTCGGCCGCCATCGAGCCCCCGACACGCTAGGATCATTACAGCAAAACAGCGCCGCAACCGAAGGCGGGCGCTGCACAACAGGTAGCTATCAACGCCAGACAAACAAGATGAGCGCGAAGAGAATTACCACCAGCCCAGTGGAGATGGGCAGGATATAACGCGTCATATGCGGCGTCGTGCCCCCTCGGGCCTCCGTTTTGCCGATATGCTTTTCTGGGTCTTCCATCGGGGAAAGCTATTCCTTTTGCGGCCGTAAGGCCAAGCTAACGCCTCCTGCACGAGGCAAGTTCCGTCAGGCAGGAACGGTCGCGCTGTCGAAGAAGAGGGCCTGAGCGATCGCCGCTTTGACTGTCGAGCGCTGGAACGGCTTGGTGATGAGGAACGTCGGCTCCGGCCGCTCGCCCGTGAGCAAGCGCTCGGGGAAGGCGGTGATGAAGATGACCGGCACCGAGAATTCCTCCAGGATGTCCTTCACCGCATCGATTCCGGAGCTGTCGTCGGCGAGCTGGATATCGGCGAGCACCAGGCCCGGGCGCCGTGCGAGCGCCTGACTCAGAGCCTCGTCGCGAGTCACCGCGACTCCGGTGACGGTGTGGCCGAGGTCGCGAACGATCGTCTCGATGTCCATCGCGATGATCGGCTCGTCCTCGATGATCAGCACCTCCGCCCGGGTCTGCCGCTCGATCTCGGAGAGCGCCTCTGCAACCAGCTGCTCGACGTCGCTTGGCGACGCTCCGATCAGGAAGCCGGTGTCCTCGGGGGTAAAGCCCTCCATCGCCGTCAGCAACAGCGCCTGCCGGGAGAGCGGCGTGATTCGGGCGAGGCGCGCCTGGGCGATGCCCTCCGCGTCGTCCGCGCCGCCCGACGAACCTGGATCGTCTTCGATGTTCGCCGACGACCAAATGGCATGGAAGGTGCGGTAGAGACCCAGCCGGGGATCGACGTCGCGCGGGAAGGCCTCCGGAGCGGCGACGATGGCTTCCAGGGTCGCTCGCACGAATGCGTCGCCGTGGGCCTGAGTGCCGGTCAGCGCGCGCGCATAGCGGCGAAGGAAGGGAAGGTGCGGCGCGAGTTCCTGACCAAGCGACATGTTCGTTCTAGCTCCTGTTCAATCTTGCGGCTCTTGTGGGAGGCTCTCCACCGCATTGCAAGCCTGCCCGAGGGCACGTAATCGCGCAGGGAAACTGGGCCCGCCCGCTCCTCGCACGAGTGTGGAACCATCCTGCGACTTTTTTGTTTCCAAGGCGGCGTGGGCTATTTTGAATGCGCTTCAACGCTTGAGAATGCTTGTCAGTGGGCCTCCTTCAGGAGCGCTTCAGCGGGCCGATATATTTATTTGCAGCGGGCGCGGCTCGGCCGCGAGGGGTGAGACAATTTGGCTTTGGTAGATGAAAAGGATGGCCAGCGCCGCCGAAAGACGGAGGCGCATGAAGTGGACGACGGCCCTTCGGAAAAGTCCCAGCGCAGTAAGAAGCGGGCTCCCATTCCCGAAGTCGGAAACGCTCTTCGCTCCGCCTACGAGCAGACGGTGAGCGAAGACATACCCTCAGAGATGCTCGACCTGCTGGGCAAGCTCGGATAATTCCGGGTCATGACGGCGGGGAATAGTGAAGTGACGCTTCGCCGCCGGCACATGGTCGGTCAGCCTTGAAGTTCGCCGGCCTCTCCACAGGGCTCAAGATGCTGATCATCATGAGCCTGGCGCTCCTGCCGCTCGGCTTCCTCGCCCTGCTGGGGTCGCTCCAGACGGCGAGGGAGAATAGCCAGAAGCGGGTCCAGGAGACCCAGGCGCGGCTTGAGATCCAGGCCCAACGGGTCGACTCCTCGCTGACTCGAAGCGCGCTCACCATTCGCGCGGCAAGTGCCGCCATCGCTGCCTCCCCATCCGGCTCCGCGATTTGCGAGACGACACTCAGGCGCTTGATGAGCGCCAGTGGCATTGCCGGCCGCTACGCCCTCTTCGGAACTGAGGGCGATCTGCGCTGCGCGACCCCCGGCTTTGTCCCGCCGCCCGAAATGATGAATTCGGGCGGCAAGCGTTCCCGTGTCGTGCTGAGCCCGCAGGGCCAGGCGCTCCGGTTCGCGCTGTACGACGAGAGCGGCGCGGTCGAGGGCATGGGCGAGTTCCCCCGGCTGGGGCTTGCCGAACTCACCAACATCCCGGGCACCTCGCGCGCTTTCGACCTCGACCTCGTCCAGGGCGATCGCGTGATGTCGCTGAGCGACGGCTACAAGGACGGGCCTTTGATGCAGACCGTCCGAGCCGAGGCACCGGTCGCCGACAACCGGCTGCAGCTGAAGATCGCTCTCAGCGCCACCCCGCTCAGCGCCACCGAATTCCTGATGATGATGCTGCCCTTGCTGATGTGGGGGTTCGCTGCGGCCATTGCCTGGATGCTCGTCCACTGGCTGCTGTTGAGGCCATTGTCGCGGATGCAGAGGGCGGTGGCTGCCTACCGGCCGGGCGACACCGAACTGGCGCTCCCTCCATTCAGGACTCCTGCCAAGGAAATCGGCGAGCTTGGCGCCTCCTTCAGCCGGATGACCCAGACGGTGGCGCGGCACGAAGCAGAGCTCGAAGCGGCGGTGGAGCGGCAGCGCAAGCTTGTCCGCGAAGTCCACCACCGGGTGAAGAACAACCTCCAGGTGGTCGCCTCGCTTCTCAACCTTCACTCGCGCGGGTCCCGCAACGAGGATGTCGCTGCGGCCTACGCCTCGATCCAGCGCCGGGTCGACGCCCTCGCCGTGGTTCACCGCAATCATTATGCCGAACTGGAGGAAAATCGGGGGGTGGCGCTGCGCTCGCTGATCTCCGAACTCGCGGCGAACCTTCGGGCGACTGCTCCCGCGTCGGCCGCGAACATGACGATCCGGCTCGACGTCGAAGGCTATTACGCAAACCAGGACGTTGCAGTGTCGGTGGCGTTCCTGCTCACGGAAATCGTCGAATTCAGCATGCTGTGCGGCGCTCGCTCGGTGACGGTAGGACTTCACGGCGAAGGCGGCGGCGGAATCGGGACCGCTCGGCTGGCTGTCGAGTCCGAAGCCTTGGAGGCGCAGGTCGAGTGCGACGAAATGCTGTCCGAGCGCTTCAACCGGATCGTGACGGGCCTGTCACGGCAACTGCGCTCGCCGCTGGAGCGGGACGAGGCGGAAGGCCGTTACTCGCTGGACATCGCAGTGGTCGACAAGGCGGACTCGTAGCCGCCCGGCCGAGGCGTCCGTCCTAGTCCGCTTGATCGCCAAGCCCCCGAACCGGACTGCGCGGAGGACGGCCGACCGTCTCTTCCGCAGCCAGTTTGACATCCTGGTTGTCCTGACCCACATCGTTGGCCGTTTCGATATTCGGCCGCTCGTCCTCGTGTACCCCGTCTATGTCCGAATGTGGGGTGCTTTTCGGCGGCTTTGCCACTTCGCGTCTCCTATTTCTCCCATTAACCGGCGGGAGAACGGGAGGGTTGCGGAAAAAAAGTGAAAGGGAGCGCATTTTTTTCGAATCGCGCGGAACCCCTGCAGGGCTTCCTCGTTATGAAGTTCGGATAGTGACCTTTTGCCCCCCCGCTCTCGCTATCCAGAATATGAGCCCGGACGCGCCAACCTCCCCCCCCCCGGTGGCGCCTCCGGGCTCAACATCGTCTAG